>DAIOWV010000029.1:0-4075 GCA_036758285.1 Taishania sp. | reverse complement strand
CAATTTCTTTTTTTGACACAAGAAATTAGTAGCAATATTGAGAATATAAATAAGTACTTTTTCATTAAATAAAATTTGAAGTTTATAAATCTAGAAAAAATAAATTTATTGAAGAATTTTAGTTAAAAAAATAAGTTATTAACACTTTATCATTGAGTCAAATGAGCGATTAAATTTGCAAAAAAATTGTCGATGAAAAAAGCGTTAAAAATTTGCTATAATATTCTACTATATGGATTTGCTATAGCTGGATTTGGACTTGTTATGAGCTATGTTGCCATTCAATTTAAATGGACAAATCAAAAAGGGAGCGTAGATCAAAATAGTCGCTATCTTCATGAAATAGATCAAAAGTATTCCAACTCTTCTGCATCAAATTCTAAAAAATCTGAAATGGATGATCGTTTTGAGGTTTTTCAAAGAATTGAATTGCTCAATCAATTTTACCCTGTAAATGCAGAATACATTGTACATGCATTGGAAAATGGTGACACAATTACTGAAATAAAAAGAATGCTTGATGCTGTTGATTTAGTATTAAAGGAAGATGTAAAATACCAAAAAGCGATTTCAAAAATTAATAAAGAATCAAAATTCAATTCTCAAACTAATCAAGCGAGTGCTTTTGAGTGGATGAACATTCCCGAATGGCAAATTTTCAAAGAAGCAGTTGAAAAAGATAGGCATTTGATCGATTCAGTTTCTAAGGTAACAGGAGTTGAAGAAAGATTGATTGTAGCTTGTTTAGTAGGAGAGCAAATTCGATTATTCAATTCCGACAGAGAAGCATTTAAAAAATGGATTGGGCCATTGAAAATTTTATCTGTTGAAAGTCAATTTTCTTTTGGGGTTACTGGAATCAAAGAGCATACTGCTCGAAAAATTGAAGGTCTACTAAAAGATTCTTCAAGTGAATTCTATTTAGGTAAAGAATATGAACATTTATTAGATTTTAAAACAGAGAATCCAGAAATAGAGCGAATTGAACGATTAACATCATTTAGAAATCATTATTATTCATATTTATATGCTGCAATTTTCTTAAAACAAGTAAAACTTCAATGGGAAAAAGCAGGTCACTCAATTGATACACGGCCTGAAATTCTTACTACTTTATTTAATGTTGGATTTCCACAATCAAACCCAAATCCAACACCAAGAGTTGGTGGATCAACAATCAAAATACATGATGTTCCTTACACTTTTGGTATGATCGGCTATCAATTTTATTACTCAGGTGAGTTATTTGACTTATTCCCCATTCGTGGCAAAAAATTTGATTGGAACAAGGAAAATCAATTAACATTTAATACATGATCAAATTCAATTTTATACTTTTAAAAATAACAATATTAGCTCTTCCATTTGTTTCATGTTCACAACAAAAGATAAAAGAAGATACATTAATTAAAATTGATACCAATCAGTACAATTCGATTTACAACCCTCCTTATTATGAGCAATTTAGCAATAAATGGACAGAATTAGAAAAAGGGCTAAGTTACATTGAATTAGACGCACCTAGAAAAGATAAAGTAGGAGATTCAAAAATTAGCATTTTAAAAATCAACCCTGAAAATTTTAGCTTTGAAATGTTATCCGCTTCACAAACGGACTCGGTTCCTTTATGCGTTGTCGATTGGGCTGAAAAATTTAACTTGAAAGTTGTCATTAATGCTGGAATGTATGATTTAAAAAGAAAACTTTCCAGCAAAGGACTTTTACAAAATGATTTAAATTACTCGAACAACAGTAACCTTTATGAAGGATATAATTCAATTATTGCTTTTAATCCAATTGAAAAAGGCTTGCCCAATTTTGACATCATAGATTTAAAATGCAATGACTTTTCAAAAATAAAAAACCAATATCAATCATATGCTCAAGGATTAAGAATGATTGATTGTGAGGGTAATCCTATGAGTTGGAATAAAAACCCACAATGGTGCAGTCAATTAATTGTTGCAAAAGACAAACAACAATTTATCTATTTTATTTTTACACGTTCTCCCTATTCACACAATGAAATGATCCAATTTATGTTGAATTTTGAAGTGAAACTAGTCAATGCAATTTATATGGAGGGCGGACCTCAAACTAGTTTATTTGTTGATACTGAAAAAGGACGAATAGAAAAACTAGGTAGCTATGTTTCAAAAACTTACGCTACAGATAAAAACGCTGAATTTTGGGCGTTACCAAATGTTATTGGAATTAGAAAAAAGTAAAATCAAACAGTATTTTGGCTTTTTTTAGTTATCAACATTGAAAAGCGAAAAAAAACACAATGTAAATGGAAGATAATCGAAAATTAATTAGTTTATTTGTGCTATAAAAATTACTCAAAATGACAAGTACAGATTTCTTTTATGGTTTAGGGGATGCATTGACATCAATATTAGTGATTTATGACGAGAACATTGGTTTTACAGCTACATTTAATACTATTGTTGTTCTTGGTGGTTTTTTCGGTTTGTTCTACTGGTTACGTTATCAGTTAAAATTTAATAAACAAGCAAAAGATAATCCAAATCAATTAAAATAATTGAAAATTATATATTTATTAAAGGTTGTCTTTTAGGCAACCTTTTTTAATTTTAGCATATGAATACCTTTATCATTACTGCAGCAGGAATTGGAAAACGAATGGGAACAAGCCTTCCCAAACAATTTTTATTGATTAAAGGGAAACCTATCTTAATTCACACGTTGGAACGTTTTTATCAAACAGATCCGACAGCTGAAATTTTCATTACTTTGCCTGCTGATTGGCTTTCTTATTGGGAAGAATTAATTGAAACACACAAATGTGAGATAGTGCACACGGTTGTAACTGGTGGTATTGAGAGATACGATTCGATTAAAAACGCAGTTAATTTAGCATCCGGAAAAATAATTTGTGTTCATGATGGCGTTCGACCATTGGTTTCTACAGAAACTATTCAAAATTGTATAAAAATGGCGATGGATAATGGAAGTGGAATTCCATATCTAACCATAAAAGAATCAATTCGAAAGCTTAGTGTTGACGGTTCAAATACTGTCAATAGAATGGATTTCATCACAGTACAAACTCCACAATGTTTTTCTGAAGAAATACTAAAAAAAGCTTATTCTCTTCCCTTCCATTCAAATATTACAGATGATGCCTCACTGGTTGAAGAAGCTGGTTTTAAAATTCATTTGGTTGAAGGAAATCCTGAAAATATTAAAATTACTTTACCTTCGGATTTGATAATCGCAGAACAATTTTTATAAAAGAGTAATTATCCTGAACTCAGGTTAATTATTTTTTTCGAGCAATCATCAAACCATCACGAATAGGAAACAAGACCTCTTGCACTCTATCATCTTCATGGATTAAACGATTGTAATCCATTATTATCTTCGTCGATTTATCAAGAGAATCATATTCTTCAAGAACTTTTCCTGACCACAAAACATTATCAGCAATTATGTAACCACCTTTTTTTACTTTATCAAAAACTAAATTGTAATAAGTGATATAATTTTTTTTGTCTGCATCGATGAAAACAATATCAAACTCATGATCCAAATCAGGAATTAATTCCGTTGCATCACCTATCAAGTTTTGAATTTTACCTGACATTCCAGATTTAGAAATAAAAGTCGAAACCATTTCTTCTAATTCTTCATTCACATCAATTGTGATTAATAAACCATCTTCTTGTAATCCTTCAGCTAGAGCTAAGGCAGAATATCCAGTATATGTACCAATTTCCAATATTCTATTTGGGCGTATCATATGTGACAATATACTCAACACACGTCCTTGATAATGACCACTTAACATTCGTGGTTGTAGTACTTCTAAATGTGTTTTTCGATTTAATTCCTTTAAATAATCTGGTTCATTTTCAGAATGATTACAGATATATTTATCTAACTCTTCAGATATAAATTCCATTACTAATAGATATTTGAGTTTAGGATAAAAAAAGAGGGGCAAGCTACTCGTATCGCACCGCTACAACCTTCGGCCCTTGCTACATTCCTGTCCTGGGGGATTAGAAGGGAGCTGGTCGTACAAGACTTACCCCACCGCAAAAGTAGT
>DAIOWV010000028.1:21860-34609 GCA_036758285.1 Taishania sp. | reverse complement strand
TGGTCCAGCCATCGCATCTGGCAACCATGTAAACAATGGAATTTGTGCTGATTTACCAGTTGCTCCAATGAACAAACACATCGTAATTCCAAACATCATCCAAGTAGGATTCACAAAATCTTCAGCTGTAACTACTGATGCAATTTCAGAGTATTCTAATGTTCCGAATTGATTTAACAATAAGAACAAACCGATCAACAATCCTAAATCCCCAACACGGTTCATGATGAATGCTTTTCTTGCTGCAATTCCGTTTAAGAAACCTTTTTGTTCATCTGAATAATGGAAACCAATCAACAAGTAAGAACAGATACCTACTCCTTCCCATCCGAAGAACAACATAAAGTAGTTACTTCCAAGAACAAGAATCAACATCGAGAAGATAAACAAGTTCAAATACGTAAAAAACTTTCTGTATCCTGGATCATGGCTCATATATCCCATTGAGAATAAATGAATCAAAGAACCAATACCTGTGATAATTAATGTCATCCAAATAGATAAATTATCTGCTAATAACTTAGCATTTAAAGTCATATCTGGAAGTGATATTATTGTAAATAACTTGACTTCAACTGCTTTGTCTAGCTGAAAGAAGATAGACAGTGCCAAGAAAAATGAACTTGCAACCAACAAAGTAGCAATTGAACCAATAATTGTTTTCGGTAATTTATTTCCAAAAACACCATTTATAAATCCTCCGATTAAAGGAAGTAATAATACGAGCGGTAATAATTGTTCCACTGACATCCTTATCCTTTTAATTTATTAAACACTCCAACATCCACAGTCTTTCTGTTTCTGTACAATAACACCAAAATGGAAAGTCCAACTGTTGCTTCAGCTGCTGCTACTACCATAATGAAGAATACAAACACCTGAGCATCACCTGTACCGTGATAAGTTGAAAATGCGGCCATTAATAAATTCACTGCATTTAACATTAATTCCACACTCATCAATATAATGATTGCATTTCTACGGATTAAAACTCCTAAAACCCCAATCGTAAAGAGAATTGTAGCCAGAATTATATAAAATTCTAACGATACTCCCGATTTTAACATTGTTGCTAATACCATCGTTTAGTCAATTAATTGTTTTTCTTTTTTAGAAAGTAATACTGCTCCTACCATTGCTGCGATAAACAAAACAGAAGATACTTCAAATGGCAAGACATATTTTGTAAATAACAATTGTCCTAAGTTTTCTACCAACCCTTGATTCGTTATTTCTGATGCTGATCCTTGTATAAAAGTTGCATCTTTTATAGCTGCAACCAACACAATAACCAATACACCTGCTGCAAGAGAGGCTGCCAATTTCATCATACTCGATGCACGAGGTTCATTATCTTTACTTAAATTGAGTAACATCAAAACAAACAGGAATAAAACCATAATTGCTCCAGCATATACTACAATATTAACAATTGCCAAGAACTGTGCATTCAGCATAATATAATTCGCTGAAATAAGAAAAAATGTCAGAATTAAAAACAAGACACTTCTCACTGGGTGCATACTCAATACAACCATCAAAGCTGATGCAATTGTAAAAACACCTAATACTAACGCTACAATTTCTATAGTACTCATTTGTTTCCTCTTTTACCTGTATGTTGTCTTTTCGTGATATCTACACGATTATCAACCGATTCGACCAATTTATCTTTACCATACACAAATGGCTGACGCTCAAAATGAGTTGGTACAATTCTATCAGTTAAGAAAACTGCTTCTTTTGGGCAAGCTTCTTCACACAATCCGCAGAAAATACAACGCAACATATTGATTTCATACATTTCAGCGTATTTTTCTTCTCTGTACAAGTGCTCTTCACCTGGTTCTCTTTCAGCTGCACGCATAGTAATAGCTTCTGCTGGACATGCAACAGCACATAAACCACAAGCAGTACAGTTTTCACGCCCTTGTTCATCGCGCTTCAAAACATGCATCCCTCTATATACTGGAGAAAACTCTTTTCCTTGTTCAGGAAATCTGTAAGTAGCAGCTTTTTGAAACATGTGCTTAAAAGTCTTACTCATTCCTGAAGCAATAGCAGGAAGGTATAAACTTTCAAGAAAGGTCATTTTCTTGTTCGAAACTACTTTTTTTCTATTCGATAAACTTTCCATATTTTTCAATACTTTATCGTTCTTATTGATTCAATGTTTGTTCAGCAACAACTTCAACTTTCGCAGTTGTAGTCGTTTCCTGTTTTTTATTTGGTGAAAACCACCCTGAAGTTGCTGCAATCACAACTGCAGTAATCACCATATTAACAATTGAAATTGGAATTAATTTTTTCCATCCTAAACTCATTAATTGGTCATATCTGAAACGAGGTAATGTCCAACGTATCCACATAATTACAAAGATGAAAAATGCTGTTTTACCAAAGAATACCAATGTTCCTAAAATTGCCAATGTATTTCCAGAGAAATAATCCATTCCAGGGAAATTGTAACCACCGAAATACAACAAAGAAATCACAGCAGAACCAATGAATAAGTGAACATACTCCGCAAATAAATAGAATCCCATTTTCATCGATCCATATTCAGTATGGTGTCCAGTAATCAACTCACTCTCACATTCAGCCATATCAAACGGAGCTCTGTTTAATTCTGCAATTGTACACACAAAGAAAACAATGAAACCAATAGGTTGGTACCAGATATTCCAGTTAAATCCATGCTGAGATTCTACAATATCACGTAAACTCAAACTTCCAGATAACAAAACAACAGTAATGATTGAAATTCCCATTGCTAATTCGTAAGAAATCATCTGAGAAGATGCACGAATTGCTGAAAACAATGAATATTTATTATTCGAAGCCCAACCTCCAATCATGATTCCATAAACAGAAACAGAAGATAAAGCCATTACAAATAAAATACCCACGTTAACATCTGTTACTTGTAAAGCAACATCTCTTCCAAATGCAACAATATTCGGTCCCCAGGGAATAACAGAAGATGTCATCATAGCGAATCCCATTGACAACCCTGGCCCAATAATGAATAGAAAACGATCAGAATTAGCTGGGATAAAGTCTTCTTTGAAGAATAATTTACCACCATCTGCTAATGGTTGTAACAATCCCCATTTACCTGCTCTATCTGGTCCGATACGATTTTGCATCCATGCTGCAACTTTTCTTTCTAATAAAGTCAAATATGCTGCAACTCCCAATGAAATTGCAAACAAAACAACAATTAAAATACTTTTTTCAATTAGTAAACCTGTATCCATTACTTCAAGTTTTTAACAGTTTTATCTTCTAACGGGTTTTTCAAGACATAGTGACCTTGTGCAATAACTGAATGACGGTCAATTACACGTGGTCCTTCGATATTCCATTGAGAAACGTCTTTAGATTCGAAACGGCATGTATTACACAACCAAGCTGTTTTTCCATTGTGCGTTTCGATTTCACCATACTTGTCTTTACGACCTGTAACACGTTGAATTTCGTTACCAAACATCCAAACTGTAGCAATACCTTGACAAGTTGGACAATCTCTGTGTGCATTCATCGGTTTCAAGAACCAAACACGACTTTTGAAACGGAATGTTTTATCCGTCAAAGCTCCAACAGGGCAAACATCAATTACATTTCCTATGAATTCATTATCCAATGCTTTCTCAATGTATGTACTAATTTCTGCGTGATCTCCTCTATTCAAAACACCGTGAACACGTTTTTCTGTCAATTGGTTTGCCGTGTAAACACAACGGTAACACAAGATACAGCGGTTCATATGCAACTTAATTTTGTCACCAATATCACGTGGAGCATACGTTCTTTTATCTTCTTCAAAACGCGTTCCTTCCGCACCATTGTTGAATCCTAAATCTTGCAAATGACATTCTCCTGCTTGGTCACACACGGGACAATCCAATGGGTGATTTGCCAACAAGAATTCTGTCACACCTGCTCTAGCTCCTTGTACACGCTCGCTGGTAAGGTTTTTCACAACCATTCCATCTTGTACTTGCGTTGAACAAGAAACCATCAGTTTTGGCATTGGACGTGGATCTTTTTCAGAACCTGCGGCAACTTCGACCAAACACGTTCTGCATTTTCCTCCACTTCCTTCCAATTTACTGTAATAGCACATCGCTGGTGGAACAATGTCTCCCCCAACTTGACGAGCAGCATTCAGGATTGTTGTTCCTGGTTCTACTTGTATTTCTATTCCATCAATGGTTACTTTGACCATATCTATTAATTTACTTTATACAAATTAAAGATTTAAAAATTCCGAATCTCTGCGTTACTTGAAAAATTTGAATCCTCATTTACATTAGTAAACTGTGGTATCAAATTTTTCAAAAGCCTTGACCTTCTAAATTTTAAAAATCTTTTAAAATCATCTAAAAACTTCTGTCTTCGACAGCATTCAATATTCAAAATTCAGTATTCTCCTCATCATCTGAATTCTTAATTTCTCCACTCAGTACTTCCCCCTTAATTCTGAATTCTACATTCTAAATTAAACCGTAACTCCTTTCAACATTCCGTAGTTGCGTTTTACTGCTTCTTCTGGATTTGTAACGTGCCACTCAAATTCTTCTCGGAAATGACGAATTGCTGCTGCTACTGGCCATGCTGCTGCATCTCCTAACGGACAAATCGTGTTTCCTTCAATCTTCTTATTAATATCTGCCAACAAATCAATGTCGCGCATATTTCCTTTTCCTGTTTCGATACGATGTAATACTTTTTCCATCCATCCTGTACCTTCACGACATGGTGAACATTGTCCGCATGATTCGTGTGCGTAGAAACGTGCAAAATTCCAAGTATTTCTTACGATACACTGATCTTCATCAAAAACGATGAATCCACCTGACCCCAACATTGAACCAGATGCGAATCCACCATCTGATAGTGATTCGTAACTCATCAAACGTTGATCTCCATTTGCTGTATTTAAAATCAAATGTGCTGGAAGAATTGGAACGGAAGAACCTCCAGGAACCAATGCTTTTAATTTTTTACCATTTTTAATTCCACGACACCATTCATCACCGTAAATAAATTCTTCAACAGACAATCCCAATTCAATTTCGTAAACTCCACCTCTTTCAACATTTCCACCTGCTGAAATCAATTTTGTTCCTTTTGATTGTTCGGTACCTATTTTGGTATATTCTGCTGCTGTTAAGTTGATAATCGGTACAACTGTTGCTAACGTTTCTACATTGTTTACAACCGTTGGACACTGCCACAGTCCTTGAACAGCTGGGAATGGTGGTTTCATACGTGGATTCCCACGTTTTCCTTCCAATGATTCAATAAGTGCTGTTTCTTCACCACAGATGTAAGCACCTCCACCTGGAGCAATACTCAAATCCAAGTCAAAACCAGAACCTAAAATATTTTTTCCTAAAAATCCTTTTTCGTATGCTTCAGCAATTGCTTTTTCAACAATGCGTAAAACAAACATGTACTCTCCACGAATGTAGATATATGCTTGATTTGCTCCCAAAGCATAACTAGATACAATCATTCCCTCAATCAACAAGTGAGGAAGGTATTGCATCAAATAGCGGTCTTTGAATGTACCCGGCTCCGATTCGTCGGCATTGCACAACAAATACCTTGGAACACCTTCCGGTTTTGCAATAAATGACCATTTCATTCCTGCAGGGAAACCAGCTCCACCACGACCTTTCAAGGTTGCAGTTTTCACCTCTTCCACTACCTCTTCCGGCGACATTGTTTTCAATGCTTTTTCTACTGAACGATAACCTCCATGTTTTCTATAAACATCGAATGTTTCAATTCCCGGAACGTTTGCGTGCTCTAAAAGTAATTTTCTTCCCATTAGACTACCTTATTTCCTTTAATCTCACCTCTACGACAAGATTCAATTAATTCATCTACTTTTTCTGTTGTCAAATACTCATGGTATTCTTCTCCACATTGCAACATTGGTCCATAACCACAAGCTCCTAAACATTCAGCCGTTTTCAATGTAAACATTTTATCTTCTGTGGTTTCACCAACTTTAATATTCAATTTATTTTCCAAGTAGGAAATGATGTTGTCAGAACCAACCAACATACATGGCCCCGTTCTACAAACTTCAAATACGTATTTACCAACAGGTTGCAAATTAAACATCGTATAGAACGTCGCGACTTCATAGACCTCAATTGGTTCGATGCTCAAAATCTCAGCAACCATGTCCATCGTATCTGGACTCAACCATCCTCCGGCTTCTTCTTCTACGATGTGCATTACGCGAAGAATCGCGCTTTTTTGGCGACCTTCTGGGTAACACCCAATCACACGTTTAATCTCAGCGTTTGCTTCTGCACTAAGTACAGGTCTTTTTTGTTCTGTAATTTCTATTTTCATAACTAAGCGTCCAATTCTCCTGCAATCACATTCATACTACTCAAAGTCACAACGGCATCCGATAGCGACTGACCAGTAATCATTTCAGGATATGCTTGATAATAAATAAAACAAGGTCTTCTAAACTGTAAACGGTAAGGAGTACGTCCTCCATCACTGATTAGATAATACCCCAATTCTCCATTTCCACCTTCTACACTATGGTAAACTTCTCCAGCAGGAACTGGCGTTTCACCCATAATGATTTTAAAGTGATAAATCAAAGCTTCCATTTTGTTGTAAACATCTGCTTTGTTTGGTAAATAAAATTCTGGTACATCAGCATGATAGTCTCCTTCTGGAAGATTACTATATGCTTGATTGATAATCCTTAAACTTTGACGAACTTCTTCTTGACGCACTTGAAAACGGTCATAAGTGTCTCCACTGATACCTACCGGAACATCAAATTCGAAATCTTCATATGAACAATAAGGAGAATGCACACGTACGTCATAATCGACACCTGCAGCTCTCAAATTTGGACCAGTAAATCCATAATTCAACGCTCTTTCAGCTGAAATCCCTCCTACTCCAATTGTACGATCCATAAAAATTCTATTTCTATCCAACATCGAGTTGAATTCTTCAAAACGTTTAGGAAAAGTTGCTAGGAAATCTTTTAATAATTCGTGGAATTTTGGAGTAAAATCTCTTTCGAAACCTCCAATACGCCCAATATTTGTAGTCATTCGTGCACCACAAATTTGTTCATACATGTCGTAAATACGCTCACGTTCAATGAACATCCATGTAAACCCTGTCAAAGCACCTGTATCTACACCAATAACAGCATTACATACCAAGTGGTCAGCTATACGTGCTAATTCCATAATTATCACACGCATGTATTGAATACGCTTTGAAACTTCAATTCCTACCAATTTCTCAACTGTCATGTGCCAACCAATATTATTAATCGGCGAAGAACAGTAATTTAAACGGTCAGTAATTGTGGTAATTTGATGATATGGTCTTCTCTCTGCCAATTTTTCAAATGCACGATGGATATAACCAACTGTTTGTACAGATGATAAGATTTTTTCACCATCTACTTTCAATACATTTTGAAAAATACCGTGTGTTGCAGGGTGTGTTGGCCCTAAATTCAGGGTAGCAATTTCACCTTCAATTGTATCCTCAGATTCAATATGATTAGGTAAATTATTTTTATATTTTTCTAAGTCCTCGCTCATAGCACACTAAACTTTACTACCTTCCGAAGAAGCGATTATCTTTATCTTGTCTTGTTTCATCTTCCAAATGATATTCTTTTCTCATTGGGTGATAATCCATATCTTCAACATTTAAGATTCGAGTCAAATTTGGATGATTTACGAAGTTGATTCCAAAGAAATCAAACGTTTCTCTTTCTAACCAATTTGCTGCTGAATAAATATCTGTAATTGATAGAATTGAAGGATTAGCTATTGGCAAATAAGCTTTCAAACGCAATCTAAAATTGGTCTGTAAACTATGTAAGTGATACACTATAACAATTTCTTTTCCTTCTTCATTATTTGGGAAATGAACTCCTGTAATATTTGTCAGAAAGTGAACTTTAAACTCTGAATGTTGATTTAACCAAAGGATTATATCATGAACAACTTCTGACTCAACAAAAATTGTCAAATAATTGTCTTTCGTTTGCTGTTCATCTCCGATTTTCTCTCCAAATTGTCCACGAATTGCGGACAAAACTTGTTCATTTGTGAATTTACTTTCCATTGATATCGTTTTCAATTTTATAGTTATCCAACAATTCTTTGTATTCAGCAGAATGTCTACGACGCAATGATTCGTGTTTCACCAACGCTTGAATATTCATAATACCGTCAATAATTTGCTCAGGTCTTGGCGGACATCCAGGCACATAAACATCAACTGGAATAACTCTGTCAATACCTTGCAACACTGAATAAGTATCAAAAATACCACCAGTAGAAGCACAAGCACCAACAGACAAAACCCATTTAGGTTCAGACATTTGTTCGTAAACCTGACGTAAAACCGGGGCTAATTTTTTAGAGATTGTACCAGCAACAATTAGCAAATCGGCTTGTCTTGGTGAAAATGACATTCTTTCCATTCCAAAACGTGCAATATCATAATTAGGTGCCATTGATGCCATATATTCAATACCACAACATGAAGTTGCAAAAGGCAAAGGCCATAAGGAATTAGCTCTTGCAGCACCAATAACTGTATCTAATCTTGTTAGCTGAAATCCTTCATAATTGATGGCTTCAACATTACCTGTTTCAGTTACTTTTCCCATTCTAAAGCTCCTTTTTTAAGTACGTATATAAATCCAGTTAGGAAAAACCCAACAAAAATCAACACTGCTATTAATCCGTCCAGTTGTAAAGCATGAAAATTCACCGCGTATGGATAAAAGAAGATAACTTCAACATCAAATAAAACGAATAAAATTGCAATCATGAAATAACGAACGGAAATTGGAAAACGAGCATTTCCATCTGCTTCAATTCCACACTCCCAGTTTGCGTCTTTTCTTTTCGAACTTAATTTCGGACCCAATTTAGGTGCAAAAACCAAAGTCCCAGCCACAAAAGCCAATACAACAACTGATTGTATAACTATTGGAATATAATCTTGAGCGTTTGACATAATTTTTAAAGTATATTACCCAGCAAAATTAGCACTTCTTAACATCTATGCAAGAAGTTTTAAAAATGCTACAGATTCAAGTTTTAGAGTTGAGTTCAAACAACAAACATAAACCACAGATATACAATTAATTAAATTAAAAATAACCACTAATAAGAAACATTCTAAATAGCATTTCGACTTATTTTTTCAAAAAAAACTCTTGGAATTCAAAACTTATGTTTAGTAAAAAACAATAGAACAAATTGAACATTTTCAGCATCCAAAAACGACAAGAAAAAAAATAAAAATCGAGAGAAAATTTTAAAATTATTTTAAACTCTCAATTAATTGAATTAATTTCGATGAATATTTACTATACTGAAGTTAAAATGAAATTCAATTACCTGTTATTTATTGGTCTAATTATTTTAACCCTATCAAGTGGGTGTAAAAAGAAATGCGATTTCGGTCAAGATATTTTATCTGGTGACATAAAATTAGATATTACAGCTTATCCAGGTAGTGGCTACTTAACAGCAAATACACCAGGAAATTATTTAATAACTGCTGATCATCAATATGCGGATCGATTTAAGATCAGCAGAGATTATGGTGTTACAAAAGAAGATGTTAATTATAGTGAGTTTAGTATCCTTAGTTTTCCATTATCAGTAAGTTGTTATGCAACTTTTGACAGAAATGTTGTAATTGATGATATAAACGGAATTATTCGATATACAATCAATGTTAAAGAATGTGGTAAATGTGATGAAAAAAGATACGTTGAAAACTATGTAGTAATTCGATCTGTTCCGAGCACTTACCAAGTAATATATGTTCCAAATATTGAAACATATTGATTTTTTCTTTAGGTCAATTTTAAATGAAGTTCTTCCAAAGAAATCATATTAATATTTTAATATTATCTTTGTTGAACTAGTCATCCAAACTATCTATTAACATTTACTTAGCCATTATCCAAAATAATCTAGTAAAAAACAATCAATGATAGTTCGATTTAGTTTTATAATTTTCTTCTTATTTTCTATTCAACACCTTTTTAGTCAGAATGACTTAACTATTTCGGGGAACGTTGTTGATTCAGAAAACTCTCCCCTTTCGTATGTTGTAATTCAGATACATCAAAAAAGTAATCAAAAACTTATCAAAGGTGATTTCTCTGATGAAGAAGGAATCTTTTCCATTACAATTCCAAAAGGCGATTATTATGTAATATTTCGTTATGCTGGGTTAACAAATGATTCTATTTCACTTTCCAAGAATAATGGTGAATTAAAACTTGGAACCATTACAATGAAATCAAATGTTGAATTTGAAACAATTGAAATTACAGCTCAAAAAAGCACAATGGAGTATCATTTAGATAAACGTGTTTTTAATGTTGATGCTGATTTAAACAATCAGGGGGCAAATGCGGTAGAAATACTTGAAAACATTCCATCAATTACTGTAGATGCAGAAGGAAATGTGAGCTTAAGAGGAAATCCTAATGTACGAATTTTTATCGATGGTAAAATGTCTGGTTTTGCTTCTAGTGCAGATGCGCTTCAACAGCTTAGAGGAGATAACATTGAAAAAATCGAAGTCATCACAAATGCCTCTTCACGTTATGATGCTCAAGGAGAAGGAGGTATCATCAATATTATTTTGAAAAAAAATCAAACGAAAGGATTAAATGGATCGGTTAGTTTAAGAGCTGGGTATTTCCCCGAATTAGGAGGAGATTTCAGGATTAATTATCGAAAAAACAAAATAAATGTATTTGCTTCCTATTCATATAATAACAATACCCGACCAGGTTATAGCAACACTTATCAAAGAGTAAACAACATTGACACAGCTTTTACATATCGCCAAGATTACGAACACAGTAGACACAAAATAAGTAATCATGCTTCTACTGGATTAGATTATTTCATTAATGAATATAATACATTATCTACTTCATTCACTTTAAGAAGTGGATTGGGTAAAAACACTTATGATCGTTATTACGAGAATTTGGATTTGAATGACAATCTAACCGGTTATAATGATCGCTTTGAAAATCAAGCGGAATTGGAAGATTTGTTAGAAGCAAATATTTCATACAATAAAAAATTTAAAAATAAAGTAGATTGGAATTCAGACATTAAGTGGTTTAGAGATCAGGATATAGAAAAATCTGATTACAATGAGCGGTCATCAAACTTTCTTGGAGAAAAATTAGAAAACTCTCGTGTTTCTACAACAGAGAATAATATCTTATTACAAACTGATTTTGTAATACCGATATTGAGTAATGGAAAAATTGAAACAGGAGCTAGAATGCAAATCCGAAATATGGAGAACTACTTTCAATTTGGAGAATTAACTGGTAATACATGGAATTATCCAACTCATTTCAATGATACCTATAATTATGACGAACAGGTTTTAGCATCCTACCTTATGGGGTCTAACACTTGGAATAAAATTTCATTACAAGCTGGATTGAGAGCTGAACATACAACGATTAACACACTACAGAATTCAAATCAAAATAAGATACAAAAGAATTACTTAGACTTCTTCCCTAGTGCTGCATTTTCTTTTAAAAATACTGAAAAACAAACATTTCAATTAAGTTATAGTCGCAGAATTAGTAGACCTGGTCAATGGGATTTGATGCCATTTACAAAATTTGGAGACAATCGTGAGCGACGAGTTGGAAATGCACAAATTGACCCCGAATACACCAATTCATTAGAGGCAGGTATTTTGCAAGTCTTAAAATCAGGATCCTTACTTGGTTCTATTTACTACAGAAGTACTACAAATAAAATTGAACGAATTTCAAATTTAGGAGATGATGGCATTATCTATATAACCCCCATGAATATCGCGCTAAGAGATGCTTATGGAGTTGAAATAAACTATAGCTACTCTCCCATTGACTGGATACGATTAAATACTGGGTTTAATTTTTATAAAGAAGTAATTTCTGGTAATTTCAATAATCAAGATTTCAAAAGAGATAACTTTACTTGGACAAATCGAACATCTTTAAACTTTTCTATTCCCAAAATAATGAAAGCACAAGTTGCTTTTAACTACACAGCTCCTAGTGTTAGGCCACAAGGCAAAACATTAGCTATGTATCATTTTGATTTAGGATTTTCTAGAGACCTAATGAAAGGAAAATCAACAATTGGTCTCAACATTAGGGACTTATTCAATACTCGAAGATGGAGAAGTGTTATTGATACACCTGAGTTGTATTCAACTAGTAGTACACTTTGGCGACCTAGAACAATCACACTTGTGTATACTTATCGATTTAATCAAAATAAAAAAGAAACAAATAAAGCAGATTTCAATTTATTGGAAGACAAAGGTGGTGGAGAATAATCCATTAACAAAGGATAAGAACTTCCATGTTTTTTACCCGATTCTTCTTATATTTTTGTATATATTTGCTGTTTGTAATAAACTAAAGGATATTTCATGGCAGTAAAATCTTCTAAAACTCCAACGGCAACGACGAGAAAGAGTAAAGCGAATAGTGCTTCAAAATTTTCGAAAGAAACTTATATAAAATGGTGGAAAGACATGTTGTTGATTCGCAAATTTGAAGAAAAAACAGGTCAATTATACATTCAACAAAAATTTGGTGGTTTTTGTCACTTATACATTGGTCAAGAAGCAATTGTAGCGGGTACAGCAAGTGCTTGTATACC
>DAIOWV010000028.1:19482-21842 GCA_036758285.1 Taishania sp. | reverse complement strand
ACAAACACATGACAGCTTATCGTGATCATGCACATCCAATTGCTTTGGGAACAGATCCAAGAGTTTTAATGGCTGAATTATATGGTCGTTCTACTGGATGTTCCAAAGGAAAAGGTGGTTCAATGCACTTCTTCGATAAAAAAGTTGGATTCATGGGGGGACATGGAATTGTTGGTGCTCAAATTGCGATGGGAGCTGGTGTTGCATTCGCAGAAAAATATAACGAAACAGGAAATGTTGCTTTTGTATCAATGGGTGATGGTGCTGTTCGTCAAGGAGCATTACATGAAACCTTTAACATGGCAATGTTGTGGAAGCTACCTGTAATTTTCATCATTGAGAATAACAATTATGCAATGGGTACTTCTGTTGAAAGAACAACAAATGTTACTGATTTATCAAAAATTGGACTTTCTTACGAAATGCCTTCTAGAATAGTAAATGGAATGTCACCAGAGTCAGTTCATGAAGCAATTGAAGAAGCAGCAGATAGAGCTAGAAGAGGTGATGGACCTACATTATTAGATATTAGAACATATCGATACAAAGGACATTCAATGTCTGACCCTCAAAAATATCGTACAAAACAAGAAGTTGAAGAATGGATTGAAAAAGATCCAATTACTCATTGTTTAGATGTTATCAAAGAAAATAAATGGCTTTCTGACAAGGAGGTTAAAGAAATCGAGGATTGGGTTAAAAAGGAAGTGGAAGAAAGTGTTGAATTTGCAGAAAATTCACCTTATCCAGAAGGTAAAGATTTATATGAAGATATTTACCAAGAACCTAATTATCCTTATATCATTGAATATTAATATAAAAATTCTTAATTAAAAAATATGGCTGAAGTAGTTTACATGCCAAAGTTGAGCGACACGATGACAGAAGGTGTCGTAGCTGAATGGACTAAAAAAGTAGGTGATTCTGTATCTTCAGGAGAAATACTTGCAGAAATTGAAACAGACAAGGCGACCATGGAATTCGAATCATTCTATGATGGTGTTTTACTTCACATTGGAGTAGAAAAAGGTCAAGCTGCACCTGTTAATGCTATTTTAGCGGTTATTGGTGAAAAAGGTGAAGATATTTCTACAATTTTAGCTGGTAATGGAACAGCCTCTGCACCTAAGGAAGAAAAAAAGGTAGAAGAAGCTAAAACTCCTTCACCAGAACCTGTAAAAGAAGTTGTTTCAGTTGCTAAACCGCAATCGAATCCAACTCCAGTAATTTCAAACAATGATGGTAGAATCGTTGCTTCTCCTCTAGCTAAGAAATTAGCGGAAGAAAAAGGAATTAATATTGGTTCAGTACAAGGCACAGGAGAAGGTGGTAGAATTGTAAAACGTGATATTGATCATTATGTACCTTATGATGCTCCTGCTCAAAAAGCTTTTTCTTCGGCACCTGCAGGTGTTGAATCTTTCACAGATGAGCCTGTTTCTCAAATGAGAAAAACGATTGCACGTAGATTAGCAGAAAGTAAATTCACGGCTCCCCATTTCTATTTAACACTTGATATAGACATGGACAATGCTATTGAAGCACGAAAAGCAATGAATACAACAGAAGGTGTAAAAATATCTTTCAATGACATGGTGATTAAAGCTGTTGCAGTGTCATTACGTCAACATCCGACTGTAAACTCTTCATGGTTAGGCGATGTGATTAGAAGAAATCAACATGTGCATATTGGAGTTGCTGTAGCTGTGGAGGACGGATTACTTGTACCTGTTGTTCGATTTGCTGATTCGAAAGGCCTTGTTCAAATTGGAAATGAGGTTAGAGAATATGCTAAGAAAGCAAAAGACAAAAAACTTCAACCATCAGATTGGGAAGGGAATACATTTACTATTTCAAATTTAGGAATGTTTGGAATTGAAGAATTTACTGCAATCATTAACCCACCTGACAGTTGTATTTTAGCTGTAGGAGGAATTAAAGAGGTTCCAGTAGTTAAAAACGGGCAAGTAGTTCCTGGAAATGTGATGAAAGTTACATTATCTTGTGATCACAGAGTAGTTGATGGAGCTAGTGGATCTGCATTCTTACAAACGTTGAAAGGTTATTTAGAAAATCCAGTTACTTTATTACTGTGATGATAGTTTATTAAACAAAAAAACCGATGAATTACTTCATCGGTTTTTTTTTATGTCTATTTGTTTTTACTTTACTAAAGTCAATTCATTAATAATATTTGAAGCGCCATATACTCGATCAACCAACCAAAGTACATAACGAATATCACAAGAAATTGTACGTTGTACTTTATCTTCAAAGAAAATATTACCAGACATTGCTTCCCAGTTACCGTCAAATGCAGTACCGATTAAATGTCCATCAGCATTGATTACAGGAGAACC
>DAIOWV010000028.1:11649-19458 GCA_036758285.1 Taishania sp. | reverse complement strand
AGAGTTACCACCAGTAATGTCATTATTTGATATAAAATTAGTTACGACATAACCTCTTTCTTTATCTTCATATTGCCCCCAATCTTTTTTCAACCAAGTAGCTGTAATTTTAGGATCAACTACAAATTCTGGATTTGTAGGATCTTCTTTTTGGAACATCCCTCCCAAACTTGTTACATAATCATAATAAACACCATCCTTAGGAGAATAAGGTAAAACTTGACCGTAAGTTAATCTCATAGTTGAGTTTGCATTTGGATAGAATTTTTTAGCAGGTTGCATTTCTCTAATACCTTTCACAAATGCTCTATTTGCAACTTGTAATTGTTCAGTTGCATCTTTAATTTCAGGAGTTGAAACAGCATTATCATGCGCTTTAACAACATCTTCAATAATTAAGAATAAAGGATCTTTATCCAGCGTTTTAACAGATGGATTGCTGGCAAATTTGTCAAACTTAGCTTTGTCAAAGAAAATAGATTTTGTTTTGATAGATGAAATATATTTTTCAATTGACTTCACTCCTTTTCCTCCTATTTTTTTCGTCAATTCACCTTGTTGAGCTAATGGAATATCTTTGATATATAATTTAAACAACTCACCAACTATATCAGCTTCTAGGTTCATACTTGCAGTTGTAAAATAACCATTTGCAACTTCAATTGAATTCAATAAAATAAGATTTGCACGTTCTGTTTGTCCTGCATTAAGTGCATCTTTATACATTTTAAAACGATATGCCAACACTGAAGCATCTACTGTAAAAACAAATTCAGATTGATACGCTTTAATTAATACAACATTATCTAATGATTTATAACTTTTCTCGAAAGTCGATAATACATTGCTATATTCTGCTTTATCTTTCGCATACTCTCTAAATTCATTTTCAAGCTCTAATTTCTTCGCTACAACTTTATTATTTTTCACTTGTAACACCTCACCTTGAAAGTTTTTCCAATAATTTGCAGTAGAAGCATAATTGGATGAATATTTCAAACGTACATCAACATCCTGATCCATGTATCTTTTCATGACATCCATCTTAATCGCACGTAATTCAACTCTTTTTGGTTTTTCTAAGGTTACAGTTTGTTCAACTCCATGTGAAGTCAAATAACGGTTAGTTCGACCAGGGAATCCCATTACCATCGCAAAATCATTTTCTTTTACACCTTTCAATGAAATTGGCAAGTGATGACGAGGAGATAAGGGAACATTCTCTGCAGCATAAGGAGCTGGCTTGTTGTCTTTTGAACTATAAATTCTAAACATAGAAAAATCTGCTGTATGTCGAGGCCACATCAAGTTGTCTGTATCTCCTCCATATTTCCCTGCAGATTGCGGTGGTGTTCCAACTAAACGAACATCAAGAAATTTTTCCGTTACAAATAAATAAAATTCATTTCCATCGAAAAAATCTCTTACAAAAGCTTCGTAATGCGTGCCATTCACTGCTTCTTTTGTTAAAGCATCAGAAATTTCTTTGATTTTAGCATTTCTTTCTGCTTCAGTCATTCCAGCACGAAGCTCTTTACTTATTTTACTTGTAACGTCTTCAATTCGAATAACAAAAGTTGCAAATAAATTTGTTTTGATTTCTTCTTGATGATTCTTCGCCCAAAATCCATTATCTAAATGATTTTTTTCAGCAGTTGAAACTTCAGCAATCGCCTCATAACCACAATGATGATTTGTTAAAATCAATCCATCTTTTGAAATAACCTCACCAGTACAATATCCATTAAATGATATAATGGCATCTTTTATTGAGGAATTATTAATCGAGTAAATCTGCTCAGCAGTAAGATTTAATCCATTTTTCTTCATATCCTCATAGTTTCTACCAATCAGAAAAGGAAGCCACATTCCTTCATCTGCTTTTGAGTAAATACTAGTCAGGCTGACAATAAATGTCAGTACACCTAATTTAAATTGATTCATAACAGTTCTATTTTGTTTTTGGAAGACAAATGTAATGAATTCTTGAAATAATCTCAAATTGAGAGGTTGAAATACGCGTTTTATTTATTGAATTATTAAAACAGTTATCAATAATTTGATGTTACTAATTTTATTTTCATGTAAGACAATAAAACAATTGATTTTTCGATTTTTGTGTTGTGAAATACATTGCAATCATATTTTTATGGGCTTTTTCAAGCCACTCCCAAGTTTTGGATAACTCAAGAGGGGAGGCATTTACGAATAAACCTTTTTTCAATAAAACGTTTATTGAAAACAATTCAATTAAATCAATTAAGGGACGTTTTAATTACAAAAGGTCTGGTCAAGCAATGTATCAAACTGAGTTTTATTATGTCTACAACTTTAACAAACAAGGTCAACTAATTAGTACATACGAAACTCGTAAAGACGATGGTACGACTGATACCACCTGGAATGAATACATCTATAATTCATTAGGAAATTTAATTGAACACAAGCAAGGTAGTCAGTCAGGGAAAACCAATGTAGCCTATCAGTTAGATGATAAAAACAGGATTATTTCTGAAGAATATTACACAGAATCTATCGATTCATTAGGAGAAAAAACAATTGTTTTGGTAAATTCTGAAACAATGAAACATGAAGATTTCGGACTACAAAAAAAGAAAACAATTTCTAATAGTTATGGGCTTCCTTATTTGATAGAAACATCATATTTTGATGAAAATGGATATTTACTTGAAAAAGAAGAACGTTATTCTCGCACATCCAACTTCAACAAACAACTATATACTTATAACGAAAAAGGATTATTAGCTTCTATTTCAAAATTTGAAAAAGGTACAATAGAACCAATCGAAGAAGAAAAATATAAATATGATTCTTTTGGAAATATTTCAGAAAAACATTTATACAAAAACGGTGTCTTCACAACTGACATTCAAATTGTTTACAACGAAAAAACCAAATTAATGACTGCTGTAATAATTCGCGAAGTAAAAACAGATTTTATTATGGTTATCCGTTTTGGAGAATACGATTATTATTAATCGTTAAAAAATCGATCGTTACTTTCTTTACTTTCTCCAATTCATCATCGGTAATGCAATATGGAGGGTTAAAAAAGAAAATATTTCCTAATGGTCTAATAAAAATTCCTTTTTCTAAAAAAAACCGAACGATTTCGTCTCGAATTTGAGAATAATAAGAAGAACCTTCAGTCTGCTTTAATTCGATTGCTAAGATTGTTCCTAAATACCGAACATCAAAAACTGAGTTATTGGTTTTCAACCATTCACTCATACTCTACTTACATTTTGCCAAGTTGCGTCTTTTTCAAATAAATCAAGGCTAGCACAGGCACAGGCGCAAGCAAGTGAATTACCTGTAAAAGAATGTCCGTGTAACAATGCATTTGCTTTATGATCACTTAAAAAAGCATCATAAATTTCATTTGTAGAAATAGTTAAACCAAGAGGCATCGTCCCTCCTGTCAATCCTTTACTTAAACAAACTATATCCGGAGTTTCTTCACAATGATTCATCGCAAACATCTTTCCAGTTCTACCCCAACCTGTCATTACCTCATCAAAAATGACTTTTACATCAAATTGTTTCGCTAATCGAAGTAATTCATCTAAAAATTCTGATCGGTACATTCTCATTCCTGCCGATCCTTGAATTAGGGGTTCAACAATCAAACATCCAACATCGCCTTTTTGCATTAATTCTAAAGCATTTTGAAGAATTTCATGTTCCGTTTCAACTGTTGGGAAATCTAAAAAATTAACTTCAAAAAAATAAGGTTCAAATGGTGTATTAAAGCCTCCTCTCTGCCCTATCGACATTGCACCAAAAGTATCTCCGTGATATGCTCCATCAATGGCAATGATTTTAGATTTATTTATCTTTTTATTGTACCAATATTGCACAACCATTTTCAAGGCAACTTCTACAGCTGTTGAACCATTGTCTGAAAAAAATACTTTCTGAAAAGGACTAGGAAGAATTTTACATACTCTTTCAGCCAGTTCAATTGCTTTATGATGTGTTGCATCTGCAAAAATAACATGGTCTATCTTTTGGAACTGTTCAGCTAATGCATTTGCAATGTATTCATTACCATGCCCATGAACATTGACCCACCATGAAGAATTAATATCTAAATACTTTTCACCCGTTGCGGTATAAAAACTTGCATCTTTTGCTTTCACTACTTCGAGTGGAATTCCCGCAGTTTTCATTTGTGTGAAAGGATGCCACACATATTGCTTATCTTTTTCTAACCAAGAAGCCATTTTGTAATTTTTTCTTTATTGATCTGTGCTTGTTTTGTCACAAAATCTTTGTTTATTTCTTTTGATTGAGGAATATACAAATTGACTTCAAGACCAGTTATTTTTTCTATGATCTTTTCTGACTCCTCATGTTTTTCTCCTGTAACAACCAAACCAGCAATCTCAATACCATTCACTTTCAAATAATTTAATGTCAAAAGTGTGTGATTAATACTCCCTAAATAATGTCGAACAACAACAATTACAGGCTTCTTAAACTCAGAGATCCAATCTCCAAGTGTTAATCCTTCATCATTTAATGGAACAAGTAAACCACCTGCTCCTTCTACAATTAACGTTGAGTCAACACAGGGAATATTGACATTTTTGGAAATTGAAACACCATCAATTCTTGCACTTGTATGAGGTGACAACGGATTTGTTAATCGATATTTCTCATCAAGTACTGTGACATTTTCTGTCCATTTTTTCACTTTAATAGAGTCAGAATTATCCAAATCTCCAGATTGAATTGGCTTCCAATAATTTGCTTCTAAAGCTTCAGAAAGTATTGCCGAAACAACAGTTTTTCCGACATCAGTACCAATACCACTAACAAAGAACACTTTGTTTTTGAACGCTGTCATTTATTTTTCTTTATTAAATCAGAATTAAAATGAGTAACAACACTTTATGAAATTCTGTTTTTATTAACCAACACGAAATTACAAAAAATAGTTTTTTATCTACTGATAACAACAATCAATTACCTAAAAATAGAAAGAGTTCAAATTGGGATTTCATGACCTTACAAATATCCCTCAACTTTCGTTATAGATAATCTTTCTATCTTTGGCAGCAATGAAAACATTTGAGGAAACACTTCTAGAAGAATTATATGGAATGATTACACCTAATAAGGTGGAGATGTTTGAGCGACTTGCTCCATTAAAAACGAATCATTTAACTGTAGTTTTAGAAAATATATATCAGGAACACAATGCTTCTGCTGTTTTAAGAACCTGTGAAAGTTTTGGAGTACAAAGTTTACATGTGATTGAAAAAGACTGGAAATATCAAGTTCAAAGAGATATTGCGAGAGGAGCTGGTCGTTGGGTTGACATGTACAATTATAATGATGAAACACCAACGATCACATGTTTAAACCAGTTAAAATCCAAAGGTTATAGAATAGTTGCAACCACTCCACATGAGAATGACTGTACAATTGATTCATTACCTATTGACGAACCAATTGCACTGGTTTTCGGAACAGAAGGAGATGGAATTTCACAAGAAGTAATTGATATGGCTGATGATTTTGTAAAAATTCCAATGTATGGTTTTACAGAAAGTTTTAACATTTCAGTTTCTGCTGCAATTTCCATGTATGCTTTAAGGACAAGATTAGAAAAATCGGACGTTAACTGGAAATTGAGTGATGATGAACTCACACAACTAAAAATTAATTGGTGCACTAGAATCATTCCTCATGGGAACAAAGTCGTTCCTGAAGTAATAAAACGTTTAAAAGTTAATTTTTACTAAACCGTTATTGTATTCCTTATATTATTTATAATCAATTGAAAAAGTTTGGTATATTTGTCTGTATTGGTAAACTTAAACTCTAATTGATTATGGGAAAAGGTGATAAAAAAACAGGTAAAGGGAAACGAGCTCAAGGAAGTTACGGAATAACTAGACAAAGAAAAAAAACAACTTCATCTCCAATAACAGCTCCAAAAGTAGAAAAAGTTAAGGTTGTTGAAAAAGTAGAAAAACCGAAAAAAACAGTTGCGGCTAAAAAAACAACTGAAAAAAAGGTAAGTACTGCAAAGAAAACAACTAAAAAGGACGCTTAAAAAGTGTCTTTTTTTATTTATAATAAATAATTTTCTTTTTTCTGTAAATTCTTTCATTCTATAAGAAAAAACATACAACTTTGCAGAAACAAAGTGACATTTAAAAAAAATTAAGATGAAACATAATTTTGGAGCAGGACCTTGTATTTTACCTCAAACGGTATTTGAACAAGCAGCAAAAGGTGTATTAGATTTTAACGGACTTTCAATTCTGGAAGTATCACATCGTCATAAAGATTTTGTAGCCGTAATGGAAGAAGCACGTGAATTGGTAAAAAAAGCCTTGAACGTACCTGAAGGATACACTGTACTTTTTTTACAAGGAGGTGCCACATTAGGTTTTACTATTTCTGCATTAAACATGACTCGCGGAGGAAAAGCAGGTTATATAAATACAGGAACTTGGGCTAGTGGGGCAATCAAAGAAGCTAAAATTGTAGGAGTTGACGTTCAGGTTTTAGCATCATCTGAGGATAAAAACTTTTCATATATTCCTAAAAACTTTGAAATCCCTTCTGATTTAGACTATTTACACTATACTTCAAATAATACGATATATGGTACTCAGTTTCAAGAGCAATTAAAAACAAATGTTCCTTTAGTTTGCGATATGTCGTCAGATATTTTTTCTAAAGAAA
This sequence comes from Taishania sp., assembly GCA_036758285.1. Taxonomy (GTDB): domain Bacteria; phylum Bacteroidota; class Bacteroidia; order Flavobacteriales_D; family Crocinitomicaceae; genus Taishania. The sequence continues at coordinate 12,732 of DAIOWV010000028.1, read as the reverse complement.
TAAATGTTGCTGATTTTGATTTAATCTATGCTGGAGCTCAAAAAAATTTAGGACCTGCTGGTGCAACTATCTATATTGTAAAAGAGGAAATCCTTGGGAAATTTAAGACTCCGTTTATGCCATCTTACTTTAATTTGGCAAAACAACATGAGAAAGAGTCCATGTTAAACACACCACCAGTATTTTCGGTTTATGTATCAATGCTAAATCTTCGTGATTTAATTGCAACTGGAGGAGTTAAGGCTGCAGAAGAAAGAAACAATGCGAAAGCTAGTCTTTTGTATTCAGAAATTGATGCTAATCCATTGTTTTCATCAAATGTTTCAGTTGAAGATAGATCAAAAATGAATGTTAGCTTCTTATTGAAAGATCAATATTCAAATTTAGAAGAATCGTTTAACAAAGCTTGGAATGATGCTGGAGTTGTTGGTTTAAAAGGACATCGATCAACAGGTGGATATAGAGCTTCTTTATACAATGCACTTCCACTTTCAAGTGTACAGGTATTAGTAGATGTAATGAAGGATTTTGCAACAAAAAACGCATAAAAAAATGAAAATTTTAGCAAATGATGGTATTTCAGCCATCGGAAAACAATTATTAGAAGAAGCTGGTTTTGTTGTTATTACTGACAAAGTAAATCAAGAAGATTTGATTTCAGTAATCAATCAAGAAAATTATGAAATTGTATTAGTTAGAAGTGCTACAACAGTAAGAAAGGAAGTAATTGATGCATGTCCGGGTTTAAAACTTATAGGTCGTGGTGGTGTAGGAATGGACAATATTGACGTCACATATGCACGTGAAAAAGGACTAACTGTTATCAATACTCCTGCGTCCTCATCTCAATCCGTTGCAGAACTAGTAATGGGAGCATTGTTTTCAATTTCTCGCTTTTTACATGATTCATATAAAAATATTGAAACAGGCGATTTTAACACCTTAAAGAAAAACTATGCTAAAGGTGTTGAATTAAGAGGAAAAACACTTGGAATTATTGGCTTTGGTAGAATTGGGCAAAGTTTAGCATCTTATGCCCTTGGTGTACTTGGGAGATGTATGCTGGTAGAATTTCTGAACTTT
>DAIOWV010000028.1:269-11639 GCA_036758285.1 Taishania sp. | reverse complement strand
ACACAGCAAACATTTCAGTTAAAATTGGAAATTCCAATGAAGTAATTGTTCCAATTCAAACGACAACTGATTTAAATTCAATTTTAGGTCAGTGTGATTACATCTCTATTCATGTTCCTAAACAGGCTGATGGAAGTGCAGTTATTGGTGAAAAAGAATTTTCAAAAATGAAAAAAAATGTACGTTTAGTAAATGCAGCACGTGGAGGTGTATTTGATGAAGCAGCATTAATTGAAGCATTAAATGGTAAAGTTGCTGCTTGTGCGCTTGATGTTTTTGAGAATGAACCAACACCGAACAAAGCCTTACTTTCACATCCTAAAATAGCTTGTACACCTCATATTGGTGCAGCAACCGAAGAAGCTCAAGATAGAATTGGTTCTGAATTAGCAGAACTAATTATTAATGAATTCGTTGTGAAATAAGATCTAGATCTGAGAATTTATATGTAAATGCCTGAGTAAAAACTTGGGCATTTTTTATGTAATTTAAGTTAGTTTATTAAAAAGGTCATCCCATCAACCACATAATCAGTATTTTCAAATACTTGACGAGCTTCAACTTCGTGTTGTTTTCCATCTGCATATCTAGCACTTAAGTGTCCCAAATATAATTTATTAACTCCCGACCTTTTGGCTACTTCAGCAGCTTGTTTTGCTGTAGAATGCATAGTTGCCTTTGCTAAATCTTTATGTTGCTCAATAAATGTTGCTTCATGGTAAACGACCGATACATTTTTAATATATTCCGCTACTTTTTCCGAATACATTGTATCTGAGCAGTATGCATATGAAAAAGAAGGTGACGGTTCATCCGTAAAATCTTTAGATTTTAATATTTTACCCGATTCTGTGACAACATCTTCTCCCCTTTTTAATCGATGAATGTATTCTATTTTTAATAATGGATGATCTAAAACGTAAGGTTTCATTTTTCGTTCGCCTTCTTTTTCTCGAACAATGAAACCATTGGTTGGTATTTTATGTTTTAACGGAAAAGTTTCAATTACAATCGACTTATCTTCATAAACAATTGTATTTTCATTCCCTTCAAGTTCTATAAAAGTAATGTCGAAATCTAATTTATAGCCTATTTCTAATTGAGTTAAAAGAATTTCAGGAAGTCCTTTAGGACAAATTATTGTCAATTTATCATCTCGTCCCAACAAACGCATTGTACTCAATAACCCTACCAGGCCAAAAAAATGGTCACCATGTAAATGAGAAATAAGAATTATGTCTAAACGTTGAAATCGAATGCCGTATTTACGCATTTGCATTTGAGTTCCTTCACCACAATCAATTAAAATATTTCGATTGCGACAAATGACATATTGTGCTGTTGAATTTCTTTGTAAAGTAGGTAATGCAGCACTACTTCCTAATATGGTTACTTCAAATTTCACTTAGATTAGTTTCTTCGCTTCTTCTAAATTAGAGGTAATTGTAAGAACTTTATCCAATTGAGCAATTTCAATTAATTTACCAACTGTTGAGTTTAATCCACACAAAATAAATTTACCACTGGCTTCCTTACATAGACGATTTGCTGTCAAAATTGCACTCAATCCGGAAGAATCGCAGTACTTAGTGGCTGAGAAATCAATTATAATTGTATTTACGCCATTTTTATTTAATACAACGAACTCAGATTTGAGTGAAGAAGCATTTGAAGCATCCAACTTTTCTACCAAAGTTTTAACTATGGCTGTATTACGATTTTGTGTAGTTTCAAAATTCATCCGTAAGCTAATTTCTTCAAAAATACTATTTTTTATGAATGTAAGAACTTAAATGGAGAAGTTCTATTCAATATTTAAAAATCAATCATCTCCGAATGTGTTCACAGGGCTTGAATTCGGAGTTTTTTCTACAATCTTTCCAGATGGATCAATAAATATAAATTCATAATCTGATTCAAATCTAATTATCCCATCTTCAAATGAGTTGCAATTATCATAAATTGGTTGTACAATAACCTTTCCTGAATAATCAATTAATCCATAACGATCATTTACTTTAATAGCACATCTACTCTCACCAACAAAACCGACATAATCATATTTTAAAGGTACAACGATTGCTCCTTTTTCATTGATCAATCCTACTTTTTTATTTTTATAAACAACTGCCAAACCATCTCTAAAAAATGATATCTGATTAAAATCTTCGGTAGTCAATAATTTACCTTGCATATTGAGTAATCCCATTTTCTTGTCTTTTGAAAAAGAAATAGTTGAACGATTAAAAACCAATTCGTCATAAACCAATGGTAGAATTTCTTTTAATTGAGCATCTAAAAATCCCATTTTTCCACCTTTAATGACAGATAATGAATTATTGTCCAAAATAGAAATATTATCATATTCTAATGGTAGAATAAATTGTCTCGATTCTAAATCAAAAAGTCCAAATAATTTATCTTTTTTTACAATCAAACGTAAGTAATTGTATTCTGACGGGCGTATTTTCTCATATTCTGGAGACAAAATCGTTTCTCCATAAATATCTCTTACACCAAAAAAAGTTCCCTTTTTCACAACAAAAAAACCACCACCAAACATCTGAAATTGAGAATATTCAATGGGAAGAATTTGGTGAGTTCCATTCCAAAACAAACCACCCTGATTTTCTTTGATTTTTATTTCTTGTAATGTTGTCAAATTGCTTCCAATAACTTTGTCATATTTTGGAGGTATGAGTGTGTACCCATCAAGAGATAAATATCCTTGATTAGCCCCTTGCGAAATGGATACCCCTTCCCCTCTTTTTAATTGAATTCTATCGGCTATAAATTCATTTATCTTTTGTCCTTTTTGATTAAAAACACGAAATAAATCTTGACTATTCTCTATCAAAACATCAAGGTCTCTTGAATAATATAGTTTTTTCTCATCTTTAGCGTTAGAAGACTTTTTTACAAGGACGTTGAAAAAACCATCTCGGATTATTGTGTCATAAATAAAGGGGAAAATCTCTTTATCATTTACATCAATAATTCCGTACTTTTTATGTTTTGCTATAAACAATGAAGACTTTCTATTAACCAGATCCCAAATAATATATTTAGACTCTTTTAATGATTTTGTATGTATATCAAAGACAAAATTTTGTTCCCCCTTTTTGAAAATAAGATCTTTGTGATTAAAGATTACCAAATTATAAAAATCATATTCGATAGGTAAAATAGTATTATTATTAACATCAATCACTCCATATTTTCCATCTTTCTGAACCATAACAATGTCATCAAAAATAGCGACAGGGGTTTGATGTTCCCATGGAGTCATACTAAAGTTTTTAGTATTAAATAAAAATTGCTTAGAGTCTTTGTATACAATAGAAAAATCTTCTGTCATTAATTGGCTACTTATATTAATCCTGTCAAATTCAAATGTCTTTGAAGTAAGTGAACTAAGAAAATAATACTTATTCGACAGGTAAACAAACAGTCCCTGATTTTTTGTAGAAAATAGCGTATATTCTTTTTCAGGATTAAAAATTTGTTGACCTTTATTGTTAATCAGAACAGAATTAGATTTATTCGACAACTTGAAAACAGTTGGAAGTTGCACTTCAAACCTATCATAAGAATTTGATTTCCAAATAACTTTAAAATTATCATCAAATATTGTAATTGATTTGTGATCACTCGCAATATAACCGTCTTTAATTTTTTCAATTTTAGTATACAGTGAAGGAATAATGACTTCGCCCTTTACATCTATCAATCCGATTGAATCATTGTAATCTATAACCTTTGCATAGCCATTCTCAAAAGGAAAAACTCGATAATAATCGAGCTTAGTTAATACATCAAAGTTCTTATCAATAATAACATACTTATTAAATTTACGAGCTACGGCATAACCATTTTCAATTGTAGAAACTACAGAAAATGGTTTTAGTTTTTCTAATTTGGATGTTTCTCCAGTGGCAAACAAACATATTTTCGTAGTAGCAAAAAGTTGTTCCGCAATTTCAATATTACGATGACGATCACCATTCAGTAGACTATCTATTTTTATTTGATAATTATTACAATTGTTACTTTGAGCTCTTGCAGAGATTGCAAAAGTCAGACCTAAAAGTAGCAGGTAAAAGTTTTGTTTCATAGTAATAAAAATGTAAAATGATTTGCTAAAAAGGGTTCTACCTTCCTATTTTTGAAGCCAATAAATAAATGCAAGCCATTCGTACAGCAACACCGTTTTCAACTTGCTGTAAAATAATAGATTGCTCTGAATCAGCTACATCACTAGTTATTTCAACACCTCGATTTATTGGTCCAGGGTGCATTACAATTATTTTTTTATCTAAAGAATCCAATATTTCCTTAGTCAAACCATATTGCATGCTGTATTCACGAAGCGATGGGAAAAACTTAATATCCTGACGTTCAAGTTGAATACGCAACATATTAGCAACATCACACCACTCTAAAGCTTTTCTAAGGTTATGTTCTACTTTAACTCCTAATTCATTAATGTATTTCGGTATCAAAGTCGTTGGACCACAAACCATCACTTCAGCCCCCATTTTTTGAAGGCAATAAATATTTGACAAAGCAACACGAGAATGTAATATATCACCAACAATTACAACCTTTTTACCTTCTAAAGTTCCTAATTGTTCACGAATAGAAAATGCATCTAATAAAGCTTGAGTTGGGTGTTCATGTGTTCCATCTCCAGCATTAACTATACGTGCATCTACTCTTTCAGATAAAAACTTCGCTGCTCCAGGATTTGGATGTCGCATAACAACCAAATCAACCTTCATTGCCAAGATATTATTTACAGTATCTATCAACGTTTCACCCTTCTTAACAGAACTACTTGCTGCACTAAAATTTACAATATCAGCAGACAACCTTTTCTCAGCTAATTCAAATGAAAGTCTTGTTCTCGTTGAGTTTTCAAAGAACAAATTGGCAATTGTTATATCTCTTAGAGAAGGTACTTTTTTTATTGGTCGATTAATAACCTGTTTAAATGTTTCAGCTGTATTCAGAATTAATTCGATATCTTGCTTCGTAAGATCTTTAATACCGATAATATGTTCTACACTTAAATTATTCATTGATGTCAGGTGTATACAATGTAACTTTATCTTCTCCTTCTATTTCGCTCCACTCGACTGAAACTCGTTCTTCTGATAGAGTATCGACTGTTTTTCCAATGTAATCTGCCTGTATAGGTAAATCACGATTGAATCTACGATCGATGAAAACTAACAACTCAACCTTTGCTGGTCGACCAAAAGCAAGTAGTGCATCTAATCCTGATCGAATTGTACGTCCAGTAAAAAGCACATCATCAACAATGATTATATTTTTACCTTCAATCGCAAAATCAATATTTGTAACACTTGGAATCAACGGTTTCTCTCTTCTTCGAAAATCATCTCGGTAGAATGTAATATCTAAATTTCCACATACCACTTCCTTATTCAATATCTGCTCTAATTCTTTTTTAAGTCGAGTAACAACATGAATCCCTCTAGGTTGAAGTCCGATTAAAATAGCATTTGAAAAATCGTTATGAGTCTCAATCAATTGATAACAAAGGCGTTTCATTGTAAGATCAATGTGCCTTTTGTTCAGAATGATTTGTTTTTCCATTGATACAAAAGTAATGATTTTTGACATGATAAAACAAGATTAAATATAAAAATTAAACACAAAAAAGTTCTTAGTTTATCCATTTACATTTTACCTTCATCGGCAAAACTATAATATGATTTATCAGCAATAATTAAATGATCAAGAATTTCAATATCAATTAATCGACCAAACTCTTTCAATTGTTTCGTTAATCTTAAATCTTGTTCGCTTGGTTGAAGTCTGCCACTAGGATGATTGTGTGCCATAATGATTCCACAAGCATTCAATTCCAATGCAGTTTTAAAAATTATTTTTCCATCAACAACGGTTCCTGCTAAACCACCTATCGATATTTGTTTTTTTTGAATAACATAATTCCCTTTATTAAGGTATAACACATAAAACTCTTCATGATTTAGGTCTTGAAAATCAATCATCAATAAATCAAATGCTGTTTCTGATGAAGTAACTTGTGCTTTTTTCGTGGGCAATAATGCTTGTCTCCTTCGTCCTAACTCAATTGCAGCACACAAAGTTATAGCCTTTGCATCGCCAATGCCTTTTATTTTTTTCAATTCATTAACTGACATTTTCCCTAGTGATTGAAGATTATTCTCATTTTTAACTAATAAATCTTGTGCAACATCTAATGCAGATCGTGAAGGAGTACCTGACCCCAATAAAATAGCCAACAATTCGGCATCAGAAAGCGCGCCTCTTCCTTTCAATAACATTTTTTCACGTGGACGATCATCTTCAGCCCAAGTTTTGATACTTCGGTTTAGTTCCATTTTAAAAAGATAGGTTTATTTAATTTTGTTTAGAATCAATCTCCAACAAACGATATTGAATTTAATAAAAAAGTATCAATTTTCAAACTTAATATATCAATTAATTAAAAGTTAATTCAAAAGAAAAGAAAGTATGAATCCTTCAATATTTACTAATTTCACAAAAAAATAAATTGAATGGATTCATTGACACAAGTTGTTCTCGGCGCCGCAATTGGCGAAGCAGTTGGAGGCAGAAAGATGGGCATAAAAGCTGCCTTTTGGGGAGGGATAGCAGGTACAATTCCTGACTTAGATGTTTTTTTAACTGGATTTTATCACCCAATTGATGGAGCATTGATTCACAGAGGTTTTTCACACTCAATACTATTTGCAATTGCGTTTTCACCTTTGTTTGCTTGGATTTTATTCAGACTCTACAAACGAAAATATGAATTTAAAACGTGGTGGCTATTGTTTTTCTTTGGAATAATAACCCACCCAATGCTTGATACTTTTACAAACTATGGAACATCTTTACTTTGGCCAAACCCAGTAAGATTAGCTTTAGATTCTGTTTTTGTAATAGACCCACTCTACACTGTTCCATTTCTAATTTGCGTTGTTGTTGCTATATGCATGAAAAGAACTGCAAAATGGAGAAGTCGAATAAACTGGATTGGAATTGTTTATTCAACACTTTATTTATTTTGGGGTTTATATGCTCAACATTCTGTTTCGAAACATACAGATGAATACTTTTCAAAATCAGGTATTAAAGTGAATCGCACACTCGTATCTGCGATGCCAGGGACGACGTTTTATTGGATGATAATTGGAGAAAGCAATGAAAATTATTATGTGAACTACAAATCCGTTTTTGGTTCTTACAAACCTGAAGACCTTGAAATCATTCCAAAAAATCATCATTTACTAAATGAAATTAAATGGAAGCAAGGTGAAGAACACTACCCTGAAAAACTACGTTTTATTTCAAACGGTTATTATACAATAATGAAAGAAGATAATACCTATTTATTTTATGATATGCGATTTGGAACAGCAACAAAACTTACAAATGGTAAAGCTAAAAACCCTGTTTTTGGTTTTGGCTTAATTGTTGAAAATGGAATTGTTGAAAAAACGGAACGAATAAGGAATCGTGGTGCATTTTCAGAACTTAACTTTGATGTTTATTGGAATAATGTATTTGCTAAATATGAATAAACCATCTCTCTTAAATTTTATTGATAATGAGTTAAATAACTATTTTTTCTTTATTTACGTTCCATAATTTTCCCCAACCTTTCAATCCTATTGAACGTTCTAATATTGAAAAACACAATTCATCTTCACTTATGAAAACATTGTATACCTGTCTATTGATTGCACTTTGTTTTGGAGAAAAACTATGTGCGCAAACGTTCCAACCAATACCAGAATCTGAGGCTACTTGGATTCAAGCTTCTTTTTTGTATTATTATGGTGGACACGAACATACAACCATCACCAACTCTATCAGTTTTAGTCAAGACACATTGATTGGTTCGGAAATCTACCATACCTTAAAAGGACATCAAATCATTCAATGGGCGGATAACTGGGGGCAACAAAATTACACGACAGAAACATATACTATTCCAAGTTCTAATTTTTATTTTAGACAAGATATTCCAAATAAAAAAGTATATACATTTTCTGATAATCAAGATACGCTACTCTATGATTTCAATTTAACTGTAGGGCAAATTTACCCACAAACTGTCACAAATGTAAATTATCCCAATTTACTAGTAATGGGACAAGATTCTGTGTTACTATTAGATGGACTTTATCATAAACGATGGCAACTTGGAACCAACTCAATCGATTCTGCATATATCTCTATAATTGAAGGAATTGGAGCTAGTTCAGGATTCAATTTAACTTTATATCCTCAATTTGAACAAAGTAGTGCGTTAATGTGTCTTAAAGTGTCAGAAAATCAAGTATATGATGGCTGGATGAATAACAGTTCAATGGTACCTGCAAAATATTCAGAAAATTGCACTAAAAACGTCTCCCTACAGGATGTTGTTCAAGCTAATGATGTGATAAAAATGTGGCCAAATCCATGTAATGATATATTAATTATTTATAACTACTCTGAAAGCAATCTCCAAAAAATTAGAGTGTCGGATGTATTTGGAAATATCATGATTGATGTAAAAACAACATCTAAGGAGCAAAAAATAAATCTTTCAAATTATGAAAAGGGAGCTTATTTTATTGAGATAACAATAGACAATCATGAAAAAATAACAAAGAAAATTATCGTCAATTAAGGATTCTCCTACCTCATCTATTTTTCAAAATTATTCAGATTTTAGTTTTGGCTTAATTGTTGACAATGGAATTGTTGAAAAAACAGAACGAATAAGGAATCGTGGTGCGTTTTCAGAACTTAACTTTGATGTTTATTGGAATAATGTATTTGCTAAATATGAATAAAATTTTCACATATCTTTTTATTGCTGGAGTAACATTTACTTCATGCGCTCAAAACAATGACACGAAACAACCTGAACAGGTTGAAAAAAAAGTAATTGAGACGGTTAAACCTCTTCAAATAGAAGATTACTTTTCTAATTCAGTACAAATTGATAAAGATGTTGATTTACTGTTTTCTACCTTAAGTGATGAAGAAAAAGTTGCTCAATTAATTATGCCAGCAATGGGACGATTAGGGCAAACAGAAGCAACAATTATGAAACTTGTTGAAGACAAAAAAATTGGAGGAATTCTAATGCTAAACGGCACTAAAGAACAATTCTCAAATTGGATTTCAACAATTAACAAAAAAAACGAAGAATTGGGTGTGATACCTTTTTTGTATAGTGCCGATGCTGAACCATCATTGGTTAATCGAAAAATTACAGGATCAACACCAGTAAAAAAAGCCTCTGAAATCATGTCCGAAGAAGATGTACGTTCTGTTGCTCAAATCATTTCCAAAGAATTAAATGAAATAGGGATTAATTACAATTTCGCACCCGTTTCAGATATGGCTTCAAACTCTACAGTTGGCTATAGAGGTTTTGGAAAAGATCCTAAAAACATTGTTCCCTTTTCATTAGCTTTTATTGAAGAATCAACAAATTCGAATATTGTTTCAACCGCAAAACATTTTCCAGGTCATGGTTTAGTTTCTGGTGACACTCATAAAGCTCTTCAAGTAATTGATGGTGAATTGAAAGAACTAGAAATTTTCAAACAATTAGCTGCTAAAAATGTACCGTCAATCATGATTGGACATTTAGCTGTAAAAAACAACGAAAAGTACAATACAAATGGGCTTCCTGCGACTGTATCTCCAGTTATCGTGACTGATTTACTCAGAAATGAACTAAATTACAAAGGGCTTATTGTTACAGATGCAATGAATATGGGGGGTGTTACACAAGTACCTAGTTCAAATGCTGCTGCTATTGATGCTGGTTGTGATATTGTTTTAATGCCTTTAGATGCAAACAAAGCACACGAAGAAATTTTGAAAAAATACCAATCTGACGAAAAATTCAAAGCAAAAGTAGATGCTTCAGCAAAAAGAATTATCCGTATGAAATTGTGTATGCAATTGGTTTCTCCAAAAGTAAAATAACTTCTCTTCCTTATTTCAAGAGTGCAGAATTGAACATTTTGCTGTATATTTATTGCTTAAATTTTTATAAAAATGGATATCATAGTTACAAACAATAATGGGGTACGTACATTAAAATTTAATCGTCCAACTGTTTTTAATTCTTTTAATCAATCTATGGCATTTGCTTTACACAAAGAATTAGATGAAGCTGAAAAAGATGCAAGTGTTAGAGCAATCGTTTTGACAGGAGAAGGCAAAGCTTTTTGTGCAGGTCAAGATTTAGCGGAGGTTATGGATCCAAATGGACCTGAATTATCTTCGATTGTTAGTGATCATTATAATCCGATTATCGAAAGAATTCGAACGATTGAAAAACCAATTATTGGTGCCGTTAATGGTGTTGCGGCTGGGGCTGGGGCAAATATCGCTTTAGCTTGTGATATTACAATTGCTAAAAAAAGTGCTGCATTTATCCAAGCATTCTCAAAAATTGGTTTAATTCCTGATTCTGCAGGAACTTTCTTTTTACCAAGGATTATTGGATTTCAAAAGGCTGCAGCATTAATGATGACTGGAGATAAAGTTTCTGCTGATGAAGCTGTCTCTTTGAATATGATTTATAAAGCAGTTGAAGACGATTCTTTTGAAATCGAAATAAATGCATTTGCTGAAAAACTTGCACTTATGCCAACAAAAGGATTGGGGTTAACAAAAAGAGCATTAAACTTAAGTTTAACAAATAACCTCACTCAACAATTGGCTGTAGAAGGTGAATTGCAAACAATTGCGGGAACAACTTATGACTTTAACGAGGGAGTAAATGCTTTTTTAGAAAAAAGAAATCCTGTTTTTAAAGGAGAATAAGTCCGTTTCTGTTAATATTTTAAAACTATTTTAGGTAAATCTTTACTAACTTTGCAACATGCAAGATACTTTCAAGCACAAAGGAATGAGAAGGCAACTTATCAATGAGTTGCGAGAAAAAGGTATTGAGAATGAATTGATTTTGGAAGCTTTTGATGCCATACCAAGACATTTTTTTCTAGATTTAGTTTTTGAACAACAAGCATACAGTAATCAAGCATTTCAGATTGGTGCGGGACAAACAATTTCGCATCCGTATACTGTTGCTTTTCAAACACATTTATTGAATTTAAAAAAAGGAGAAAAAGTCTTAGAGATTGGTACTGGTTCTGGATTTCAAACATGCATTCTTTGCCAATTGGGTATGAAAGTATTTTCAATTGAACGTCAACGAGAATTATTTTTGAAGGCTCAGAAAATTATTCATCATTTCAATTTTAATCCTCGACTTTCTTATGGCGATGGATATGCGGGTTTACCAAATTTAGCTCCATTTGACAAAGTTTTAGT
>DAIOWV010000028.1:0-208 GCA_036758285.1 Taishania sp. | reverse complement strand
CATGTGGAGCACCTGAAGTTCCTGCGGCTTTAATCGATCAATTAAAAGAAGGTGGAATTATGGTTATCCCTGTTGGTGAAGGGAAAGATCAAATTATGTTAAAAATAACAAAACTACCTGATGGTGAAGTAGATATTCAACAATATGGTGTATTTAGTTTTGTTCCAATGTTAGAAAATAAAGTAAAATAAATCAATAGAATGCAAGC
>DAIOWV010000027.1:3541-34848 GCA_036758285.1 Taishania sp. | reverse complement strand
ATCGGGTTTTTATAGTAATATTGGCAAAGATAGGGGAATTGATGGTTTTTTCCTGTCTAGAATTAAAGAAGACGCTGTTTCGGATATTCAATTTTATGAAGTGCCACTAGAGGTAATGAAAATGTATCAGTCTAATCGTGCTCAAAAAAAAATGGATAAAAAGGATGAAGTAAAAGATCTTAAATTACGAAACATGACATTAAGAGAAATTACTTATGATTCGAAAGGAGATATTACAATATATGCAGAAAAGAATTATCAAATTACTAGTACAGACCCAAAAACAGGAAGTACATCAATAAAATATTTTTATCAAGAAATTGTGGGAGTAGGAATAGATTCAGATGGAGAATTGAAATGGATGAATAAATTCCCAAAAAATCAAACCGGAAGATCTGGAAGAGGTGGAATGGGCTATTTCTTAATATCAAATGAAACATCTGATTATTTATTATTCTTAGATAATATCAAGAATATTGAGTTACCATTGAATCAATTCCCTTCCGAACATAGAGACGGTATTGGTGGTTATTTAACTGGTTTTAAGGTGAATCGTGATACAGGTATACCTGAAAAAATTTCTTTGTTTGATACAAAAGACGCAAAAGGAACAGAATTGTATCAATTTAATACAGAACGTATTATTAAAGTCAATGAAAATACTTTTTCAGTAGAATGCTACAAAAAGAAAAAAGAAGATGTAATGGTTACTATATTTCTTGAATAAGAAAATAAAACTTTGGGTGTCTGAGAAGTAATAATACCAAAGATTTTGTATTTTTATTAAAATGAAAGACTTTTGGTTGAGTGGCATCATTTTACTTTAGTCGGCCAACAGAAATAAAAATATGAGAATATCACCAATTATAGAAGTGGACGATTTATTGAGAATTTACAAAAATTCTGATGTGATGATTTTTGATGTCAGCAACGGTGAAGATGCTAAAGCTAACTACGAAAAAGAACATTTGGAAGGTGCTTTTTTTGTTGACCTAAATACTCAGCTGGCAGACATTAAAAATGACATTTCGGAAGGTGGGCGACACCCATTACCAGAAATAACCAATTTTGCAAAAACTTTAACTGATATAGGAATTTTAAAGGACAAACATGTAGTTATTTATGACGATAAAAATGGATCAAATGCTTCTGCTAGATTTTGGTGGATGTTAAAATCAGTTGGTCATAAAAAGGTTCAAGTTTTAAACGGAGGAATCATTCAAGCTAAAAAAAAGCATTTTCCATTGAGTTCAAAGCCAGAGATTTTTAAGAGAGGATTTGAACCATATCTAATTAAAAAATGGAAATTACCTATAATTGAAATAGACGAAGTGGAAAGGATATCGAAAAATCCAAATTATCTAGTAGTAGATGTTCGAGATAGAGGACGATATGATGGGAAGTTTGAACCGATTGATTTAATTGCAGGACATATTCCAGGAGCAATAAATGTTCCATATACCGAAAATTTAGACTGTAATGGATTATTCATTACCTCAAAGGAATTGAAAAACAAGTATAAAGTACTATTTGGAGATATTAAGACTGAAAATATTATAGTCCATTGTGGTTCAGGAGTAACGGCTTGTCACACTTTATTAGCATTAGATTATGCAGAAATGGAAATCCCAAAACTATATGTTGGTTCGTGGAGTGAATGGAGTAGAAATAATAAAATGATCGAAAAAACGAATGTCTAATACAAATTCCCGAAACTCTTCAAAAGAAAAGTTTGAACTTTTAAGGAATTTTACATAACGAAATAGGACAAAATGAATGAAGTAAGAGAGTTAAAAGTTTCAGATATAACTGACTTGAATTTAAAGACAATTGAATATGTTAATAAATCAAATTTTAAACAAATTGTGAATACTCCTGCAGAGAAGATCTTAAGATTTAAGCGTGATTCTATAGCTTCAAATCACACCTCAGATCAAAGTTCTAAACCTTAATCTTTTCTAAAAATTCTCTTTTGCATTTGTTCCGGCAATGTAACCAGTTGTCCAGGCTGCCTGAAAATTAAATCCTCCAGTAATTCCATCTATATCTAAAAGTTCTCCTGCAAAGTACAATCCTTTATTTTTCTTTGATTCCATCGTATTGAAGTCTATTTCGGAGAGACAAACCCCACCAGCCGTCACAAATTCTTCTTTAAAAGTTGTTTTACCACTCACATCATATTTGTCAAATAATAAGGCAGTTACTAATTTATTAAGTGATTTACCTTCTAAATCCTTCCATCTAATTTGATTAGGAAGTTCGTATTTCTCCAATAAAAAATACCAAATTTTATTGGTTATTTGAAATGGATTGGCATTTTGCAACATTTTTTCACCTTGCGTTTTCTTATTGAATTGCAACACATCTCGAAGTTCATTTTCTTTTGCTTCATCAAGCCAATTAACAAAAATTGAAAACTGATACTTTTTGTCTTCTAAAATTCGAGCTCCCCAAGCTGATAACTGTAAAATTGCCGGACCACTCATTCCCCAATGTGTTACAAGTAAAGGACCTTTACCGATAAGTTTCGTTCCTTCAATTTTTACTGTTACATTTTCAACCACATTTCCCATTAATTCCCGAATAGGATTATTGGGCATGTTAAAAGTAAATAATGAAGGTACTGGAGGAATGATTTTTAGATCTAACTTTTCCAACCAACTAAAATTACTCAATTTTGGGTGTCCGCCAGTTGTGATAATAACATTTTTGGCAGTGATAATGCAATCATCTGTTTTTAAAGTGTAATCATTCTCATTACGAGTAATTGAATGAATATTAAAATGTAAGTGAAGTCCAATATTAAGATTTGTGGTCTCCTTTAGAAAACAATCGATGATAACTTGCGAAGTATTGGCTAAAGGGAAAATACAATTATCAGGGTATGTTTTTAATTTCACATTTCTTGACTCAAACCAATCGACAGTTGATTGTGCATTGAATTGGTAAAATGCTTTACGAAGGTGCTTTTCGCCACGAGGATAATGTTTTGATAGATAAGTATTGTCATAACAAGCATTTGTAACATTGCAACGTCCACCTCCAGAGATTTTTACTTTTGAGAGAAATTTATTTGATTTCTCAAAAATTGCAACTGTGTTATTTTCATTTTTTGCATGAATTGCAGCAAAAAAACCAGCTGCACCACCACCAATAACTGCAACATCAACTATTTTTTCTTCCAAAACAAAGTCAGATTTTTACTTTTTTTTCACTTTATTGATATCATCATCTTCAGCAGTTGTTTTGGTCGGAGCTCCAAAAGAATAGGTCTCATTTCCATGTTCATCAAATAAATGCTCCTCAACTAATACATCTTTCAAATAAACAGCAGAACGCTTTAATTTTTGATCCGCATAATACTCTTCAAATTTCCCTTCTTTTTGCCCTTTCTTATTATAAGTTTCTAATGTTTGAACAAAACCTTGATAGTAGAACATTTTAAACTCTCCAAATTTGACACCATTGTCCCAATTTTCAGTTCTTAATAAAACACCATCATCGTAATAGAATTTTTGAGGGCCTTGTCTTTTATTTGCCTTATAATTAGATTCTTCAATCAAAACTCCTTGATTGTTATACATTTTAGAAGGTCCATCTAACAAACCATTTGAATAGTGTATTTCTTTAAATAATTTAGATCCTTTATAGTATTGTTTTCTAACACCATCAAGTAGTCCATTTTTATAATTTTCCAATTTTGTGGTGTCACCATTTGGTTTAAAATATACATGTTTTCCATGCTTTTCTCCCAAATAATAATTCATTTCCCAAGCTAAACGCTGAGTTGAATCATAGTGGTAAGTCCAAGTTCCAGATTCAGCTCCTTGAATATGAGATCGAACAGCTTGAATACAGCCATTATCATAATAAGTAGTATCAATACCATTTTCACGACCGTTAACAAAAGAAATTCTTCGCTCAAGTAAACCACTCATATAACATGACTCACACGTTCCTGTATAAGGAGAACCTGCACCAGCTCTATTCACATTATCCTTTGCCTTTTTCAAGAACATGTCAGATTCATGATCGTATTCTAATTCTTCATTACAATCTACAACACCAGCTATTTTTCCACATTCAATTAGGTCTAAACCTCTTTTTCTCAAATCCTTTAATTTGTCATAACAAGGTTTCGAATTATCTTGTTTTATCGATGTAATTTGTCCAAAAATTATCGGGCTACAAATAAGAAATATGGCAATGCTTAAAGATTTCATAGTTTTTTATTTAATGTTCTGTAAAAATAATAGCAATTACCATACCTTTTACAAAAAAGAATGTTTTGAATGTATAAATTAAGAATAAAATAGTTCAAAATTGTAACTTAGCAAACTTAAATCAGAGGATAATAAAATGAAAGTTGTTTTTATGGGAACGCCTGAATTTGCTGTTGCAATTTTAGATCGTTTAATTCAGAATAAAATAGATGTAGTAGGGGTGATAACTGCTCCTGATAAACCTGCAGGTAGAGGATTACAGATGAATGAAAGTGCTGTAAAGCAATATGCAGTAAAAGAAAATCTAAACATTTTACAACCTACAAATTTAAAAGACGAACTTTTTATTTCAGAATTGAAAAACCTAAATGCTGATTTGTTTGTTGTAGTTGCATTTAGAATGTTGCCTGAAGTTGTTTGGGTGATGCCACCTAAAGGCACAATCAATTTACATGGTAGTATTTTACCAAATTATCGAGGAGCAGCTCCTATCAACTGGGCGATAATAAATGGTGAAAAACAAACTGGGGTGACAACTTTTTTCATTGAAAAAGAAATAGATACTGGGAAAGTTATTGAAAGAAATGTCATCGATATTGATGAAAATGAGACGGTTGGTGAATTACATGATCGTTTAATGGAATTAGGTGCTGAAACAACATTGTCAACTGTGATTAAAATTTCGAAAGGTGATGTTGAAGGTATTTCTCAGTTAGAATTAACAGAAGGAGAATTGAAAAATGCTCCCAAAATATTTAAAGGTGATTGTGAAGTTGATTTTTCTCAATCTGTTGAAAAAGTTCATAACTTTATTAGAGGACTTTCTCCTTACCCTGCAGCCTGGTGTTCATTAGTTAACGAACAAGGTGAAACTAAAAATTATAAACTTTTTAGTTGTATCAAAACGATTGAAAATTCAAATGGTTCAAAAGCATTAAAAGTCAGTAAAGAAGGAATTTTATTTCCATGTGGGGATAATTATTTATTAATTACTGATTTGCAGCCTGAAGGCAAAAGAAGGATGGATTATAAAGCATTTTTAGCGGGTAATTCTGTAGAAGGTTGGTTTGTCAAATGATTTATTTAACTTTATAACAAAGCGAACTAAATGGCTAGACGATCATTTTTTAATTTTGAGTTTAAGATTATTGCGATTATATCTGTAATCTTCCTGATTGTATTTGTAACAGGCTTCGTTGCATATTTTAGATTTTCGAATTTATTAGAAAATATTAGTCAATCAGTTAAAACGGATAATCGTTTGGTTTTGGCACATTCATTGAAAAATGACTTAAATGAGCTTACTAATATTGCAAAGACCCAAAGTTTGACAGAGGATAAATCGTATAGTGAAAATTATTCAGAATTAAAAAATGGTGTATCTGTTAGTCTCGAAAAATTGCAAATTTACTTTTTAGACAATGAAACTTTAGATCTAAAAAAATTAGATTCATTAATTGCTGACAAATTAATTGTTTTAGATGGAATTATTTATTCTGAAGATCCTTTTCGAGTTCAAACAGCATTGGGAAAAGTTGTTGTAAGTCTTGAACAATCTGATGAAGAAAATACTGGAGTTATAAATGGAAAAGCCACTATAAATTCAACAACAAAAATAAATGACAATGTTGATTTTAATCTATTGAAAAAGAGTAAGGAGCAATTAGAGGAGATAGGTAAAGAAGAAGAAAAACTATTAAAAAAGTTAAAAAAAGCTGAGAAGAAAAACGATGCTAAAAAGGTTAAAGAATTAGATTCTTTGATTCAATTACGCAAAATGGAAGCTACTTCGATCCATAATAAGCTTACAAAATCAGAAGAGTTTGAACGTGATAAAATACTGACAATAAATCAAATACATAAAGGAATAGAAAGTGTTAGTTCAGAAGAATTAAGGATTGAAAAAAAGATAAAAACAACGCAATTGAAACTAATTTCAATCGATAATTATTTAAGTGTTCAGATTGCAAAAATTTTCGATGAATTTGAAATAATTGAAAATGCGACCATTTCAAAAGCAACAAGATATGCAGAGCAAGAGAATAATAAAACGAGAATTTACTTTTCAATTTTTAGTGTCTTTGTCGCACTACTATTAATGTTAGTGGGGTATATTATCATTCAGTATGTGAAAAAGAACAATCTGTATAAACTTGCTTTAAAAAAGTCGAATGCTGAAACTGAACGATTGGTAAAAACAAGAGAACGTTTATTGGCAACAATTAGTCATGAAATTAGGACTCCAATGCATGCAATTGCTGGATTTTCTGAGCAACTTTCGAAAGAGAATTTAACAGTTAAGCAAAAAGATTACCTTACAATGATTCAAAAATCAACGGATCATTTAACTTATTTAATCAACGATATTCTTGACTTTTCAAAATTACAGAATCGTAAGATGAAATTAGATAAAAAATCTTTTAATATCAATGGTTTAAGTTCTGAAATTGTACAATTTTCCCAGCAATTAGTAAAAGATAATCGTTTAAAAATTGATTATTCAATAGATAAAGAACTTTCGAATTTTTATATTGGAGATGCTTCACGAATTAGACAGATATTATTGAATTTAATGAGTAATGCGGTAAAATTTACTGATGAAGGAGTTGTTTCCATGGAAGTTAAAAAGATAAGTTCAGAATCTCAAATCGATGTGCTTCAGTTTGTAATCTCAGATACTGGTATTGGGATGAGTAACGAAGATCTGGAAAAAGTCTTTACAGAGTTTGAGCAAGTTGGTAAAGGAACTAAAAATACAATTTCAGGCACAGGTTTAGGTTTATCTATTACTAAAAAGTTGATTGAATTACATGGAGGGAGTATTTCAATTGAAAGTATAAAGGATAAGGGTACAAAAGTGACAGTACAATTTAAATTGGAAAGAGGAAGCGAAATTGTTGAAGTAGTCAAAAAACAATCAAATATGGAGTTACTTTGTAGGTCTATACTTGTCGTTGATGATGAAGAATATAATCGAAAATTATTAAAGTCAATTCTAAGTGATTTTAATATTACACCTGTTGAAGCGATTCATGGTAAAGAAGCTTTAGAGTTATTAGAAAAACAATCATTTGATCTAATCCTAATTGATTCTAGAATGCCTGTGATGGATGGTGAAGAAACCGTTCAGACTATCAGGAAATTGACTGATAAATCTAAAAGTGAAATAAAAATTATTTTGTTGACAGCCGCAGGTAGTGAAATTGATTCTTTCAGTAAAATTATTGACGGATATGTGCCTAAACCATTTACACAAGAGGCCTTGGTTAATGAAATAAATAGAGTTTGTTCTTCTATGGAAAAAGAATTTAACAGTTCAGCTGATTTAAAGTCAATTGATCAGTCAGTTGTCGATTTTGAAAGTTTAAAGTCCATCAGTGGTAATGATTTGAACTTCTATAAAGATATGTTACAAACATTTATTACTTCAACGAGTGGTTCTTTTTCAAATATGAAAACTGCTGCTGATAATAATGACTACGATTTAATTGCAAATGAAGCACATAAAATTGCTTCTCCTTGTAAACATTTAGGAGCAAATAATGTCTATGTGTTACTGAAAGAAATTGAAAAAAAATCTAGAAGTAGAGAACATTTTAAACAAATAAAAGAACTGATAAAAGAATTAGATAAAGAAGTTTCATTAGTTTTGGAAGCAGTTAATAAAGAATTAGCGTCAATTTACTAATATACCTAAAATGAAAAGTGAACAGGATTTTAATATTTTTGTTGTGGAAGATAATGAATGGTACAATAAGTTACTTGTTCATACATTGTCATTAAATCCTGAATTTACAGTTCAATCATTTTTCTCGGGTGCAGAATTAATGAGAAACCTAACTGAAGATATTCAAGTTGTTACATTAGATTATCGTTTGCCTGATACTACTGGTGATGTACTGCTTCAAAAAATTAAAGAAATTAGTCCAAATACTGAAGTAATCATTATTTCTGAGCAAAATGATATTGAAACAGCTGTCGAATTATTAAAGCTTGGAGCTTATGACTATTTAGTAAAGTCTGACGATATACGTGACCGTTTATGGAACGCAGTTAATAATGTTCGAAAAAATACTGGTTTAAAAGAAAAAATTGAAGTACTTCAATCTGAAGTTCAAAAAAAATATGATTTTCAAAATTCTATTTTAGGTCAAAGTACATCAATGAAAGCTGTTCATAGAATGGTTTCTAAAGCGTTACAAACTACAATAACAGTATGTATAACAGGTGAAACAGGAACAGGAAAGGAAGTTGTCGCAAAAGCGATTCACTACAATTCAGATAGAAAAAACAAACCTTTTGTAGCAATTAATATGGCCGCACTTCCAGCTGAATTGATTGAAAGTGAGCTTTTTGGATATGAAAAAGGTGCGTTTACTGGTGCCCAAAATAGAAGAGTAGGGAGATTTGAACAAGCCAATGGTGGGACATTGTTCTTGGATGAAATCGGTGAAATGGACATTGCTTTTCAAGCAAAATTGTTGCGGGCAATTCAAGAAAGAGAGATCATTCGAATAGGTGGAAATGAACAGGTTAAAATTGATTGTCGTATCATTGTTGCAACAAATAGAGATTTGATTCATGAAGTAAAAGAAGGTAATTTCAGAGAAGATTTATATTATCGACTATTTGGTTTACCAATTCATTTACCTCCATTAAGAGAGCGAGATAAAGATGTACTGTTATTAGCAAAGCATTTCATTACTAACTTCTGTAATGAGAATAAAATTACACCCGTTAAACAATTAGATGAAGAAGCTAAAAGAAAATTAATAGCTTATAATTGGCCAGGAAATATCAGAGAATTAAAATCGGTAATTGAATTAAGTATTGTTTTATCTGATACAAATGAAATTACTTCCAATGATATTACAATCAACCCAAAAGATTTACTCCCTGAGTTATTATTAAACGACATGACAATGCGTGAGTTTGAAATATCAATTGTAAAGCATTACATGAAACAGTTTGATAACAATACGAAAGCTGTAGCCGATAAATTAGCAATTGGACAAACAACAGTTTATCGCTTGTTGAAAGAAGATCAAGGAGAAGAATATTAAGCTAACTTCTTGTTTTCCAGTTCTTTTATCTTTTTTATTGGAATTGATTATTCAAATAGAGGACATTTAGATGTTGATAATCTGTCTGGCTTACAAGTTAAAAAGCTAATTCCAATTTCATGTGTGTTGTTACTGATTCTGTTTAAACCTGTAACTGTAAAATCGAATGAGTATTGAAGTGAAAATTGTTGATTTATTTTAAAGCCAGCCATGAAAATCATTGCATCTTTTGTTCGTAATCCTAAACCAAAATTTAATAGATTTTTATAATCTATCATTAAATTAAAATCTGCATTTGCAGGACCAATAATAGGAAGTCTAAACATGACAGAAGGGACAACTCCAATTTTTTCATTCACAACTAATCGATATCCTCCATTTAAGGCAAAATGAAATCTAAATCTAGAATCATTACCAACTTGCCATGATGATGGAATTAATTGATTTGCCATAAAACCTAAATAATAATTTTTTCCATTCCACCATGCCCCAAAATGGGCATCAGGTCTTAAGATACTAGTTTCCCTCATTACCGAAGGGTCAGGTGTGATAGTTGTCGAACGAGAATGATCAAAACCAAATTGTACGGCTCCAGCGTATACACCTAATGACAAACGAGTATCTTCACTAAAATTAAAATGGCCTGCATAAGCAACATTTATTCGATTCGTACCCAATTGCCCGATTCTATCAGCTTCAAAACGAACTCCTAAACCGTGTCGAGCACTAAGAAATTTTTTCCTTCTACTATGCAACGGAACGCTTGCTGTTAAGAACCCACTTTGAGGTGCTCCCTCTAAACCAACCCATTGAGATCTATAAACAGTATGAACATCTATACATTTTTTTATTCCAGCATGAGCAGGGTTAATTGCAAGTTGGTGAAGCGACCATTGAGAATACTGAGGAATTTGCTGAGACCAAATACCAACAGTAATGAATAAGAAAACACACAATATTAATCGACTCATAATTATCTAATTAATGTAATATTTCCTTTTAATGTTTGTTTATCAGCATCTCTTAATTGTATTTCATAAAAATACACACCTTCATTCAATTTACCCATATTTCCATCGCCATTCCATGCTTTGTCTTTATTGTATCCTGTAGCTTGAAAAACAAGCTGACCCCATCGATTATAAATTGTAATCCAACAATCTGGATATGACTCTATTCCTTGAATCACCCAAGTGTCATTTTCACCATCGCCATTTGGAGAAAATGTATTTGGCACAAAAAGTCCTTTATCTACTGTAATCGTAATGTAATCAGTAGCAGTACATAATGATATAGTGTCTGTAACAGTCATCATGTATGTAGTCGTTTGACTAGGATTTGCAATTGGTGAAGTAATTGTTGGATTTGATAAAGCATAACTTGGACTCCAATTTACTGTAGTATTAATTCCAGTTATTCCGTTTAGTTGAACAACTTCACTGTTTTTAATTGTTACGTCACTTCCAGCGTCAGCAAACACAGAAACAACAGAAATAGGCAACGAAGTATTTGTTATTGTAACAGGACATGAAATAAAACAACTAGATTCAATGTGAATGACATCTCCATTTTTTAGTGAAGAGGTATATAAAGTTGAATCATTAGGGGAAGTTGTTGCAGTATGAATTCCATTAATAAACCATTTAAATATTCCAGAATCGGGACAATTTGTTCTTCCTGCATAAATAGCAATGTATTCATTTTCACAGATGTTTGCCTTCGTACTTGTTCCAATTGAAGGAACTGGACGATTAATCGCTGGACCAGAAATAGAAACATCAATATTGAACTCTGCTGGAGACGTTGCACCACCTGATTGATCACCACTTAATACAATAAAGTATGTTGTATTTGGTAATGTTGCAGGAATATTAATCACTTGTGCATTGTTTGCATTTGAAATACAGTTACCACTTAATGTGTAGCTAGTTGAATTACAAGGTATCACTGCTTCAATTGCCACTGCGTTATAACTATTACCTTTACCTGGTACAAGATTGAAAACTGGATTAGAAAAAGAAATCTGTATTGCACCCCCAACATCATTTGTGGTAAATTTCAACCAAATTGAATTTGTTGGGATAAAGCAAAAATTAAAGTCATCTTCGCAACCACCACATAGTGTTTTATTTGCATTGTAATTGTTTACTGTTTCAATTGTATTTGGGCAAAGTAATAGTGCTGAATTACAACTATTATAGCTTTCTTGTGAAAAGCTTAGGAGAACAGATAATTGAAATAATAAGAGTGCGATAAACTTCATACATTACAAATTTAATAGTTTGAGTATGTAAAACACAATCTTTTTCAAAAAACTACATTTTAATTTCAATCTATATCTTTCTATAAACGTAAAAAATCGTGAAGATTATATAATTTCATTTCATTTTTGAAAAATTACTTTAATAACTTCATTTTTGAGTTGAATTTTCTTTTGTAAATTTGAATCCATGGGAGCGATTGGTGTATTTGATTCAGGATATGGTGGTTTAACGGTTTTAAAAGCATTTTTAGAAGTGATGCCGGAATATGATTTTATCTATTACGGTGATAATAATCGAGCGCCTTATGGCACAAGAACCTTTGAAGAGGTTTATGATTTTACTTTAGATGCAGTTAAGCAATTATTTGATAAAGATTGTCCATTAATTATTCTGGCTTGTAATACAGCTTCTGCGAAGGCATTAAGAACAATCCAACGGAAATATTTGCCTGTTTATGAGCCTGATAAAAAAGTTTTAGGTGTCATTCGACCTAGTGCGGAGGTTGTTGGAGAAATGTCAAAAACACATCATATTGGTTTGCTTGCTACTGAAGGAACGGTTAGGTCTGAATCTTATCGTTTAGAGCTAGAAAAATTTTCACCTCATATTGACTTGTTTCAACATGCTTGTCCTAAATGGGTTCCTTTAATAGAAAATGGAGAATGGGATAGTGAAACTGGAAGAGTTCAAATTCAAAGTGATTTAAATCAATTATTGAAAATGTCTCCTCAAATTGATACAATTTTATTGGCTTGTACCCATTATCCTATTTTAGAATCCTATTTAAAAACAATTATTCCAAATGGTATTCAAATCGTATCACAAGGTAAAATTGTTGCCAATAGTTTGTCAGATTATTTAAAGCGTCATCCTGAAATCGAGAATCAATTGTCTAAAAATGGGACTGTTAATTACTACACATCAGGAAATCCTGAAATATTTAATTTACAAGCAGAAAAGATTATTCAGATGAAAACAAATGCGAAGTTGATTTAAAATCAATTTAAAATTTCTTCAATAGTCTCTTCATTTTCAATAAATTGAATATTAAACGTTTCTAACTCATCTAAAATAGGTTGATAAATCTCTTTTTTAACTGGAAGTAAAACCCCTGTTTCGTTTATTTGATTCGTTAATATTAATTTACTACAAATTCCAACTGGTAACCCTACCGTGTTTGACATAGAAGTATAAACTTGGTCTTCTCCTATGTTAACCATACTAGAAGTAATTTTGTGAAGTGTGTCATCTAGTTGATATTCAAATTCATGAATCATCACAAGCATGTCTTTATCTTCTTTGCTCAACTTCCATTTTCTTTCTAAGATTTCTTGTAATAACTGTGCAGGTGTTGGATTTTCAATTTTCAATGTTTCATTCGAATCAAATAAATCCAACCATTCGAATTTCGAAAACAAATGCTTACGATCTTCTCTCAAAAAATCAATAAACTTTTCTTCTACCGATTTTTCAGTGTGATAAGGTAAGAAAGCATTTAGAAATACACGAGGAGAACAAACATCCATGTCAACCATAGAATATGAATCATCTGTCATTCCTAATTCAACAAAAACACTCCAAGCTTCACAAAAATCGGGTCTTCTAAGCGTTCCTCTATAAATGGTAGGAATTTTTTCTAAACCATAAATACTTCTATATGATAATGAATCTCGGTTTGGGTATCCAGTAAAATCACCATAACCTTCTATTGATAAATAATCTAGTCTAGAATAAAGTCTAGAATAAGGAATGTATTTGTATTTTCCATTTCTGATAAATGATGCTGCACCACCAGACCCTGCAAGTACAACATTTCTTGGATTCCAAGTGAATTTATAATTCCATGGGTTATTATCTGATTCAGGGGCAATTAATCCTCCACAAAAAGATTTAAAACTTTCAATCTTTCCTCCTTTTGCTTTTATCGAATCAATGATTTTCATTGCACTCATGTGGTCAATTCCTGGATCAACACCGATTTCATTCATAATAATAATACCAGCATTTCTAGCATCTTCATGAAGAGCCTTCATCTCTTTAGAAATATAAGATGGAGTGATTAGATTCGTTTTTAAATCAATACAATCTTTTGCTATTTCAATATGAAAACGAGCAGGAAGCATAGAAATGACTACGTCAGCCTTTTCAATTTCAGGACGTCTTTCTTCAGAATTTAAAGCATTGAAATTTAAAGCAATACCATTTGGATGTCCATTGATTTTAGATTTAACCAAATCAATATTTTGATCAGTTATTCTTACCATCCAATTTAAGTTTTGAGCTTGATTTAGCACATAACGAATTAAGGATGATGATGATAACCCTGCTCCAAGAATCAATATTGTCTTCATTTTCTGTTTTTTTATTGATTACAAATGTAATTAAATGAAGTAGAAAATAGGTGGAATTAAAGGGATAGTTTTACTTACGCAAAATGAATATATCGCATAACATTGAAACACAAATTAGTAAATACCAACTTAGGATTAGAATTTCTATCAAGATAATAATATGCATTATTAAATGATTCATTAAATTGAATGATATTATTACCTGTAATAAAGCGAGAAAATTTTTCTAGGAAATCTGTTTCTTCTTTTGAAGTTCTTAATAAAACCTCACCTGTATAATTACTTAATAGACTTTGTCTAAACATGTGGAGGCAATATTGTATGAAGTTTTTTTGACGTTCTCTTGTTTCAACTCCAACTTTTTCAGACCAATCCAACATCTGTAAAACGTCTTTTTTATAGCAAACTCGCATTAATTCTATAAAAAGTTCTCGATCATCATTGATGTGAGAATTGTTGTCAATATAACTTCTTGCGTCAACTAAATTTCCTTCTGACCTCAAGGCAATTGAATCAGCGTTTGAGATACTTAATGCATGTTTTTCTCTTAAATAAATACTTAAATCCTCAACATTTATTCGAGGTATTTGTAGTATTTGAGTCCTAGAGAGAATCGTTTGCAATAATTTTTCTTGAGAATTTCCTATTAATAAGAAAATGGTTTTGGCAGGTGGTTCTTCTAAAATCTTTAATAATTTATTTGAAGAGATAGTGTTCATTTCTTCAACACCCCATATAATCATGACTTTATAACCACCTTCATACGATTTTAAAGATAAAGCTTTGATTATTTCCAAACTTTCATCAGTTCCTATGATAGGTTTCCGACCTTTTGGATCAATTGTATTTGTCCATTCATTTAAATCAAAATAAGGATCTTCTTTTATTTTTTTTCGCCAAAATGAAAATATTTCTTTTGAAATTTTCGCTTCTGAAAGAACAGTAGGGTATGAAAAATGAACATCTGGATGTTGTAAATCAGAAATTTTCAAACAAGAATCACATTGACCACAACTATCAATTTCAGATTTATTTTTGCAAAATAGATATTGAATAAACGCAAGTGCCAATGGTAATGTGCCATATCCTTCCTGACCAAGGAATAATTTGGCGTGACTTATTTTACCTCCTTTTACTTCCTGAATTAAATGTTGTTTTAATTCTTGTTGTCCAATGATCTTCGAAAATTGCATGGAGTAAAATTACTTTTTTTTGGAATAGTTTTTGTAATTTTATTTCAAGTTTTGAAAAAAACAATAACTTTCAACTAAAAAGACATAATAATGAAAAAAAAAGTATTCATAGCGGCATTATTTTTTGCCAGTATTGGGTCTTCAACATTTGCTGGAGAAATTAAACAAATAACATCAATTGAGAACAATGTTAAAGAAGCAGTTTCTGTAACAATTGCTGTTAAAAGTGACAAAGGACCAGTTTCTGGAGCTTTAGTGAAAATCACTCATAATAATATTACAATTGGAGCTGGAACAACCGATGCAACAGGTAATGCAGCTATTTCAATACCAAGTTATAACAAACAATTAGTTCGTATTGATGTTACTCATTCGATGTATAAAGATGGAAAGTTGGTTGACGTTGTAATTGAAAATGGAGGTGTCTTAAATATAACACTTTCATCAAAATCCGCTACTGTAGATGAAGTTGCTGCAAAAGAAGCAGAGCAAGTAGCTCGTCAAGAAGCAGCTCGTAAAGCGGCAGAAGAAGCAACAAATAAAACAGCTGAATTAAATAAAACCACTGAGCAAAAGGCGAAAGAAGCTGAAGAAGCAAAACGTTTAGCTGAACAAAAAAGTGCAGATGCAAAAGCGGTTCAAGAAGATGCTGCGGCAAAAAGAAAAGAACAAGAAGAAAGATATGCTGCTGAAAAAGCTGTAAGAGAGGAAGAAGCTAAAAAACAAGCTGAAGCAGCAGAGGCCAGAAGACAAGAAGCCGAAAAAAATAGATTACAAGATGCTCAAAAAGAAGCAAAAGTAACCGAAAAAGATGCGAAAGCTCAGCAAAAAGAGCAAGAAGAGAAGTTAAAGCAAGCAGAAGCATCTGCAAAAGCACAAAAAGATGCGGCTAAAGCAGAAGAAGCTCGTCAAAAAGAGGCTGAAGCAGCGGCTAAAGCAGCTACAAAGCAGCAAAAAGAAGCCGAGAAAGCGAAAAAAGAAGCTGAAAAATTAGCTAAAGAAGCCGAAAAAGAAGCAAAAGCTGCTGAAAAGGCGAAAAAAGAAGCTGAAAAATTAGAAGCAAATATCGCAAAATTGGATGGTGAACAAAAGAAAATTGATGCTTCAAGAAGTAAATTGAAAAGCCAATCTGATAAATTAAATGCTGACTTAGCAAAAGGGAAAGGCGATGCAACAAAAATTCAAACAAAACTTACTTCCATTGATTTAGAACATGCTAAGTTGAATGAAAAACAATCTAGCTTAGATAAGAAAAGAAGTAAATTGATGAAATAATCAGTTTTAAACAAGATAATGAAGAGAGCTAATTACTTTAGCTCTCTTTTTTTGTTCAATTATTTTATGTTAAGATAATATCTTTACATTCCAAGATGTTTAAATGTGTATAAATAAGTACATTTTTATTGAATAAAAGTTTATTTGAAAGTTGAAAATCAGCTAAAAAAATAAAACAGATTTTTCAACTTTGTAATTATTTTATAAAAATGTATCTTTAGCCAAAATTCAGTAATTGAATGAAGAAAACCGTGAAAAAAACCGAACTATTAGACTTCTCGCAAATACCCAAAGTTGATAAAGTTGGGGTAGAGGAGAGAGTCGCAAGATTTCAAACAAGAAGTTTGAAAGGAGAATCTAAAATGCAAGGACTTCATATGGCTCTAAATATGATAGATTTGACAACTTTAGAAGGTAAAGATACACCAAATAAAGTTCGTCAAATGTGTTATAAAGCCGAACACCTACATGATTCATTCCCAGGATTACCAACAGTAGCAGCAGTATGTGTATACCCTTCAATGGTTAAAATAGCTAGAGAATCATTAGGGAATTCAAACGTAAAAATTGCTTCAGTTTCTACAGCATTTCCTTCCGGACAAGCTGATTTAAATATTAAATTAACGGATACCAAATTAGCATTGGATAATGGTGCTGATGAGATTGATATGGTTATCTCTCGTGGGAAATTTTTATCAGGAGATTATAACTTTGTTTTTGATGAAATTGCTGCTATTAAAGAAGCTTGTGGAAAAGCACGTTTAAAAGTTATTTTAGAAACGGGTGAGTTAGCAACTTTGGATAACGTTCGAAAAGCAAGTGATATTGCTATTTATGCTGGTGCTGATTTTATTAAAACTTCAACTGGTAAAATTCAACCTGCTGCAACAATGCAAGTTACATATACGATGTTGATGGCAATCAAAGATTACTATGATAAAACTGGAATCATGATTGGTATGAAACCAGCTGGGGGAATCTCAACTGCAAAACTAGCTTTGCACAACCTTGTTATGGTAAATGAAACGTTAGGAAGTGAATGGTTAACAAACGAATGGTTCCGTTTTGGTGCAAGTAGTTTGGCAAACGATGTTCTAATGCAAATAATAAAACAAAAAACTGGAATTTATCAGTCTGCTGATTATTTCTCAATCGATTAAAGCTGAGTATTTATGGCGAAAACTAATAAAAATGAGCGTATTGAATGGAATTACTCTTCTTCTCTGGAAGGGACTTCACACATTCAACTTCAAAAAAAATATGATTTATTTATCGGAGGGAAATTTGTAAAACCAAATTCAGGTAAATATTTCGAAACAATTAATCCCGCATCAGGTGAAGTGTTAGCTTCTGTAGCTCAGGCTGATGAAACAGATGTTGATAAGGCTGTAAAAGCAGCAAGAAAAGCATACAATGATGTTTGGAAAAATTTATCAGGGAAAGAAAGGGAGAAATATTTGTTTAGAATTGCACGATTAATTCAAGATAGAGCAAGAGAGTTTGCGATTATCGAATCGTTGGATGCAGGAAAAACAATACGTGAATCAAGAGATGTTGATGTTCCTCTAGTTGCAAATCACTTTTTTTACTATGCTGGTTGGGCAGATAAATTAGAATATGCTTTTCCAAATCGTAAAGTAGAATCATTAGGAGTTGCAGGTCAGATTATACCTTGGAACTTCCCTTTGCTGATGGCTGCTTGGAAAATTGCTCCAGCATTAGCTGCGGGAAATACAGTAGTGCTAAAACCAGCAGAAACAACTCCATTAACAGCATTAAAATTAGCTGAATTATTTCAAGATGCTGGTTTGCCAGACGGAGTTGTAAATATTTTGACAGGTTATGGTGATACGGGGGAATCGATTGTTCGTCACCCTGATGTAAATAAAGTTGCATTTACAGGTTCAACACCAATTGGGAAGAAAATTCACGAAATTGCTTTAGAAACTGGTAAAAAATGTACACTTGAACTAGGTGGGAAATCTGCAAATATCATTTTAGATGACGCACCACTAGATCAAGCGGTTGAAGGAATCGTAAATGGTATTTTCTTTAATCAAGGACATGTGTGTTGTGCCGGGTCGCGTTTATTTGTTCAAGAAAATGTAGCTGATATTGTAATTAAAAAATTAAAAGATAGAATCCAATCATTAATAGTTGGAAATCCATTGGATAAAAACACAGATATTGGAGCTATCAATTCTGAAAAGCAATTGAATACAATTAATAATTACATTAAGATAGGTATTGAAGAAGGTGCAGAAATGTATCAACCAAATTGTTCAATACCTTCAAATGGATTTTATTGTAAACCAACACTTTTTACAAATGTTGCTCAATCAAGTAGAATTGCCCAAGAAGAAATATTTGGACCTGTATTAACAATTCAAACATTTAGAACGGTTGATGAAGTAATTCAAAAAGCGAACAATACTCCATTTGGATTGGCAGCAGGTGTTTGGACAGACAAGGGTTCTCGTTTGTTTAATTTAACTACAAAATTAAATGCAGGTGTAGTTTGGGGGAATACTTATAATCGTTTTGATCCAACTTCTCCTTTTGGTGGTTTTAAAGAAAGTGGTTATGGTAGAGAAGGTGGTTTGCATGGTTTAAGTGCATATTTAAAATAAAAATCAGTAGTAATTGATGAATTTTTATCTATCACACTTTAAAAATTGAAAATATGGAACGTTTGGAAATAATAAAAACATATAAAATATATATTGGTGGTGCTTTTCCT
Source organism: Taishania sp. (assembly GCA_036758285.1). Taxonomy (GTDB): domain Bacteria; phylum Bacteroidota; class Bacteroidia; order Flavobacteriales_D; family Crocinitomicaceae; genus Taishania. The sequence goes on along the minus strand of DAIOWV010000027.1, from coordinate 15,739 downwards.
AGAACTGAATCTGGGAGATATTATACTCCAGTAAACCCAAAAGGGGAGAAGCTAGGAAATGTATGTCTTTGCTCAAAAAAAGATGCAAAAAATGCAGTTGTAGCAGCAAGAAAAGCATTTGGTTCTTGGTCTGAAAGAGTAGCGTTTAATCGTAGTCAGATTTTATACCGAATAGCTGAAATGTTAGAAGGAAGAAAATCTCAATTCATTGAAGAATTAGTTTTTCAAGGATTGTCTAAAAATGATGCAGAGAAAGAAGTTATCGCAAGTATCGACCGAATTGTTTATTATGCAGGTTGGTGTGATAAAATTTCTCAAGTAACTGGAAGTGTAAACCCTGTTTCTTCATCACACTTTAATTTTTCTGCTCTTCAACCCGTTGGAGTAGTTGGTATAATTGCAGATCAAACGACTTCACTTATTGGATTAGTTTCTCAAGTAATACCTGTTATTGCAAGTGGTAATACAGTAGTTGTGCTAGCTTCTGAAAATTTACCATTATGTGCAGTAACTTTTGCTGAAGTAATTAATTCGTCTGATGTTCCAGATGGTGTTGTGAATGTCTTAACAGGAAATCCAACTGAACCAGCATCAATTTTAGGGTCTCACATGGATGTAAATGCAATTTTACTTGGTTCTGATTCTAAAGATTTAAATAGTTTGATGAAAAAAAGTAGTGCGTTGAATTTAAAACGAGTTATTGAATTACAAGATAATTGGACCAATCAAGATGCACAAGGACTTTATCACATTACAGATTTCATGGAGCTAAAAACGACTTGGCATCCGATTGAAAATATAGGAGGAAGTACTTCAAGTTACTAACTTTATTAGAGTGTTTTGACAACTTTCAAAACACTCTTTTTTAATAAAAAATTGACAATGAATAAATTGAAAATTTATTCATTTTTGTACTGTTCATTGAGTTTCACCATACTTTCATTGAATAGACTTAGATTTTTCCCTAAAATTGAGAAAAACTCGATGTCGCTATTTTCAACAGCAATTAATGCCTTTTGTAAAACAAGTGCACCTTCATCAGTCAATTTAATCACTTTTGCACGTGTGTCTGTTTGATGCTCAGTTCGCTTTATAAAATTTTTGCTTTCAAGCGTCCTTAGAACTTTAGAAACCATCATTTTGTCTGCATTTCCCTGATTTGCAATGTCAATTTGAGTTACATTATCATTTTCTCTTGATAGCCATCCCAATGCTGCTAATAACATTAGTTGAGTATGGGTCAAATTTAAAGGATCTAGCACTTTTTTTTGACGACGTTGCCACAAAATAGTGAGATGAGCCAGTAAATATCCCGGACTTTCATTTGGACTTTTAAATTGAAATTCTATCTTATTTGTCATTTATTGTAACATTTGGGTGGATATTAGATCAAAATCATGTTTGTTGATTTCTATAAAACCAAAACGAAATGGATAGCCCCAGCTTTTCTTATTTTTAATAAATTCTAAATCATTTATTAATGGCAAGATAGAAGTATCTTTATGATTATAGTATGAAACTTCTCTTCTAAAAGGACAAAAATCTTCTGATATCTGGTAAGGATAAATATTTTCAGATTTAATTTTGCCAATTGCTGTAAATTCTTGACATTTTATTGATTCAGTTAAACTACTTTTTCCAGAATAATAAATAATATAATCATTTTTTTGCATTCTGTTTAATGGCGTTGCTTTTCCATGACAAGTTTGCATAATTTCTTCATGAATTCCTTTCTGTACATGATCTTTTGAAGCTACAACAATCCAATATTTGGTTTCTCTTATCATTTTTTATTTTGACTCTAAAAATGTCAATTTATAACCATCAATATCCTTCACATGAAATGCTCTGCCAAATGGTGTTTCTATGATTGGTCCACAAGTAGTTACTCCATTTTTTGATATTTTTAATTTTAAATCATCTACGTTTTCGTTGACTGCAAACCAAAGTGCGACACCAATACCAAGTTCTTTATCCTCAATAGGTTCAAGTGGTGTTCGAATAGCAAAACTAGCTTCACCTTGATTGTATTCAAAAATACAGGCCTGTGGATTTGAATTGTTTATTTTAAAACCTAATTTTTGAGTGTAAAATTCAATCGAAGCTTCTAAATTTTTCACTTGAAGTGATGCGAATGTTAATTGTTTCATATTACTTATAATTTTGTAGTTGCAAATATAGTATATATGACTACTAAATTGATGTCATTAACTATTTTTTAATGTTTTAAAGCTTAATTAAATAAAATTACATTTTTTTTTCATTGATTAATAGGTTGTTAATCAATGTTTAGAATACGTTGATTGCTATCGTTAATTTCAATTTTAACATAAACAGTGTTCAATGGGAGTAAATTTTTAATGTTTTCAGCCCATTCGATGAAGCAAAAAGCAGAATTTTCATAGAGCATTTCTTCTATTCCAATGTCGTATGCTTCTTCTTCACTTTTAATTCTATATAAGTCAAAATGATAAACTTTTCCAAACATTGGACTTTCGTAAGTGTTTACCAATGAGTAAGTAGGGGATCCTTCAGGATTTTCGATACCCATTGCTTTCAATAAACCAAGAATAAAAGTTGTTTTACCTGTACCCATTTCTGCTTCAAAAGCAAAAATTTTCCTATGACTTAATTCTTCCAGAAACTTAGAAGCGACAGTAGGTATGCTATCAATGTCAGATAAGATATATTGCATGCTTTTACTTCTTAGTTCTTAATTGTGCAATTAAATCCAGCTTAGATAAATTTGGTATAACAGACTTACTAATACCATTTTCAATACTTTCAATTACAATTCTTTCTCCATCAACACCAACCATCTTATTTGTTTCCCCTTCTCTTAAAAGTTCGACAGCTTTAACCCCCATTCTCGTGGCAATAATTCGATCATAAGCTGAAGGATTTCCTCCACGTTGTAAATGACCTAATACCGAATAGCGGAGGTCATAATCTGGTAAGTAAGGTTTTACTTTTTGCATAATAGTAACTGCCCCGCCTGCATCGTCTCCTTCTGCAATAATGACTATAGAACTACGTTGACCTTTGTTGAAATTTTTAATATTTGAAGCCAACGCGGGGATATCTGTAATTTCTTCAGGTATTAAAACTGATTCAGCACCTGATGCTATTGCAGAATTTAAAGCAATAAATCCTGAAGCTCGACCCATAACTTCTACGAAAAATATACGATTGTGACTGCTAGCAGTATCTCTTATTTTATCGACTGCATCAACCACAGTATTTAAAGCTGTATCATACCCAATTGTATGATCAGTACCATAAATATCATTGTCAATTGTACCAGGTATTCCAATTATTGGCAAATCAAATTCATCACCTAATGTTTTTGCTCCAGTAAAAGAACCATCTCCACCAATAACAACTAAGCCTTCAACACCAAGGATTTTTAAATAATTTATTGCTTTTTGTCTGCCTTCAAATGTTCGGAATTCTTTACTTCTAGCCGTACCAAGTATTGTACCTCCTCTTTGAATAATGTTATTCACGTGAGAATATTCTAACTTACAACTTTTTCTATCGATTAATCCTTGAAAACCATCATATATTCCAATACATTCCATTCCGAAATGAATACTCGATTTAACAACTGCTCTAATACAAGCATTCATTCCTGGGGCATCTCCACCTGAGGTTAAAATAGCTATTTTATTCATAAATTAAAGATACAAAAAATTAGAATTGAAAATTAAAGGAAAGAAAAAACGCTCACATTTCTGTAAGCGTTTTCTTATAAGAATTAAGCGTCTATTTTCGCGTATTTTGCATTTTTTTCGATGAACTCTCTTCGAGGAGGAACTTCATCTCCCATCAACATTGAGAAAATTTGATCAGCTTCTGCTGCATTCTCAATTGTAACTTGACGTAATGTTCTTCCTTCTGGATTCATTGTTGTTTCCCATAATTGTTCAGCATTCATCTCTCCAAGACCTTTGTATCTTTGAACGTTTACTGAAGAATCAGTTCCTGCACCTTTTAATTGTTGAATTAACATATCTCTTTGGTCATCATTCCAAGCATATTGAGATTTTGTTCCCTTTTTCACTTGGTATAATGGAGGTGTAGCAATATAAATATAACCTAACTCAATTAGTTCCTTCATGAATCGGAATAAAAAAGTCAAAATTAAGGTTTCGATGTGGCTACCGTCCACGTCGGCATCACACATGATAACCAACTTGTGATAACGAAGTTTTTCTAGATTTAAAGCTTTAGAATCTTCTTCTGTTCCTATTCGTACCCCTAATGCGGTATAAATATTTTTAATCTCTTCGTTTTCAAATATTTTATATTGCATTGCTTTTTCAACATTCAAGATTTTACCTCTTAACGGTAAGATAGCTTGAAAATGTCTATCACGTCCTTGCTTTGCAGTTCCACCCGCTGAATCTCCCTCGACAAGGAATAATTCTGATTCTGCAGGGTCTTTAGAAGCACAGTCAGCTAATTTTCCAGGAAGACCAGAACCTGACATAACGTTTTTACGTTGTACCATTTCACGAGCTTTCCTAGCTGCTTGACGAGCTTTCGCTGCAAGGATTACCTTATAAACAATTTGCTTCGCCTCATTAGGATGCTCCTCTAAATAATCGGCAAGCATTTCAGATACGGCCTGACTTACAGGAGCTGTAACTTCTCTGTTTCCTAGTTTCGTTTTTGTTTGACCTTCGAATTGAGGTTCAGCAACTTTTACAGAAACTACTGCAGTTAAACCTTCACGGAAGTCATCTCCTTCAATTTCAACCTTTTCTTTTGCAAGCATTCCAGAGTCAACAGCATACTTTTTCAATGTATTTGTTAAACCTCTTCTGAATCCTGATAGGTGAGTACCACCTTCATGCGTGTTGATATTGTTTACATATGCCTGAATATTTTCAGTATATGATGTGTTGTAAGTCATTGCAACTTCAACAGGGATTCCATCTTTTTCACCTTCAAAATAGATGACATCCTGAACTAATTTTTCACGATTTCTATCCAAATATTGAGCAAATTCTTTTAAACCGCCTTCAGAATAAAACATTGTTGATAAAAAGTTTCCTTTTTCATCAACTTCTCTTTTATCTGTCAAAGTAATACGAATTCCTTTATTCAAGAATGCTAATTCTCTCATTCTTGCCGCTAAGGTATCGTAATTGTATGTTGTTTCTTCAAAAATTGTATTGTCAGGTTTAAAACTAACAATAGTACCAGTAATTTCAGAAGTTCCAATTTCTCTAACTGAATATAAAGGTTTCCCAATTGAATATTCTTGCTCGAAAATTTTACCTTCACGGTGAACCTCAGCTCTTAAATGGATTGATAGTGCGTTCACACATGAAACACCAACTCCATGAAGTCCCCCAGAAACTTTATATGTGTCTTTATCAAATTTACCACCAGCATGTAATACTGTCATTACAACTTCAAGAGCCGATTTTTTCTCTTTTGAGTGTATTGCTGTTGGAATTCCTCGACCATTATCTTTTACAGTAATCGAATTATCATCATTTATCGATACGTCAATTGTATCGCAATATCCAGCTAGTGCTTCATCTATCGAGTTGTCAACCACCTCGTAAACCAAGTGGTGTAATCCTTTCAAGCCGACATCACCAATGTACATTGCCGGACGCTTACGAACTGCCTCTAACCCTTCAAGTATTTGAATGTTATCTGCTGAATAATCTTGTTTTTTTAAGTCTTCACTCATTGTCTTTTCTTTTGACCTGATGTAAATATTTATAACGTGCAAAAATACGAAAATTAAACTGTAAAAACTAGTAAAATAGAGTGTCTAAGAATATACTTATCAACAATTAATTAACTGCTCGATAATAACTTATTTAAAAATAAAAAAGCTATTTATCATCTGATAAATAGCTTTCAAAATATTGTATTGTTAAAATTAGTTTACAATGTTATTGTAAGCATCTTTAAATGTACTATCGTCTTCAAACCATTGAGCAACTTTGTTAAGTAAATCTTTAGCATTATCAACTTTTTTGATTGAAACATAACACTCTGCGGTATGAATAGCTCCTAATTTCAACATTTGCTTATCTGCTTTTGTCCAATTTTCAATAGATGTGACTCCTTTTAATTGGCTGTCAACTGTTTTCCAAAGTGTAAATGCTGTAGTTTTATCATCTGATCTAAATTTACAAGCACCTTCCATTAACATCTGTCCTAATAAATTTTGAGAAATCTTTTTATAACTTGTCACCCAACTCAATGATTTTTTAAAGTTTGCACTTGATAATTCATTTTCAATCTGTTCAACTACTGATCCCTGAATAACATCTAAGAATTCTTGATTGTCAACATCTGAAAGGTATTCACCAGTTTTATCCATTTTAATGAATTTATTCATTGCATTGATTGATTCCTTATAAGCATTCTTAAAAGCAGGATCTGTATTTCCTCCGACATGTAATTTATATAATCCTTTTGATAACCACATATATGGCATTGGATCTTTTTTAGTTTTGTCAGATAACGTGTATTTATCAGCAGCTTTAACTAGTTTTTCGTAACTACCATCTGCATAAAGAATTCGCAAATCATCGTATTGACTTTGACTGAAGCTAGTATTAACAGTCAAAATTAAAATCAAGGTGTAAAGAATATTTTTCATTTGTTTAAGTTTTAATCTTGGTTCTTTCAATTCAAGAATTATGCCGAATGTAGTAAAAAAACAATTATTATCAATAAAAGTCTAATAAAAATACGATTTATTTATTACTTTCTATCAATAATCTTAATAAATCTTGTGCAGCTTTTGAAATCTTAGTTCCAGGGCCATAGATCCCAAAAACACCAGCTTTCTCTAAGAAGTCGTAATCACCTTGTGGGATAACTCCCCCTGCAACAACCATTATGTCGTCTCTTCCTTGTTTTTTCAATTCTTCAATCACTTGTGGAACTAAAGTTTTATGACCTGCAGCTAGTGAAGAAACTCCTAATATATGTACATCATTTTCAATTGCTTGTCGAGCTGCTTCTTCTGGAGTTTGAAATAAAGGTCCAATGTCCACATCAAAGCCAATATCTGCATAAGCAGTAGCAACGACTTTAGCGCCTCTATCATGACCATCTTGCCCCATTTTTGCAATCATAATTCGAGGTCTTCTACCTTCAAGTTTAGTGAATTCCTCCACCATTTCTTTTGCTTTTTCAAAATCTTGATCATTCATAGCTTCTGCTGAATAAATTCCACTTATAGAACGAATAGTTGCTTTAAAACGACCAAATGCATCTTCCATAGCATCAGATATTTCTCCTAAGGAAGCTCTTTCTCGAGCGCATTCAATTGCAAGCGCAAGTAAATTTCCAGAACCTGAAATTGCAGCGTTTTTAAGATTTTTTAAAGCTATTTCAACTTTTTCCTGATTTCTTTCGTTTTTCATTTTAGTTAGTCGAGCTATTTGTGCTCCTCTAACTGCTGTATTATCAACTTCTAAAATTTCAAGCGGTTCGTTATCTGTTGCTTCATAACGATTTACTCCAACGATGATGTCTTTACTAGAGTCTATTCTAGCTTGTTTTCTCGCAGCCGCTTCTTCAATTCGCATTTTTGGTAGTCCGGTTTCAATAGCTTTTGCCATTCCACCTAATTCTTCAACTTCTTCAATTAATTCCCAAGCTTGTTGAATTAATTCATCCGTTAATTTTTCAATATAATAACTACCTCCAGCAGGATCAATAAAATCAGTTATTCCAGTTTCCTTTTGAATGAAAATTTGCGTATTTCTAGCAATTCTGGCGGAAAAGTCTGTTGGTAAGGCAATTGCTTCATCCAATGCATTGGTATGAAGAGACTGTGTTCCACCTAAAGCTGCACCCAATGCTTCGATGCAAGTTCTAGCTACATTATTGAATGGATCTTGTTCAGTTAAGCTCCATCCAGATGTTTGACAATGAGTCCTTAACGCCAATGATTTGTCACTTTTTGGATTGAATTGCTTTACCAATTTTGCCCAAATCATTCGACCAGCACGCATTTTAGCAATTTCCATGTTATGGTTCATTCCAATTGCCCAAAAGAAACTCAATCTTGGTGCGAAATCATCAATATTAATTCCTGCTTTAATTCCTGCTTTTAAATATTCTAATCCATCAGCAAGGGTATAAGCAAGTTCAATTGCAGCAGTTGCACCTGCTTCTTGCATGTGGTAACCTGAAATTGAAATTGAATTGAAACGTGGCATTTTTTGAGATGTATACTCAAAGATGTCAGCAATGATTTTCATGGAAGGATCAGGTGGGTAGATATAAGTATTACGAACCATGAATTCTTTTAGAATATCATTTTGAATTGTTCCTGATAGTTGTTCTTGTTTGACTCCTTGTTCTTCTGCCGCAACAATGTAAAACGCCATAATTGGAATTACAGCACCATTCATTGTCATCGAAACAGACATTTCATCAAGAGGAATTTGATCAAAAAGAACTTTCATATCCAATACAGAATCAATTGCAACTCCTGCTTTTCCTACATCTCCGAATACTCTTGGATGATCTGAATCATAACCTCTGTGTGTTGCAAGGTCAAATGCCACAGATAAACCTTTTTGTCCAGCCGCTAGATTTCTCCTGTAAAATGCATTTGATTCTTCTGCTGTTGAGAAACCAGCATATTGGCGAATCGTCCACGGTCGAATGGCATACATAGAAGAGTAAGGGCCTCGAAGGAATGGAGCGATACCTGATACATAACCAATTTGTTCAATTGATTCAATATCTTTTTTTGTGTAATAATTTTTTAAATCAATTTTTTCAGCTGTTGTAAAAATTACTTCAGCTTGTTTTTGAGAAATTGTTGAGTTACTTTTTCTCCAGTCGATATTTTTGAAATCTTTTCTACTCATTATGTTTTATATTGACTGTTCTAGTATCAAAGGTTGTAAATTTAAATAGCTTTCCATTGGTATCCATTCATTGTCTTCATCAATAGGATTTGGGAAAATGTTAATTCCAATTAATGTATCCGTTTTTTCCTGAATTCGTTGCTTTCTGATGATCGCTTTTTCTTTTATTGAAGTTGAAAAATCATCTAATGATGATTTAACTGAAATACCTCCTGCTGATTCTATTTTTTGAAATAAACTCCAAGATTTGTCAGCAATTTCATTTGATAGATATTCTACAACATAACTTCCCCCAAGCGGATCAATAACTTTGTCTAGATAGCTTTCTTCTTGTAGTATTAAGGGAATGTTTATAGACATTCTTGTTGTTAAAGAAGATGGTTGTTTTCTCGAATACAAATCATAAGGTTGTACGCAGATTGATTGTACGCCTCCAAAAATCAAGCTCATACTTTCAGTTGTTTGGCGCAATAAATTTGTATGAGGATCTTTAAGTGATTTGTTCGTAAAACCCGTAAATCCATTGATTCTAGTTGATAATGAACAGTTGTGTTTGGGTTGATATTCTTCTATGATTTTCCCCCAAAGAATTCTTAAAACTCTAATTTTTGCTATTTCGTAAAAGTAGGTAGCTCCAACACCAATATTGAAATGTATACATGCTGCAGCTTCATCAATGGTTAAACCATTTGAAGTCAATTGTACTAAATATTCATGACCTACAGCTAAACAATAAGCGATTTCTTGCCAAGTAGTTGCACCACATTGTTGTACAGCATAACCATTAGCTATCAAGGTGTATTGTTGATTTGATTTTAATAATTTACTTAATTCAAACCAATCATTTTCAGAAAGGTCATTTAGCTCTAATTCGTAGAAAATTGTTTTTAATTCTTCCTCATTAAAATTTTGCTGAATTGAAATAAATTCTTCTAAGCTCGAAATTTTAAATGTTGTTTGGATATATTGTAATTGAATTTCGTTTGTCAACTGTTTCCAATTAATTGATTTGTTTTTAATTTCAAATCGCAATGAAGTAGCACCAAGGTTAAGTAATTCTAGTGCTTTTTGATTCGCTGATAATTCTTCTAAAACAATTACATTACCAACATTTTCCCACTTGTTATCAAAATTAAAAGTATTTCGGATATAGGGATTCTCAAGCGAATTTTGAGCTTCAGTATTTACCGATTGAGCATGGTGAAATGAATTGAATGAGAGTTCCTCAATGGTATCTACACGTTTGATTAAGTCATCGGACTGACCTTTCAAATCTTTGTTTAATTGATTGACCCAGTCACTATAACTTGGTTTGCTAAATTCTTCAAATAATTTGTTCATTTCATTCAATATTGATTTGAAAATGCCTATTTAAGTAATTGATTTTTTATTTTTAGGTATACAATTGTCGCTACCATTGTTGTAATTACAGGAGCAATTATAATCCCAAAATACGAAACTTTCCAAAAATAAGGAAAATAATACAACAAATTAAAGATAGCCCCAGTTAATATCATTGTTAGTTTATTTGAAAATGCAAATTTTATACTGCCTGAAACACTTATTTCATGTCTTTCTAAACTATGATCAAAGAATGAAAAACCAAAGAAAAATGAGCTAATGATAAAAGTGACAATTGTATAAATGAAGCTGTCATTAATTGATAAAACTCTTGCTAAAATCCACCAAAGACTAATAAAAACCAATTGTAGAATTAGTGCTATGATTACAATGAAGATCATCCTAATTAAATCATTAATCAATCGGACGATGCTGAATTTGAATTTTTGTCCAGTTATCTTAGTGTCTAATTTCTCAGACAACATCGTATTAATAGGAGATAAAACAGTAAGGATAATAAAGATGTATAACTGATTCATTACAAATTGAAATGCAGTTGAAATTTTAGAAAGAATTGATGAAAACCATCCAGTTGTGTTGGAAGATTCTTCGATATCTACTGTTGTAAAATTTTGAATTAATAAGAAAAATAAAGTTACAATGATTCCAGGGATGAAATATTTCAAGAAATTACCTTTAGAAATTAAAATAAAGACTTCCCTTAAAGCGTTTATTTGAAGTGAAATTGTATTTTTCATTAAAAATTATAGTTGTGCTAAATTAAAAAAAAACAAATATATTTACTTCAAATTTTATTTCATTTTCAGGGTGGCATCATCTTTGCCTATCTTATTAAAAATAATAAATGTAATTAATATGAAAAAGGTTCAATACAGTTTAATCGGATTAATGTGTTTAACATTAAATACGGTTGTTTTTTCACAAGAAGAAAAAAAAGAGGGTGTAACAAAAACTGAAAAAGAATTAAAGGAAGAAAAAGAAAAGAAGAGAAAAGAGATGGTTCAGGAAACTAAACTAATAAATACTTCACTTCCTGAGAAAAAAGTACGAGAGTATCCTACAATGGAAGAGGGGACCAAAGAACAATAAACTCTTCAATTAGATTTAAAAGTTCTTTATTTTCCTTTCTCGTTGAAAAGTAGTAAGCACATACTGATAATAAGTTCATGGTTTCCAACAAATGCTCACCCATTTCTTGGAAACTTTGTTGAATATCAATCAATATTATTAGCATCAATCTATAAAGTTACTTTTTTAAGGCTTTTACCAGATGAAAATTTGATTAAATCAGAAGGGAAAGAAGAATTAAATTTTTTAGATATTTTTTATAAAAAATCTAAAAATCCATTCATTACAAGGTCAAATAAAAAAAAAGCTATCATTAATGCATTGAAAAATCTTGATTCAGTAGATTTGATTCATGCACATATTTCATATCCAGATGGTTGGTTGTTTAGATTGGTTAAGAAAAAATTGAATAAGCCATTGGTTTTGACAGAACATGCAAGTTATTACTCTCCAAATTTTAAATGGAGCTTATTGATGAAGTATGACATTCTTAAAACTTTAAAAGTTGCAGATGTTGTGTTAAGTGTTTCTACATTTCTGGCAAATGACATACTACATAAATTTCCTTTTGTTAAACTAAATATTGTAGGAAATCCAGTAGATATAACCCGATTCAATATAAAGGATAAACAAACTGAAGTATTTAATTTTCTTCATGTATCTACATTGGATAAAGTAAAGAATGTAGACGGAATTATTGAAGCTTTTATTGAAGTAAATAAAAAAAAATCAAATACAAAACTGACTATTATTTCTGATGAAGATTACAAATTTTATCAAGAAAAAGTTCGTTTAATTGGACTAGAGGGGTCTATTGTTTTTTTCGGTCCTGTCAATCATACGGAAATGAATCATTATTTTTCAAATGCAGATTGTTTGATAATGAATTCACATTATGAAA
>DAIOWV010000027.1:0-3531 GCA_036758285.1 Taishania sp. | reverse complement strand
CAATTGTTATCGTTGAAGCCTGGAGTTGTGGTATTCCAATTATTTCTACACCTGTTGGAGTTGCTTCAGAATTATCAAGTGATTTAGGGATTTTAACAGATGGTACTAATGAAAAATTAGTTTTTTCAATGATTGAAATGATTGATAATATTGAACTGTTTAATTCAAATAAAATTAGAGAATATTCTAAACAGTTTTCCAATGAGAATTTCCTTTTAAAAATTGATCAGATTTATCAACGATTTATTTAATCTGTTTTTTTTCTCTACTTTTAGCGAAGTAAAAAAATAATAGATGAAAAAAAGTTTTTATTTAGTAATGGGACTGGCGCTTTTAAGTGCTTGTAATACTGCAAAAAAAGAAAATAAAGAGCTAAAGACAATTGATATTGAGTATATTAGTAAAACGATTAAGCCAACAGATGATTTCTTTATGTTTGCTAATGAAAATTGGATTAAAAACAATCCTGTTCCTGAGTCTGAATCGCGTTGGGGAAGTTTTAACGAGTTAGAAAAAGAAAACAATAAAAAACTTACAGATATTTTAGAAGACTTTAAAGGTGCTAAAGCCAAAAAAGGTACTAAAGAACAATTGTTAGGTGATTTTTATGCTTCTTATACGAACATGGATGAGAAGAATAAAAGAGGAATCAAACCGATACAAAGTGATATCGAAATGATTAATGCATTAAAATCGAAGGAAGAACTTGTTGGATTAGTTGCTAAAATGCATATTCAAGGTATTGGAGTCTTGTTTGGTTTTGGTGTAGAACAAGATTTAAAGAATGTAGAAAGTAATATTTCTTATTTTGGTCAAGGTGGAATTACATTACCCAATCGTGATTATTATAAAGATGACAAGAAGTCTGATATTCGTGAGGCTTATAAAACATTTATTGGGAAATCATTTGTTTTAGCAAAGCTAAGAGACGATAAAACGAAAGATGCAACGGTTAAAAATGTTTATTCTATTGAAGACAAACTTGCAACTATAATGTTAGGCCCTGCTGATCAAAGAATTCCTGAGTTGACCTACAATAAAACAAACAAAAAACAAATTGTTTCTGAGTTTAAGAATTTCAATTTTAATGAATATTTGACTCAAATTGGATCTTTATCATTTGATACATTGATTGTTGATAATACTAAGTTCGTAAAGCATTTAGATAAATTAATCCAAGAGGAATCATTAGAAGCATGGAAAGATTATTTATTATGGCATACTTTACATAGTTATATGGGGGGACTTGGACAAGATTTTGTTGATTTAAATTTTGATTTCCATGGAAAAACATTAAGTGGCAAAAAAGTAATGAAACCAATTAATGAAAGAGCTATTGAACACATTACTCAAAGTAGTTTTGGTGAAATGTTAGGAAAAGCATTTGTTGATAAATATTTCTCAGAAGATGCTCAAAAACGTGTAAATGAGATGGTTGATAATTTGAAATTGGTTTATAAAGAGCGAATTGAAAAATTAACTTGGATGTCTGATCAAACAAAAAAAGAGGCTGTAGTTAAATTAGAATCTTTCGGCAGAAAATTAGGTTTTCCAAATAAATGGGAAGATTTTAGTTCTTTAAATTTCAAAGCAGATGATTTTATTGGTAATTTAAAAAATGTTGCGATTTATGATCACAACAAAAATATCAATAAATTAAATACAAAGGTTGATAGAGATGAGTGGCACATGCCAGCACACATGGTCAATGCATACTATCACCCACTATTAAATGAAATTGCTTTTCCAGCTGGGATTATGCAACCTCCATTTTTTGACAATGATGCGGAAGATGCAGTAAATTATGGTCGAATAGGGATGGTAATTGGTCACGAATTTACTCATGGTTTTGATGATATGGGATCTAAATTTGCAGCTGATGGAAGTTTTAAAAATTGGTGGTCTGAAAAAGATAGAAATGCATTTGAAGCGAGAACTAAAGTTTTTGGAGAAACATTCTCAAATTTCTGTCCATTCGAAGGACATTGTGTAAATCCAGACTTAACAATGGGTGAAAATATTGCTGATTTAGGAGGCTTAACGATGGCTTATTACGCATATGCAAAAACAGATGATTTTAAGAAAGGAACTGTTAGAGATGGGTATACACCTGCGCAACGTTTTTTCATAGCTTATGCTCAATTATGGAAAATAAATTATACAGATGCAGAATTGAAAAAACGATTGGCTACAGATCCACATTCTCCAGGAATGTATAGAATTAATGGACCATTAAAGAATTGCCCTGAATTTTTTGAAGCTTTTAATGTAAAAGAAGGTGATAAAATGAGAAATCCAAAAGATAAGGTTGCTATAATTTGGTAATCTTTAAGTTAGATGATATTATTCAAAAGGGAACTTATTCTACATAAGTTCCCTTTCTTATTAAATGAAGTTTTTTTGTTTGAAAACTTTGAAATAAAAAAAATATCCTTAATATTGTACCACCTAAAGGCGAAACTTTATTCACATTAGAAACAAATCATTTCCTTTATTAAATTAAGAATCAAGTACCCACTTTATCAATATTTATGGATAAAAAAACGTTGGAAAGTAAAAAACTTTCAGACTTAAAAGAAATTGCCACAACTCTTGGTGTTAATAGTGATGGCTTAAAAAAAGCAGATTTAATTAATGCGATAGTAAACAATTCTGAAGTTCCTTCTGAAACGAAAGAAGTTGTTGATTCTATTGAAAATAAAGTCGATAAACAAAAACGTCCGAGAAAACAGCCAATTGAAAAAGCAGTTGAAACTTCTCAAGGTGAATTGTTTGTTGAATCTGTATCAGAACCAGTAAAAAAAATCAATAAATCGAAACCTGTTGCAAAACAAAAGGAAGCAGTTGTTGAAGCTGTTGAAGTTGCGGAGAAAACGAACGAAGAAAAAAACAATTCAACTGAAGACGAAAAACCAAAAGGTCGAAATCTTTTAGCAATGGCGACAGGTAGAAAACCTGTTAATGCTGAAGGAACTGAAAAAAATGAAGCTTCAAAAGTTGAGAAGGAAGATGAAGTGATAAAAAATGATAGGCCAGCTCAACAGCATAAAAAAAATAATGACAGAGAGCAAGGTCAAAACAATAATGCAAATCATCAGCCAAGACCTCAACACCAAAATCAAAATAACAACAATAACAGGAATCGACATAATAATCAACACGAACAAAATCAACCCGAAGTTAAAGACGATGCGTATGATTTAGTTGGAATTGTTTCCGCAGAAGGTGTTTTAGAAGTGATTCAAGATGGATATGGTTTTTTGAGATCATCTGATTATAATTACTTGCCTTCTCCAGATGATATTTATGTTAGCCAAAGCCAAATCAAATTGTTTGGTCTAAAAACTGGCGATACAGTTAAAGGAACGATTAGACCTCCCAAGGAAGGAGAAAAGTATTTTCCGCTTGTTAAGGTTGAATCTATAAATGGAAGAGATCCTTCTTACATTCGTGATAGAGTTCCTTTTCAATATTTGACACCATTATTTCCTGACGAAAAATTTAAATTAACAGGACACCCTCAAGAAACAT
>DAIOWV010000026.1:12145-35238 GCA_036758285.1 Taishania sp. | reverse complement strand
CACTTACAACAACATGGACACTGTCTAAAACTTCACATAATTTATAAAAAGAAATGTTATCAACTGCAAAATCATTCCCACTACACGCGCCTGTTCCTTCAGAAATACATATTGTTGCTGATGTTAAACTTCCTGAGTTCCATAACGAATAAAATTCAGCCCATTCACAAGCATTAGAAACAGTTGAAATTGGATTTGCTAATAAAACACCATTGATTGAAAACGACAAAGTTGAAGATATGTTACTGTTAAGTAGATTAGCTAATTCAGCAGAAAATGCATAATCTGTATTGGGTTCAACCGCTATAGTTTGACACCATAAATTTGCACTTGGGGCAACACCAGAATAACCACAGGCTCCATCAGCAAGTATAACATTTCCACTACCTAAGGGGCCTCCTCCACAACCAGGAAACCATGAATTAGTTATTGAAGTTGATACTGTGTAAAAACCAGGTGTTTCCAAATAATGTGATGAGCTATAAATATAATCTGAAGAAAAACCAACATTTCCTTGTTCGAAATCACCGTTTTCAACTAAATTTTCACCTACACGTACTTTATTATGAACATAATATGTAGTTGTGGCTGTTGGTGAAGCAATTGGATTAGAAATATTTGTCGCAGATAAAGTGGCATCGGCATCCCATAAAGACTCAAAGTCTCCCCCAGAAGAAAAAAGTTGAACTGATTCACCAAGACATATTAATGTGTCATTACTGATAACAATATTTAACGATGGTTGATCTATTATCGTGGTTATAATACTAGCGCAATGTGAGATTGCATTAGATAGAATTGTATCAACATAAGTACCGGATACATTAACACTATTACCATTTGGCAATGTATAAAACTCACCTTCACATAAACTGATGCGTTTTGTTCTTCTCAAAACCACTGGTTCGATAATTGCGACAGTCGCAGAAACTGAACAATTAATTGAATCTGTAACTATAACTGTATAATTTCCTGCAATTAAATCTGTAGCCGTGGTTGTTGTTTGAATTGGGTTGCTATTCCAACTATAAGCATAGGGTGCCATCCCTCCTGTTACTGCTACCTCTGCACTTCCTTCATTTTGTCCAAAACAGCTAACATTTGTCGAGTCTACAATTGTAGCAACAGGATTACTTACTACAACTGTAACACTATCTAAAACTTCACATATCTTGTAAAATTTAATATCATCAACTGCAAAATCATTACCCCAACCTGCACCTGTAGTCTCCGAAAGACAAATAGTAGCAACTGTACTTGATCCTGAATTCCAAATCACATTAAACTCATTCCAAACACAACTGATAGCTGGAGTAGTTTGAGGAACCCCAATCGTAACACCATTAATAGAAAAACTTAAATCTGGGGCAATTCCATCAGAATGAGCCTCATAATTAAAAACATTAGCAAGCCAAGCTGAAAAAGCATAATCTGTATTTGGTTCTATTTCGATAGTTTGACACCAAAAATCCGACCCAATGGAAACACCAATACCTCCTGTTGCTCCATCAACTATTAGACTTTGACCAGTACCACTTGTATGATCTGCAACACAACCAAAAGGATACCAACTATTAGTCAGATACTGTGCAACTGTATAGTAGCCAGGTTGTGCTGGAAGTGGATTATGAACTCCATAAATATACTCTGTAGAAAAATCTATATTTCCCTGTTCAAAATCTCCATTTGTAACCAAATTATCGCCTACACGCACTTTATTATGAACGTAGTAGGTTGTTGTTACAGTAGGTGTAGCAACTGGATTCGGAATATTTGTTGCAGATAGAGTAGCATCAGAGTCCCATAAATATTCTAATTCCCCTCCAGATGCAAGAAGCTGTACTGATTGACCAATACATACTGAAGTATCATTACTAACAGTCATATTTAATGCAGGAACATCAACTACATATGTAATAATATTTTCACAAAAAGGAGATGTTAATGATGGAACAGTATCAATAAAAATAGTATTTGATGTCACAACACTTCCATCAGAAAAGACGTAGGATTCTCCATCACACAAAGCGATATTTTTGTAACTATTGTAATAGGTGGTTTGAAAATCGATTGAAATGGATTCAGTTACATCTGAATTACAAGGGTTTGTAGAAACTGAAACAGTATAAATTCCTTGTGCATCAGCTGTAGGATTAGAAATGATAGGGTTTCTTTCATTACTTGTAAATCCATTTGGTCCCGTCCAATTATAATATAATGGTTGCGTTTCTTGCGTTCCTGCATACAAAAACAGTTGATTATCAGAACAACTAGGAAGAGTGAAAGTAGGTTCTAAATTTAATACACATGGAGGAAAAAGAGCAAAACTATCACAGTCTTCAAAATTTTCAAAATAAATTTCATTATTAAATGCATCATTTAATCTTATCCAATCAACTTCACCACTTCCCTTAAATAGAAAGTTAAAACCTAATATATTACAAATATTCCCAGTATATGGTAATTGAAAAAATTCTACATTATCTCTAGAATAGTACAATATTCCATTATTGAACTCCATTTTAAGGGTAGACCAATTTTGAAGATCTACCATCAATCCTGTTTGAGCTGATGTAAGTGTCCCTCCAACCCAAGCAGACGTATATGGAAGAGCCCATGTTTCAAGCGCATCCATTAACATTACTCCGAAATCCATACCACTTCCCAATACTTCAACTCTTGTATCATATGCTGCCACCCCTCCTACACTTGAGTTATTTCTCAATCTAACTTCAAAAACAAAATTATCAGTAATGCACACCTCATCTCTAAACGAAAAATTAGTTCTATAGATATGATTACCTGACATATAAGGTTCTATATAACTAACCGGAACACTTAATACACCATTTGCCACTACTGCGGAGGGTGGTAATGAAACATCATAATTATAATTGTGCCAACTACCATATTCAGCACTCCAAGGGGTACTAGAATTACATTGAGATAAAACATTGGAGGTAAAAAAAATGAATACAGCAAGGAGAGTCACAATAATTTGAAACAAGTCATGTAGTGTATTCAAGTTACGTTTTATCATAAGTATTGATAAAAAAGTAATTAGCTAGTTAATGTTATGCATACGTTATACTCTCACGATTAGTTGCCTGAGTAAATGTAATTAAATTGTTTATTTTCTAGTGTAAATAGAGTGTTACAACTTTCAAACTACCAATTTCGAAAAACAAAAAAGGATTCCTATTATATATTTAATTATCTGATTAAATCAACTGTTTTTCTTTCAAAAGAAAAATTGATGTTTTCTCTCGATTTATAGAGAAAAGATATTGTTACATTTGTCACATGAAATGTAACATTAATGTTTTCATGCTCAACGAACACTTTTCACAAGAGCATGCTGATGCAAACTTCGGAGGCAAACCATCAGAAAACAATCGATTGTATGATTGGGAAGACGACATGCGAATTACCTCTGATGTAACATCTGTGATTGAACATCGAAAAGTATCTTTTCCTCTACAAGGAGAATTGGCTTCTGGTGAAATGTTTAACCACACAATTGAGAATATGTTTTTGTTTGAAATTCAATCGAAGGATCAACCATCAACCTTTGTAGGTTGTTCCGAAAGCATACTTGATTCGTTCACTCAAGAAACTGAAAATGAAATTATTTCGTTAAAAATATACATTCGGGACTATGAAGCTTATGCCAATCCTATTCCCGGGATTTATATAGCTTCGAAAGATTTTCCTAAAGAATTAATTGTTTTTTAATTCAATAAAAAATGTTGACTGTAGAAAATGTCTCTCTTTCGTACAATGTTGATATTTTAAAAAATATTTCATTTTCCATTAAAGAAAGTGAAATCATCGGAATTGCAGGTGAAAGTGGAGTTGGTAAAACCAGTTTATTAAAAATAATAGCTGGACAAACTGATTCAACTAACGGCAACGTTTTTTTAGAGAATAAACAAATTGTTGGACCATCTAAAAAACTAATACCTGGTTATGAAGATATTCAATTAGTAAACCAAGATTTTGCACTCGACATTTATCAAACGGTAGAAGAGAATATTAAGGGTAAAATTCTACATTTAAAAAAAGACGTTCAACAACAATTGATTGATGAACTAATTGAATTGATTGAATTAGGACATGCAAGAAATCGGTTAGCCCATACTCTATCTGGAGGTGAACAACAACGATTATCAATAGCAAGAGCATTGGCATTGGAACCTAAATTATTACTACTTGACGAACCTTTTGTTCACTTAGATACAAATCTGAAATTAAAATTAATTAGTTATTTTACTCAACTAATTTCCCTTAGAAAAATGAGTATGATTATTGTTTCACATAATAGTGAAGAATTACTCAGTTTATCAAGTCGAATAATTTACATTAAGAAAGGGGAAATTGCTAGAATTGCCAAACCACAAGATTTTTATTATCGATACAAATCAATTGGTGAAGCAAGAATGTTCGGATTGGTTAACCAAATCCACCTAAATGGAAAAAGAAATTATTTTCGTTCAAACGAATATGAAATAGACACTTCTTTATCTCCTGAAATACAAGTAGAGTACAGTCAATCAATTTTTATGGGGAGTTATTATCTAAATGAATTCATTGTTCAAAAAAACAAAAAAATTGTATTATTGCATAAAGAACCTTTGAACTATGTCAACGGAATTAAAATCGTCAGAAAGTAAACGTTTAAGTTGGACTGAAATTTTACATTTAACAAAACGAACATTTGTTGAATATTTCTCTGAAGCAACATTTCGTCATGCAGCTGCTTTGGCTTATTATGCTGTTTTTTCGTTGATTCCAATTATTTACTTGGGTGTTTATTTCTTTGGTAGATTTTTGGGTAATGAAACCGTTCATTTAATGGCTTCAGATTTTTTACATGATCAAGTTGGAATGAAAGATGTTTCTGGACTGATGGATTTTTTAAATTCTTATGATGTTGAAAAACGAAATCCTGTAATGGAAACAGTAGGTATTATCACTTTACTATTTTCAAGTTCTGCCTTTGTTGTTTCTCTTCAAAAAAGCATCAATGATTTCCTTGATATTGAACCCGTTAAAGCACCTGTTAAAAAGATGATATTGAGAACGATAATCAGCCGTTTATTGGCCATTGCTTTCATTGGTGGCTTTGGTGTTATTGTAATTATTATCTATGTTTCACAAACTGTTCTGATTTCTCTTGGACAAGATTTAATCACCAATCAAACCTTGCAATTTTTATTTAACAATGGATTGGCTCATTTTGCAAGTATTGCTACTAATTTTTTAGTATTTACCTTGATGTTTAAATACGTTCATGAAGCCAAAGTAAAATGGAAGGCAGCCATGTCTGGAGCCCTAATTACAGCTTTATTGGTATATCTTGGTCAGGTATTGATTAAATATTATTTAACGAACTTCTTCTTTGCTGCAGATGGTGGAGTTGTCGGTTCAATTTTCGTGATTTTAACATGGATTTTTTATACTGGTCAAATTCTATTCTTAGGTGCAAAATTTGTAAAAGTATATTCAGAAATGGCAGGTATTCCAGTAACACCCAAATATAAATTAGTGACGAAAAATGGTGAAGAGAAGATTGTTGAGCAATAATTATTCTGACTCGACAAACTTTAAAACTTTTTGAGAAGCTCCTTTATTTTTTTCCACAAAGGCAATACTTTTATCTGAAATTTGCTTCTTATTTTGAAGTGTAAATTGAATCGTTTTCAATAACTCATTCTTTTCTGTAACAGAAAAACCGATTTCCTCTTCAATAAATGCATTACCTTCAGGGAAACGGCTGAATTTTGGCCCATAAATCACTGGTAATCCAAAAACAGCTGGTTCAAGGATATTGTGTAGATTACCCGAAAAACCACCACCAACATATGCTATTGTTCCAAATGAATAAGCAGACGCTAACTGGCCAATGGTATCTACAATTAAAACATTTACATCATCTATTCGACTATTCTTATCTAACTTAGAGTAACAACTAGTTTTTTTATTTATTTGATTTTGTAATTTTTCAATATGCTCCTTGTCAACATTATGAGGAACAATAATGTATTTTTCAAATAAATCTGAATGTATTAAATCAATTAATAATTCTTCATCTTTTGGCCAAGTACTACCAGCAATAAATACATTATAATTATCAGCAACAAAATACTCAATTAAATCATTCTTTACTAATGCATTTTTATTCTCCAAGACTCTATCAAAACGAGTGTCACCTGTCAAAGAAACATTTTCGATGTTAATTGAGTGAAGTAAATCGACTGTTGACTGATTTTGAGCAAAAAAATAATCGAATTGATTTAATGTCTTCCTAAAAAAAGAACCATACCATTTAAAATAGTGTTGAGAAGCACGCAAAGATGTACTTACTGAATACAATTTGGAATCATTTTTTTTGAGCTGAAAAATATGGTTCGTCCAAAATTCATATTTTATGAAAAACGATTTTTTAGGTTTAAAGTACTCGACAAATCGCTTTGCATTTTTTTTAGTATCAAGCGGAATATAACAGGCAAAATCAACTGGATTTTTCCTTTTTTTATAATGATTATAACCTGATGGAGAAAAAAAAGTAACAAGGATAAACACATTTGGCTTCTGATTACGCAACAAATTCATTACCGGTAATCCTTGATCAAATTCTCCCAATGAAGCACAATGAAACCAATAAACTTCTCTATCAGCTACATCAGGAAGTGAATCCCAGAGTTGTTTTCTTCCCGTCACCCAATCTTTGGCTTTATGGTTGAAAGGAGAAACAATTTTTATGAAAAATCCATAAAATCGAATGGCGAAAACATAGAAAAAACGCATCAATTAAAGTAATAATCTTTTGGAACACGCTTATATACAGGAATTAGCCAACCAATTTTAAAACCATACATTAAATCAAGTCGAAAATCAGATGGCACGGGCACTTCTGGCTGATCCCAAAACAACGTTCGACGATTTTTTGTAAATCCTTCTTGAATATAAAACCCTGCATAAAAATTCAAGAAATTATTGTCAGCCATAAATAAATACCCCAAAAATTGACTTGTATTTAAACCTGTCGTTAAACGATCGTATCCTTTTTTATATTCTTTTTCCAATAACGGCACAACATGATCATTTGATTCAATTCTTATTCGATGATTTAAAAATCCAGCACCCAATTTAAGAAACAAACCAGAGTTTTTATTATGACCTAATTTATTAAACACTTTACCAATCTCACCATTTACATGGAAGCCTCTTGAGAATGTCAACACAGTAGCTGCATCTCCATTTTGATCAGTAATATTCCCATAACTATCTACAAAATTTTTAAATAATTGATAATTTGAAATATTTATTTGATTACCAAACATAAAATCGCCAGCAATTCCGGCATACCAATTTTTTTGGAATTTATAACCCGCTGTAATACCAATATGATTAAAATATCCAAATCGCTCTTTTAAGTCTCCTCCACTCCAAGTTCCACCATATTGTACTCCAAACAACGGTGTAGGTATGATAGAGTCCGACATGTTTCGTTGAGAAACACCAATAAAGCAGATAAACAAAAAGCTGATTGATAAAATGAATTGTTTCATTATTTTGTAATAAAATGAGTTCAAAAATACAACCTAATCAATAATGTTTCCAATCTAAATCGTTATTTTTTGCTAAAAAACAATTTTGGAAACACTTTTCTAGGATCTTTCTTTAAAACTTGAATTTGCCAAAAAGATTGTATAAAACCAATCCCATAACCATAAAATTGAATCATAACAGACCAAACAGACAACATTCCTATTCGAATACTTTTATTCTCAATCGCACTGGTAATGAAACAGATAACAAAATAGAATATATATAAAATAAAAAGATAAGGAAAATTAAAAATCAACGCTAAAAGAGCGAATACAAAACCAATAAAGAAAATAGTTGGGAAAAAGTAAGTTAATTTTGAATATTCTGGATACCAACTATTTAATATAGGCCTAACTTTACCAAATTTATTAACCTGAAGTTTAAATTTACTCCAATCAATTCTTCTTTTATGGTAAACGTAAACATTTTGAAGCAATTCTGTTTCAAATCCTAATTTCCACAAACGAATAGACAAATCAGGATCTTCACCTGGATGAATTTCTGCAAATCCGTTAGAGGCTTCAAACGCTTTTTTAGACAATCCCATATTAAAACTTCGAGGTTGAAATTTCCCCAATTTCTCAGATGCTCCTCTTACTCCTCCAGTTGTTAGAACAGATGTCATTGCAAAATTGATTGCTTTTTGAATATCTGAAAATGAATCCAAAGCAGCATCAACACCTCCAAAACAATCAACAAATTTCTTAGATAAAGATTTTTCTACCTCTTCCATGTATTCAGGGGGTAAAATACAATCTGAATCCAAAATCAAAAAATAATTTCCTTTGGCTATTTGCATTCCAAAATTTCGAGAATCTCCAGGACCTGAATTTGGCTTAAAATAATAACTTATGTTTAATTTATCTGAAAAAGAATCTACAATTAAATCGCTTTTTTCAGTTGAACCATCCTCAACAATCACCACTTCAAAATCTTTTCTGGTTTGTTTTTCTAAACTTTCAAGTAATTCAGCCACTTCATTTGGACGATTAAAAACTGGAACAATAAAAGAAAATTGAATGGTTTCTAACATTTTGATGTTGTTATTTAATACTCCAAAACTAGTTCATTTTTCTTAAAATCATTTATTTTAAATATCCACAACATACAATTTCAAAAAAAATAAGCTTAAACTTTTGGATAAATAAAAAGATTAACTAGTTTTGCACCCGCAACTGATTTGGCGAGATAGCTCAGTTGGTTAGAGCGCAGGATTCATAACCCTGAGGTCCCGAGTTCAACTCTCGGTCTCGCTACCAAAAGAAAAGTGTGATTAACAACATGTTAGTCACACTTTTTGCATTTAAGGAGGTTTCAGGAATATGATAACGCATACTTCTTTTCACAAAGCCATAAAATCTTAAATTCTTCAAAAGAAAATTCTCGCTCCCATCAATGAATGTTACTCTTTATTTTAAACATAATACCTCATTTTTTCATAAAAAAATACCGATTAATCAGGAAAACTAACCGTTGTTAACTTTTTTCTATCAAAAAGACAACCTTAAAAAAAAAGTTATCGTCTTGATATCCAAGAATGATCATCTTACACTTTACTAACTATTAAAATACAAAATCATGAAATATCTTTTAATTCTAACTTTCGGTTTTCTATTCTTTAGCAATTCCGTAAAAAGTCAAACCGACACTATCCCTTGGATTCATTCTTATATAAAATTAAAAACACATTGGAAGGCAAGTGATGTAAAATTTGAGTTTAGGACATGTGTAAAAAATAAACTATTCCATGGAGCATTGAATGGTGATACAACAATTGTACCTTTAGATTCCGTAAAAACAATACTTATTGTCAATGGAACTCCCAGAACTTACATAAAAAATACAGATTTAACAATACCAGTAAACTCAAGTTGGACATCTGATACAATTAACGGAATTGACACAATCGACATCTATTTTAAAGCCTATATTGTTGGTTACCCTGGTATGTTTGCAGATTATGAATATAGTGCCAAAATTGCGAATAAAATGGTCAACCCTACTATTGATTATTTAATCACACCTACTAATCCGATTTTTGAATTACCCTTATCACTACTTGAAACAAGAAAAAGTTCGAATAGACCAACATCTCCTTGTAATGGAAATCTAAACTTGAATTTATCTGGAGGATACCCCTTCGCAACTTCTGGAGATCCTTATCACATAAGGTATGATTTTACAACAAACATAGAAGCTTTTCAAGATTCTTTATGTCCAACGTTGATTAAATACACTTTTAGAGATAATTGGTTTGGATGTGGAGTACCTCTTGACACATGTCCAACCAATGTATACTGTGAATCCAATTGTATTTATGAGCCTTTCTTTTGTGAACAGGCAACCATTGAATTAGTATCCTGTTCAATATCTCTTAATGATATACATTATTGTTCATATTTAGATGTTAATTTAATTACATCAACATCGGATGGGGCAATAAATCTCAACACAACATCGACAAACTACTCATCCTCAACAATCCCTCCATTTCCACAAGCATTAAATGAAACTGATCATTTTCAGATTAATTATCCCGGCATTCACCTAATAACATCAGAAGTTATCTTTGCTGATTGGTCCACAGCGACTTGCAACAATGAATTACATTTTCATCAACCATTGTTAGAATTGACACAACCACCAACTGGTGGGCAAGTAGTTGCCAATTGTAATGAAGACTCTGTAATCATTACATGGAATGAACCTATAATTATTGATTCGTCTACAGGCATGCCTTCAACTGACAATGGCTGTAACTATGTTACTTCAGATCAAACAAATGGAGGATTATATCCAGTTGGAGTACCTATTATTGTAACTTATACCATTCATCGCCAAAACGGTTACTCTGAAGAGTTTTCTTACTCTATTTATGCTGCACCTGATACCAACTGCTGTATTACAGGTCAAGTAGTATGTGAAGACTCCGGAACCCCTCTAAACAATGTTGCTGTTGATATTAATGGTCTTCCATGTCAAATCACTGTTTTTACAGATGAAAATGGAAATTACACATATTGCAATGACACGATTGATTATAGCACTTTAACAACTTCAATAAATCCATTTTGGCTATCAAACTCTGGAAATACATTGTTCAATCAGTCTGGTAATGATTTCTTCTTAACTTGTACCCAAGACCCTTGCATTGATTTATCGGCACAAATTACACCTTGGATTGGATATTTTCAAGGGAATACTTCAACCATCATGCTTAATTTATTCGGAAATAATGCATCTTCAGCAATAGGAAATTATGAAGTGAAATTGTATTTCCCTACGGGATTAAATTATGTTAGTTCGACACTTTCAGGAGCAACAGTTTCAGGAAATAGTTTAACTTGGACACTATCTGAAAGCTCTACATCACTTAACAACTTTATATTTGTAGACTTCTTTCTTCCATGGGGAGTTACACAGGACGGAGACAATCATACATTTATGTTAAGTATCAACTCTTTGGATCATGAAGAATGTTATATGCCAGACAACAAAAGCAACATCACATTTGTTGTTGGAAACAGCTACGACCCGAACGATAAAGTTGTAGACTTACCAAAATATATTGATGAAGATGTAATTGACGAATTGACCTATACTATCAATTTCCAAAATTTAGGAACAGCACCTGCACAACACGTATATATTATCGATACACTTTCCAATTTATTAGACTGGTCTACATTTGAAGTAGTAGGAAGTTCACACAACATGATTGTTTCAAAATTTCCAGATGGAGTTGTCAGATTTGATTTCCCTCAAATTTGGTTACCAACAGCTGCTGATAATGAAACATTAAGTAATGGATTTGTAACTTTTAAAATCAAGGAAAAAGCTGATAATGCTTTAAGATCTGAAATTTTAAATACTGGATATATTTATTTCGATATGAATGAGCCGATTGTTACATCTACAACTTTAAATATTAATAATAAAAAGATGGTATTAGGTTTATCTGACTTATCGAATGAATCTATAAGCATCTATCCAAATCCTACATTTGACAACGTTACTGTTAAAACAGAAGATCTAATTAAGGAAATTAGAATTTTAGATGCACATGGAAGATTAGTAGAAACAATTGAATGTAATTCATATCTTGTAAAAATTGACATGAATCATTATTCAAATGGGATTTATACACTAACAATCGTAAAAGAAAATAGTGTATTGAATCAAAAAATCATCAAAAAATAATAGCTAATGAATTATTAGCAGGATGTACTTCTACGTACATCCTGCTTTTTAAACTATTTATAATGAAAACCACACTCACTTTAATTGTTTTAATACTATTAAATTCAACTTTTTTTGCTCAATCAATAATTGTTGATGCTAATCGTACGACATCCGACATTATTCTTTCTGAATTCATCGAAAATCAAACAATTTCAAATTTGAAAGTAAATGGCCTTCCACTTGGAACAAATGATATATTTAACAACATAACTTTATTTCAAAAAGGCAATAGTAACTTCATGTTAAATAATGGTATCTTGTTAACAACTGGAAATGGGATTAATGCACAAGGCCCTAATTCACTAAATAACTCCACATCTGTAGGAACTCTAAACACATATCTTAATGATAGTGATATCAGTCAAATATCAGGAGGGACAGTTACAACTGGGGTTTGTGTTGAATTTGACATTGTAGCTGATGGAACAGAATTAGAATTTGAGTATATATTTGCCTCAGAAGAATATCCCGAATATGTATGCAGTAAGTACAATGATATTTTTGGAATTGTGGTATCAGGCGATGGAATCACTGGTACTTTGTCAAATGGAGGTAAAAATATAGCGTTAGTCCCAGACCCTAACTCTGCAAATAGTTACACAAATACTTCTGTAGGAATTAACTCCATAAATGCTGCGATTCCGGGAAATTTTTCAAGTAATCCTACCGCTTGTAACAACATGGATCCAAATTGGACACAATACTCGGTTTTTTTTACTGCAAATCCAAACAATAGCCCATCAACTCAATTTAATGGATATACAGTTCCTTTAACAGCAAAAACTCCCGTTACTTGTGGGGCAACTTACCATTTAAAAATATTTGTTGTTAATGTAACTGATGTTTCTCTTGATTCCGGAGTATTTTTTAAACGATTAAAATTTAACAACAAACCCGTAGTTGACTTCACTCCCACTCCTTCCAACGGAATAGCACCATTAAGTACGACAATAATTAACAACAGTCAAAACATAGATACATTTGACTGGAATTTTGGTAATGGATATACTGAAAATAACATAACCATTACAGAAGATTACAATACAATTTATACGGATGCTGGAACTTACTATATCACAGTAGTAGGAAAAAAAGATTTATGTATAGTTGAATCTACACAAGAAGTTATTGTTGTTAATCCTTCACCACTCATTGAACCAGCTAATATTTTTTCACCAAATGAGGATGGGATAAATGATATTTGGTCATTCAACAAAAATATTGGAGTCGGAAAAATTCAACTATTAATTTTAAACAGATGGGGAAATGTTGTATTTGAAGACAATTCGTTCTCACCTAAATGGGATGGAAAAGATAAAAATGGTCAACCTTTACTTGAAGGAGTTTATTTTTATAAATACATTACAAATTCTTTATTGGATAATGAAAAATTAACTGGTCAAGGCTTTATTCATTTAAAATTATAGAACGTGTATAAAGACTAGTATAACATTTGAACTAAAATTAGATTATGTTCTATTTGGATTCAATAAAAAAACAAGATCAATCACATTCATAGAATAAAAACAACTAATCTACCCTTTCATTTATACTGAATACAGTTAAATTATTAAAAAAAAATAATTATCATTGTAAACTGAAGACTTTAACTTTAAAAATTCTCAAAATTCATTTTGGGAGACAACTTAACTTTGAAGTTAACGTAGTATTACATAAGATACCATTTTAGAATTATAACTTAAACTGTATGGAAAAGCTAATTATTTTCTTACTTATACTTTTTTCTGGGAATTTTACTTTCTCTCAAATCAATGCTTCATTCACAATTTCAGATGCAACCGTTTGTATGGGAGAGACTATTACCTTCACTAGTACATCTACAAGTACTGCAGGATTTGCAACATGGACTTGGAATTTTGGAGGAGGCACACCTTCTTCGGGATCAACACAAGGCCCACACACAATAACTTTTTCGTCTCCAGGAAACTACAACATTACATTAGAAGTAACGGACACTAATGGCGTTTCTGATGATATTACTCTACCTGTTACTATTTACAATGTACCAACAATTGGAGCTTCCAATAATGGACCTTTGTGCGAATCAGGAAACTTAAGTCTGTCCGCATATGGAGGAACTTCATATTTATGGACTGGACCAAATGGCTTCACTTCAACTGCTAATCCAGCAACTGTTAACAATATTAATACAGGACATTTTGGTACATATACTGTTTTAGTTACTGATGCAAATGGTTGTCAAAACACAACTACTACAACTCTAACAACTGGAACATCCCCTACAGTTACTGTTAATGGAACAAATGTACTCTGTAATGGGGAATCAAGTGGTTATGCTTCAACGACGGTTACTGGTGGAACTCCTGGATACACTTATTTATGGAGCCCTTCAAATAATACGAATGCAATAGCTAACGGACTCGCAGCAGGAAATCATAGTGTAGTTGTAACTGACGCAAGTGGATGTAAAGTAACAGGCAATGTTGTTATTTCTGAACCTGCACTATTAGGTGTAACAATTGCAACAACAACTTCATATTGTACAAGTAATACTGGAACTGCTACCGCTACAGTTACTGGAGGCACTGGTCCTTTCACTTATTTTTGGAGTCCCGTTGGAGGTTCCACTAATGTAGCAAGCAACTTAAGTCCAGGAACATACCAAGTTACTGTTACTGATGACAATCATTGTCAAGTTATAGAAACAGCACAAATTGTATTGGCACCTTTCCCTGTAATAAAATTGGATAACAGTACAAACATTTCATGTTTTGGTTTCAATAATGGTAGTGCTCAAGTTTCTACAGCAGGTGGTACACCTGGATACACATATAGCTGGAGTCCTTCAGGAGGAACTAGCTCAAGTGCATCTAACCTTTCTCCTGGAACATACACTATTACTGTTACTGATATTGCAGGATGTACAGATATTGAAACTGTGACATTAACTGAACCAAGCGATATTATTGTAACACATACAAGTCAAGATTCACGTTGTGGATATACAGATGGAGAAATTGAAGTGAATGCAAGCGGAGGTGTTGGAGCATTTACATATACATGGTCACCCAATGTGAGTACAACAAACCAAGCAACAAATTTAGGAAAGGATCTTTACAACGTAATTATTACGGATGCAACAGGTTGTAGCAAAAATTTATCTGTAAATATTGATTTATTTGGAACACTACCGATTTCTGTATATGCGAGTGTTCCTCTTCTTATAGAAGGAGAAACTGGGCAATTAACAGCTGTAGTTCCTTCAGATTTAGTTTATGACAGCGTTATTTGGATACCTAATTCTGAAGTTAGCTGTAACAATTGCCTTGATCCGCTTACTTCACCAATGCAAACAACAACGTATTACGCTACAGTTTATAGTTCTGATGGATGCATGGGAGTTGATTCTGTTACAATCAGAGTAAAACCACCTTGTACAGATTTATATGTACCAACTGCATTTTCACCAAATGATGATGGATTAAATGATACTCAATGTATTCTTGGAACTTGCATCGAAAGCATGGAATACATCATATTTGATAGATGGGGTGAAATTGTTTTTCAATCAGATAATCAAAAAAATTGTTGGGATGGAATGTTAAGAGGAAGCCCAGCACAAACTGGAGTTTACGTATACAAACTTGCTGTTACCTTTGAAAATGGGGAAAAAGTTGTTGAAAAAGGACAATTAGAATTAATACGTTAAATTCAAATCAAAAAAATTAACTCATGAAAAAATTATTATCTATAGTAATATTTGTTGGAGCTGGTTTGACGTCTGTAGCTCAAGATATACATTTTTCACAAATTAACTTTTCACCACTTACGTTAAATCCTGCCTTAGCTGGAGCAAACTATGACCTTCAGGCAAATTTAAACTATCGTTCTCAGTGGAGCAGTGTTGGCGCACCTTTTCAGACAATTGCTTCATCTGTAGATGGAAGACTGAATGCGGGTAATAGAAATGATAATTTTCATATTGCTGCAGGATTGAATTTTTTCAACGATCAAGCTGGGGCATCCAGAGTTTCTACGAACAATATAGGATTAACTTTAGCTGCACATGTCGTATTAGCTGAAAATCACTCGATAGGTGCTGGGGCTTATGTCGGAATGTTACAACGTTCAATTGGTAACATCTCAGGCAAATGGGCAAGTCAATATAATGGTTCTTTTTATGATCCTACGATAGCTAGTGGAGAAAATATAAACAATACTGCTTTTTCTACAATTGACGCTGGTGGAGGGCTTGTATATACATATTCCGATGTTGATAGTTATATCAGTTCAAACAACTCTAAACAAGTAAATGCAGGTATTGCTGCTTATCACGTTAATAGACCTAATTTTTCTTTTATTAATCATCCGAACGAAAGATTAGCTATGCGATTTACTGGTTTTGTTAATGGTAGTTTTGGATTACCTAATACAAATTTATTGATAGAACCAGGAATTTATTTTAATTATCAAGGAGGAGCAAGAGAATTCTACGCTGGATCTTTTGCGCGATACATCTTAAAAGGAAATTCTGTTGTAACAGGTTTTATTAAAAAGTCTTCATTTGCCCTTGGGGTATTTTACAGAAATCGCGACGCATTGGTTACAAAAGCTCATTTTGAATGGAATGGATTGGCTTTCGGTGTTTCTTATGATTTTAATATTTCAAAATTAGCAAGCGCTACTTCTCTACAAGGAGGAATGGAGTTTTCTTTACGTTATGTAATGGGAGATTTATATTTCAGTCATAAAAGTAAAATATTTAGAAAAAGAAAGTTCTAACAATTACTTTTTCTTTTTTTCCCTTTCTTTAAAGCGATACCCTGTTTGAACTTTCAAATAAAAGAAAGTTTGATTGTACTTAAAATCGGAAAAATGAATTGATTTATTATCAACTTCTAAGTGCATCATTACGAAATATTCAGGTACATTGTATCCAAAAATTGCTTTAAAATCATAACGCCCAACTACACCAGCCAACCCCGTATCATGGTCATTGATTTTATAGCTTTTAAATTGAATACGAGGTCCAACTGCAGCCATAACCCCAAATTGGAAGTTATTAATCTTATTGACATACCCCAATCCTGGAATTATCCCAAAATCAACCGCAGTTAAGGCTGTTGCCCCTGTTTTCGAATTAGTTGAATCTTGCAGAGAAATAGGAACTAATGATCCTCGCTGATTACTGATACCATATAAATCTAATCTTCCAGCTAAAAACCAAGTCATTACAGATTTATCATATACTCCCCTATTTCCTGTAAAAGGATCTATTCGGAAATTTTTATTGTGTAAA
Source organism: Taishania sp. (assembly GCA_036758285.1). Taxonomy (GTDB): domain Bacteria; phylum Bacteroidota; class Bacteroidia; order Flavobacteriales_D; family Crocinitomicaceae; genus Taishania. Next base: position 18,101 of record DAIOWV010000026.1, on the reverse strand, counting down.
TACCACATCTTCCAACTCATGTTATACACACTAATATCCTGACTTTTATCATTAGGGTCAGCAAATGTATAGGTCGGATCCCATAATAATGCATTTTTTAAAACATAACCTGAATAATTTCGAAAATCAATCTCTGCATGTACCTTTTTGACAGAAAATTGAACACCTAAATCTATATATCTTGCTCTTCCAAATTGAGAAATAGGTCGAGAATTACCAATCAAGGCGGCACCAATTCTCATCGAAAACCATCGAAAAGCAAATCCCATTCCGACCATCATTTTATTATTATGGCGAAACTGAATTTTAGATATTTGATCATTGAACTGGTATTTAATATTTGCAGGAGCTGTACTAAATCCTAGATCTGTAAAAACGATTGGATGATCACGATAAGATGTATAGGGTCTACTTTCATCCTGACTAAAACCAGAAAAAAAGAAAAACAATGCAATTGAAATCAATAACTTATTTAACATTCTCAAGTGAAAGTATAAATGCAAATGTTTTAGCCACCTCAAAACGTTCTGAACTTCGACCAGAACCACCTCCATGTCCTGCATCCATATTACAATCTAACAATAAAACATTGTCATTCGTTCTGTAGTCTCTCAATTTGGCAATCCATTTCAATGGCTCCCAATATTGAACCTGAGAATCATGATAACCTGTTGTAATCAATAAATTAGGATAATCCATTTTACGCACATTGTCATAAGGAGAATAACTTAACATATAGTTATAATATTCCTCTTCGTTCGGATTTCCCCATTCTTCATATTCTCCCACTGTAAGAGGAATTGATTCATCAAGCATAGTTGTTACCACATCAACAAATGGTACATCTGCAATTACACCTTTAAATAAATAAGGTGCGCTATTCATAACAGCCCCCATCAAAAGTCCACCAGCACTTCCTCCATTGATGTATAATTTTTCAGGATGACAATAACCGTGATTTCCTAGGTATTCAGCGGCATTTATAAAATCTGTAAAAGTATTGCGTTTTGCTAAAAATTTCCCATCCAAATACCATTGTTCTCCAAGATATTTCTCTCCTCGAATATGTGCTTGAGCATACACAAAACCACGATCTAACAAACTCAATCTAAGTGGACTAAAAAAGTCAGGAAGCGTATATCCATACGAGCCATAACCATAAAGTAAACATGGAGCATTCTTTAAATCTGTTCCTTTTTTATAGACCAAAGAAATTGCAACTTTTGTTCCATCATTTGCAGTAACCCAGATTCTTTTTGATTCATAATCACTGGATTTAAAATTTTTATCTAATAATTCTTTCTGATAAATCAACTCCTTTTGACCAGTTTTTAAATCAATTTTAAAAATTGAAGAGGGAGTTGTCATCGAATTATAGTTATACGAAATAGAAGATGTATTATAATCATCCAGATTCCATAATCCAATTGTATATGTCTCTTCGTCTAAATTTATGTATTCAACTTTTTTTGTTTGCAAATCGATCAAACCAATTTGCTCCAATCCATTATTCCGTTCTGTTGAGATTAAATGCGAATGAATAACTGTAATGTCTTCAATTAATTTATCCTCGTTATGGCTAATAATTTCAGTACACTCTTCTATGCTATTCGGAATTCCTTTCGAAAAAACCACTTTTCTATTTTTTGCATTTTTGTTTGTAAGAATATAAAAACCATTGTTGTGAACTTCAACTTTATATTCATGTCCAGATTCTCTAGTTAAAAAAACTTGTGGTTTATTCGTTGGATTATTTGCGTCAATCAAAAGGCATTCTGTTGTAGTCGATGACCCTGAGTATATCAGAATATAGGCATCATTCATCGCTTTTCCTATTCCTACGCCAAATCGTTCATCTTTATCTTCATAAACAAGTTGATCATCTTTTTGTTTAGTTCCTAGAACATGTCTATACACTTGATAAGAGCGTAAAGTTTGTGGGTCAAATTTTACATAAAATATTGTTTTATTATCATTTGCCCATTCAATTGAACCATCAGTACCTTCGATTTTATCTTCTAAGAATTGTTCAGAACTAAAATTTCGTATACTAATGGTATAATTTCTTCGTCCTTTATAATCTTCTGAAATTGCAACTAATTTATTGTCTGGCGAAGGATTCCAATCTGCTAATTCATAATACGACTTCTTTTTCGCGCGTTCATTTTCATCGATAAACAGTTGTCGCTTTCCATCTTTTAAAATAAATGTTTTGACATAATCATCTCCTTCAGTAAATGTTTCTTGAAAAGTAATGCCATTTACTTCATAAGAAGGATAAATTTCATTCGGGTCTATTCGTTGATTAAATTCTTGTAATAATCCATCAATTAATGATTGATTTTTATCAAAGTAGTTTTTACTTAAATCATTTTCACTTTGAATATAATCGAGTACATCTTTAGAATCTCTTTTATTCATCCAAAAATAGTCATCAATACGTGTATGATTATGCATTGTTAACTCCTTACGAACCTTTTTTGCTTTTGGTTCAGTCATTTGTTGAGCTTTTGCCATCAAAGGAAAAATTAATAAAATGGAAAAAATAAATCGCATTGTCTTCAAAATTCAGGTTCAAAAATAACATTTTTAAAGCATTTTCGAATTTTAAGGATTCAAAAACTTATTAAAATATACCGAACTCAGGTTAAAATAAATACTCGAATACTACCTATTCAAATTTCATTCCCAATTTCAACAGTAGCAAAAACAGTAGCAAAGTTGCTTTTTTTCGATGTCTACATTTTGTTCGAATTTAAAATTCACTTTAATTTTAGTACATTTGCAAAGCTTCGGCGTTTTGATAGAAAAGAAAATGGCATCAGATAACTTTGTAGATTACGTTAAAATTCATTGTACTTCCGGAAATGGAGGTGGTGGATCAACACATTATAGAAGAGAAAAATACATCCCAAAAGGAGGTCCTGATGGAGGTGATGGTGGTCGTGGAGGTCATGTCATTCTTCGAGGTAACAAACAACTTTGGACCTTATTACATCTTAAATATCAAAAGCATATTAAAGCTGGACATGGAGCACATGGATCTGGAAATTTAAAAACAGGTTCACAGGGGTCTGATGTTTATATTGATGTACCACTTGGCACATTGGCTAAAGATGAAGAAACTGGTGAAGTTCTTTTTGAAATTACTGAAGATGGAGAAGAAAAAATCTTACAAAAAGGTGGCCGAGGAGGTTTAGGAAACAACCATTTTAAATCTGCCACAAATCAGACTCCACGTTATGCTCAACCAGGAGAAGAAGGCCAGGAAGGTTGGAGAATTTTAGAATTAAAGGTTTTAGCAGATGTTGGTCTGGTAGGTTTTCCTAATGCTGGAAAAAGTACATTGTTGTCAGTTGTTTCTGCGGCAAAACCAGAAATTGCAAATTATGCATTTACAACCCTTCGACCAAATTTAGGAATTGTATCCTATAGAGATTATCGCTCATTTATTATGGCTGATATACCTGGAATTATCGAAGGAGCACATACAGGAAAAGGATTAGGCTTAAGATTTTTACGTCATATTGAACGTAATTCACTTTTGCTTTTTATGATTCCAATTGATAGTGAAAACATCAAAAATGAGTACAATATTCTATTGAATGAATTAAAACAATACAATCCAGAGTTATTGCATAAAGACCAACTTTTAGCTATCACGAAGTCAGACATGCTTGATGATGAACTAATTGAAGAAGTTCGAAAGGAATTGCCGGATGTACCACATGTATTTATTTCAGCTGTATCAGGTAAAGGAATTGTTGAATTGAAAGACTTAATTTGGAATCAATTGAATAATGATTGATTGGTTAGAATCCATAGATCGTTCCATCGTTCTAACAATAAATAGTTGGAATACACCTTTATTTGATGAAATAATGTGGGTACTTTCTGGAAAAATCACTTGGATTCCTCTTTATCTTTTTTTAATCGGTTTAGGATTTTTCAAATTTGAATGGAAAAAAGCCCTGCTATACATCGGTTGTGTTGTGATATCAATTGGGTTAACAGATTTGATTTGTTCAGGTGTAATCAAGGAAATGGCTCAACGTTATCGTCCTTCTCACAATCTTTTGCTCACAGACATCTTACATTTTTACACTTTTGAAGATGGAAGCGTCTATAAAGGAGGACAATATGGATTTGTTTCTTCACATGCGGGAAATTTTTTCTCATTGGCATGGATTGCTGGATTGATTCTAAAACCTTATTACAAAAGAGCTTTACCAACATTATTGATTCTAGCAGTTGTAATATCATACAGTCGAATATACTTAGGCGTACATTATCTCTCTGATATTATTGGTGGTTTTATTGTTGGAACAATTGTTTCAGTAATTATCTATCGTTATTTTTACCTAAAATTAAGTGTTAAGTATTTTTCTTAATTCTTATTCATTCGATTTCATTAAATAAAATCAAGTTTACTAGTTTTGTAAAAAAATATTGAAATGGCACAAAAACCATCTATACCTAAAGGAACTCGCGATTTTTTACCTATTGAGGTAGCTAAACGTAATTACATCTTCGACACGATTAAAGATGTTTATAAAAAATTTGGGTTTGCACCAATTGAAACACCTTCCTTTGAATTGTCAAGTACTTTATTAGGAAAATATGGAGAAGAGGGCGATCGTTTGATTTTTAGAATTTTAAATTCTGGAGAAAAAATGAAAAAAGCAGATTTAGATGCTTTAGAAAATGACAATCTTGCACGATTTGCAAATTCACTTGCAGAAAAAGCATTAAGATATGACTTGACTGTACCTTTTGCTCGTTTTGTTGTTCAACATCAAAATGATTTATCATTTCCATTTAAAAGATATCAAATTCAACCTGTTTGGAGAGCTGATCGACCACAACACGGACGTTACCAAGAATTTTTTCAATGTGATGCAGATGTTGTAGGAAGTGACTCTTTGATCTATGAAATTGACTTTATATTGATTTTTGACGAAGTACTTTCCAACCTTGGATTAACAGATTTTAGTATTAAAATTAATAACAGAAAAATTCTTTCTGGAATTGCAGAAATTTGTGGTGAGGCGGATAAAATCATAGCAATTACAGTAGCAATCGACAAACTAGATAAAATTGGAAAAGAAGGCGTTATAAAAGAATTAGAAGAGAAGAATATTTCACCAGAAGCAATTGACAAGATAACACCTTTGTTTTCAATGACTGGAATAAACGAAGAAGTTCTTTCTCAAATGAAAGACTATTTAGCCTCTAGTCCAATTGGATTGGAAGGAGTTAAAGAACTTGAATTTGTTTTAAATCAAGTAACTCAATTAGGTCTAAAACAAGCGAAATTAGAGTTTGATGTTACACTTGCTCGTGGTTTAAACTATTATACAGGAGCCATCTTCGAAGTAAAAGCAAATGGCATTCAAATGGGTAGTATTTGTGGTGGAGGTCGCTATGATGATTTAACAGGTTTATTTGGAATGTCTGGTATGCCTGGAGTTGGAATTTCATTTGGTGCTGACCGTATCTACGATGTGATGAATGAACTGAACCTTTTTCCTGATTCATTGACTAAAGGTGTAAAATTATTGTTTATCAATTTTGGAGAAAACGAACAATTATTTTGCCTAAATATTGCAAGAAAATTAAGAATAGAAAATATTTCATGTGATATCTATCCTTCATCTGCAAAACTTCAAAAGCAAATGAAATATGCAAATGATATTAATGCTGAGTATGTTGCATTAATAGGAGACGAAGAAATGAAAAACAATGTTGTAACACTTAAAAATATGGAAAGTGGTGAACAATCAAAACATACATTAGACGAATTAATACACAAGTTAAAATAATAATGAAAATAGTAGCTATCGATCGAAAATGGTTACGTCTAGAAGAAATTGAAGTTATTTTATCTACCCCATCACAACTTCAACTGACAGACGAAACAAAAAATGAAATTCAAAAATGTCGTGACTTTTTAGAT
>DAIOWV010000026.1:6799-12135 GCA_036758285.1 Taishania sp. | reverse complement strand
CCAAATCCTGTATTAACGCCATAAATTAAAAAAGTGGGCGATTCTTCTGCTTTAATTTATGGCGTTAATACAGGATTTGGTTCTTTGTGTAATACTGCCATTTCAAAGGAAGACTTATCAACATTACAATCAAACTTGGTACGTTCTCATGCCTGTGGTATGGGTGAAATGGTTCCTTTTGAAATTGTAAAAAGAATGTTACTCCTAAAAATACTTGGATTATCTCACGGAAACTCTGGAGTTCAAGTAAAAACGGTTGAACGTTTAATTTTCTTTTATAACAATGATATATTTCCTGTTGTTTATCAACAAGGAAGTTTAGGTGCATCAGGGGATTTGGCTCCATTAGCACATCTAAGTTTAGCTTTATTAGGAGAAGGTGAAGTCTTACATAACAATTCAATTCGTTCGACAGACGAGGTTTATAAAGAGCTTAATTTAGAGCCAATCGTCCTTCAATCAAAAGAAGGATTAGCGTTGTTAAACGGAACTCAATTCATGAGTGCATATGCGAGTTATGCGGTTGCAAATAGCTTCAAATTATGGAGACAATTTAACCTCATCGGAGCGATGTCCTTAGATGCATATGACGGAAGAATAAATCCTTTTCAAGCAAATGTAAATGAAATTCGTAATCAAAAAGGACAGATTGAAACAGCTGACCAGATTAGAAAAATATTACATGGAAGTGAAATTGTGCAGAAACACAAAGAACATGTTCAAGACCCTTATTCTTTTCGTTGTATACCTCAAGTTCATGGCGCATCATTGGATACGTTTAAACATTGCTCAAAAATCGTAGAACGTGAAATAAATGCAGTAACAGACAATCCGACTATTTTTCCAGAGGATGATGATGTTGTTTCTGCAGGAAACTTCCACGGACAACCACTTGCATTGACACTAGATTTCCTTGCGATTGCAATAGCAGAACTTGGAAGTATCTCAGAAAGAAGAGTCTATAAATTGATTTCGGGAACAAGAAACTTACCTCCATTTTTGGTTACAAATCCAGGTCTGAATTCAGGTTTTATGATTCCTCAATACACATGTGCTTCGATTGTAAGTCAAAACAAACAGCTTTGTACTCCTGCAAGTGTTGACACAATCGATTCTTCGAATGGACAAGAGGATCACGTATCAATGGGAGCCAATGCAGCAACTAAATTGTATAGGGTGATTGAGAATTGCTATTCAATTCAGGGAATCGAATTAATGAATGCAGCACAAGCTTTAGAATTTAGACGACCACTTAAAAGTTCACAAATTATTGAACAATTACATAGTTCATATAGAAAAATTGTACCTTTCACAACTGTAGATGATTATTTCCATCCTAAAATGGAATTAAGTAAACAATTTGTAAAACAACTAATTTTATCATAAAATGAATCAAATTTTAGAAAACAATGGCCCAAAAGAACAAAGACCAACGATGGTTCTCGTTCTTGCAATACTAAGCTTTATATACATTGGATATTCGTTACTTGGAAATATAAGCGCTATTTTTAATGGGCCAATGAGTGATGAAGAATTACATAGAGAAAAAGTTCAAATTACAAAAGGAATAAACGAACTTCAAGAAGTTGAAGGAGTTGGCGTTTTCAAAACCTTCGTAAGAGGATCTATTGAAGTATTAGAAAAAATGCAATCAAATCACAATCTTATGATCTATACAGGAATTTTTATAGTCCTTGTAGGTTTTGGTGGTGTTTTTTTAATGTTAAAGGGTAAAAAAATTGGTTTTCACACTTACATAATTTATAGTATTTTATCATCGATTCAAATCTATTTAATTCTTAATCCTTCGTTATTTTCAAATTCTATCGTCGTATTCAATCTATTTATTAGCGGAATTTTTGTTCTACTTTATGGTTTGAATTTAAAGTGGATGAAATAAAAAATCATGTGATATAAAAAGGGAGATTCAATAAATGAATCTCCCTTTTTAGTTTAGTATCTTCAAAGTAAAAAAGCTATCCCGAGAGATAGCTTTTTCCGAAAAATTATATGAAATTAATTAGTTTTTCTTAACATTAACTGCATTCAAACCTTTTCTTCCTTCTTCAATGTCGAAAGTAACTTCGTCTTTTTCTGTAATTTTGTCGTTCAACCCCGTTACATGCACGAAGTACTCTTTTCCTGTTTCTTCATCTACGATAAAACCAAAACCTTTAGTTTCATTGAAGAATTTTACGGTACCTTTACTCATTTTTTATTAATTATTTTGTACGAAGATAAAGCTAAGTATCTAATTAATTGTCAAAAAAATAAAAAAAAATAAAAAAAAACATTTCTGGCTATTTGAAAAACTTCATTTTCTTTCCAATCGCATTTCTACAATTGACTTTTGAAATCCAGTTTTTTCACAGATTGACGCTAGTGAGGAGTCTCCTTTCAAATGTAAAGCAACATCCCCTTTTGCATGTCTTAAAACTTGTTCAATAATATTCTTCGCAACCCCTTGATTTCTAAAATCTTGCGAAACAGCAATGTAAACCAAAATATTTTCAGCCATATAACCTCCCATTCCAGTATGATTTACAATTGCAGAACCGATTATTTCATCTTCAGATTTATGTACAAGAATAAATCCACCAAAAGATAAACATTCCTTTGTTGCATATTCAATTGCTTTTCGGATATGATCACGATTCGGCTCAATTTCTTCTAAATTTTTAGCTAAAAAATCAATGATTTTATGCTTTTCAATCTCTGAAGGTCTGTTTGTCGCATGGAAAAACAGATTTTCCGATATACTTTCATTTAATGTCTGCATAATGGAATTATATTTATAAGTAGTATTCACCATATCTATTTTGGAGGTGGTGAAAATGTTAACAACATTAATAAGTTCACACGACAATATATATAAAAAGAAATAAACCAGAAGCTTAAGGAAAACAAAATCTAATTTTCAATGAATATTTATTGAGAACTGTTTAATATTTATTATTAATCAAATTAATTTTGATAAAATCCCATTTCATCAATATACTTACATACTGGTTCGGTCATTAAATAACGAATATCTTTACCTGATTTTATTAAATTCCGGATAAAAGATGAAGAAATATTCATCAATGGAGCATCTTTTAGAAAGATAATGGAAGGATGATTTTGTAATTGATTATCGTTTATTTTTTTCTCATTCAATTCTTGAATTGTAAGAACTCGTGGATAAACAAATATTTTATAATTCTCAAGTAAATACTCATAATTATACCACTTATGCAGTGTTCGGAGATTATCTTCTCCCATAATCATTGAAAACTCATGTTGGGGATATTTTTCAGCTAAAACTTGAAGAGTCTTAACTGTATAGTTAGGTTGTTCTAAACCAAATTCTATATCACTTGCCCGAAACGATTCGTTGTCATCAATTGCTTCTTTCACCAAAGCCAAACGGTGATAATCTGCTAATAGTGAGCTCTTGTCTTTTAATGGATTATGTGGCGAAACAACAAACCATACTTGATCTAAATCAGAATTATCTACAATATAATTTCCTAAAATTAAATGACCAATATGAATTGGATTAAACGATCCAAAATACAAACCTATTTTCATGAATGAATAAATTGATGGACAAGCTTTTTTGCCTCCTCACAAGCAGTGTCAAGATTGTCATTCAATAATTGAATATCAAATTGGTTAGCGTAACTCAATTCTTGTTTAGATTTGGCAAGTCGCAATTGTATTTTTTCTTCTGTTTCTGTCGAACGGTGTCTCAAACGATGTTCTAAACTTTCCAAAGAAGGTGGTTGTACAAAAACGGCTAATGCATGTTTTCCTAATTTCTTTTTCAAGTTTAACCCACCAACTACGTCTACATCAAAAATTACAACATTTCCATTTTTCCAGATACGTTCTAACTCTGAGATAAGAGTTCCATAATAATTGCTATGATATACTTCTTCCCATTCTAAAAACGCACCTTCTTCAATCTTTTTTTGAAAAGCTTCAACGCCTATGAAATAATAATCTTTTCCTTCTTGTTCATTAAATCTTGGTGAACGACTACAAGCTGAAACTGAAAATTCTAATTCTTTTATATGGGTTAGTAAATGATGGACAATAGTTGTCTTTCCTGCTCCTGATGGTGCTGAAAATATGACACATTTCCCTATATGTTTTAATTCACTCATTTAACTTATAGTGTATTTAAAACCTGTTCTTTTATTTTTTCAAGATTATCTTTCATATCAACAACCAACTTTTGCATTTCAGCATGATTGCTTTTACTTCCAAGAGTATTTATCTCTCTACCAATTTCCTGCGAAATAAAACCTAGTTTTTTTCCTGCTCCAGTAGTTTTCATTGTTGTTAAAAAGTAATCCAAATGATTTGTTAGTCGCATCTTTTCTTCAGACACATCTAATTTCTCAATGTAATAAATCAATTCTTGTTCTAATCGATTTTGATCATATCCTGTTGCTGAAATTTCTTCCAATCCCTTTCTAATTCTTTCACGCACAACATCTAATCGTTCTTGTTCGTATTTAGGAATTTCTAAAAGCAAAGTTCTGATTGTTTCAATTCGTTCGGTAAATTCATTTTCTAGAGCAATTCCTTCTTGTCTTCTAAATTCATTTAATTTACGACAAGCATCTGTAATTAACTTCAAAACTGTTTCTTTTTCACCTTCAGTCAATTCTTCTCGTTCATTTACGAAAATCTCTGGCATACGAACTAAAACAGATAAATAATCATCAGTCGATTGACCAATAGCGTCATTGATTGATTTTAAATCTTTAAAATATGCTTTTGCTAAATCAGTATTTATTGAAAACGTTTTTGAATCACCAGTACTGTCAATATTAATTGCAAAATCAATTTTACCTCTTTCTAGTTGTTCAGTAACAACTTTTCTAGCAAGTGGCTCTAATTCTTTATAATAGTTGTGTATTCTTGCGTTTAAATCTAGTCCCTTACTATTAAGAGAGCGTACTTCAACTGAAATTTTTTTACTTTCAAATGTTCCAGAAATCCTTCCGAAACCTGTCATTGACATTAGCATATAGGCAATTTTGACAAAGCTACTAAAAAAGAAGGAAAATTAGTCCAATACGACTATTATTATCACTTTAATTTTTAGGAATGAAGCAAATAAAATTATTTTTAAGCAGAAAAATCACGTTTTAAATCAGAGACAATAGCTGAGATAGAACGTACTTCTTTCACATTTTCAATGGAAGGACCTGCACACCAAACGGTTTTATATGTTGCTCCAAATGCTGACTTTTCAAGCTTTTTCATTCCTCTTGAGAAAACCAATGCTTTCACCCATTTTTTCAACTTCTTATTTCTATTCAACAATTTTTCAAACCAGTTTT
>DAIOWV010000026.1:0-6789 GCA_036758285.1 Taishania sp. | reverse complement strand
GTTCCAATTGATTGAACGTAAGGAGTATTTATCACAGTACATGGTGTGCCAGATAATTTGGTCGTCATTACAATATCCTTTGCTCCATAATCAATACAAGCCTGTTTGTATTCTTTTGTAACATCAGCTTCATCTGTCGCAATAAAAAGACTACCCATCGAAACACCAGCTGCACCTAGCTCCATCATGTGACGAATTTCAGTTCCGTTAGATACACCTCCAGCTGAAATGATTGGCGCTTTGCAATGTTCGACTAATTGAGGCAATAAATCTTTAAAAGATTTTGTACCTGCATGACCTCCTGCTTCTTTATTTACAGCAATAATCGCATCACATCCTAAACTATCGACTTTCTGAGCATATTTTAGATCTGTTACATCACAAAAAACCTTCACGCCATTTTCATGACATTTTTGAATCGTTTCTTCCGGTGAACCCAATGAAGTAATAACATACGCCACTTTTTCTTCACAGATAATTTCCAATTGTTTCTTGTAATAAATGTTGGATTTATTAACAATCAAATTTATACCAAATGGCTTATTAGTTTTAGATTTAATAAATCGAATAACATCTCTTAATTCTTCTGTTGTTCTGAAGTTTAAAGCTGGAATAGCCCCTGTAGCTCCTGCTTCTGCGGCAGCTATAACCATTTTGGCATTAGATACCAAGAACATTGGTGCTACAATTAACGGGAAATCAATATCTAGAATATCACACAAAGTTTTCTTGCTCATAAAAATCGAATTTCTACGAAAATAAAAAATTTATGCATGCATAGTTATTGATTTAACTAAAAATAATTCAAACATAAAAAAAGCAACGACATTTTCGTTGCTTTTCAATGTCCCTAAATTGTATACTAATTCAATTTTTGTCGGATCAATTCAATTGCAGATGAAAGTCCTTGCGGGTTTTTACCACCTGCTGTTGCAAAGAATGGTTGTCCTCCACCCCCACCTTGAATTAGAACGGCTGTTTCTTTAATTAAATCCCCAGCATTCAAGCCTTTATTTTGAATTAAATCATCAGTAAGAATCACATTAATTGAACACTTATCTCCTTGATCTCCTCCTAAAACTCCAAGAAAAGAAGGATATTCTCCTTTTAATTGAAATAAAATATCTTTTATTGAACCTCCATCCATGGCTACAACTTCACCTAAGAAATAAACACCATTAACTTCTTGAATCTTATTTTTCAAATCTTGTTTGATAGACATTGCTCGTTCTTTTTGTAAACGTTCAATCTCTTTTTGTAATTCTATATTTTTTGTCTGCAAATCTGTCACCGATTTTACGATATCTTTTGGATTTTTTAGTTGTAAAGACACTTGAGTCAATTTCTCTGATCTATCTTTAAAATAAGTCTCAGCCACATCAGACGATATTGCCTCTATTCTTCGAATGCCAGCTGCAACGGCTGTCTCAGTTGTGATTTTAAACAATCCTATTTGACCTGTCGATGACACGTGCGTACCTCCACAAAGTTCGACAGAATCTCCAAATTTTATTACACGAACGGTATCTCCATATTTCTCACCAAAAAGAGCCATTGCTCCCATTTCTTTAGCGATTTCCATTGGAACATTTCGTTTTTCTTCTAATTCATAGTTCGTTTTGATTTGCTGAATTACCAAAGTTTCTATTTGTGCTAATTCCTCATCAGTAACTTTTGCAAAATGAGAAAAGTCAAAACGTAAATAATCTGGATTTACCAATGATCCTTTTTGTTCAACATGTGTTCCCAATACAGTTCTTAAAGCATGGTGCAATAAATGTGTTGCTGAATGGTGACACATAGACATGAACCTCTTTCTTAAATCTACTTGAGCAGTAAATTTTGTATCCAAATCAGATGGTAATTTTTCAACCAAGTGTACAATAAGATTATTTTCCTTTTTAGTATCAAAAATGAATACCTTTTCGCCATTTGGAGCTTCTATATATCCTTTATCTCCAACTTGTCCTCCACCTTCTGGATAAAACGGAGTTAGATTAAAAACTAATTGGAAAAATTCTTTTTGTTTCTGAATTACTTTTCGATATTTCACTAAATAAACGGAAATATTGACATGATCATACCCAACAAATTCTTCAACAGTATCATCTTTCAATATTACCCAGTCATCTGTTTCTAAAGATGTTGCAGCACGAGAACGATCCTTTTGTTTATTTAATTCTACATCAAACGCAACCTCATCAATTTCCAATCCATTTTCACGAGCAATTAAAGAAGTTAAGTCTAATGGAAATCCGTAAGTATCATACAACTCAAAAACATCTTCTCCTGGAATGACCGATTTACCACCCGATTTAATGTTCGTCATCAATACTTCGATTCGTTTAATTCCTTGCTCTAAAGTTCGGAAAAAGCTCAACTCCTCTTCTTTTATAACTTTATAAATCAATTCTTTTTGAGAAATCAACTCTGGATATGCATCACCCATTACTTCAGAAAGCGTTCCAGACAATTCACATAAAAAAGGTTGTTTTAAATTCAATGTAGAATAACCATATCGAACAGCTCTACGTAAAATTCGACGAATCACATATCCGGCACCAGTATTTGCAGGCAATTGACCATCAGCAATTGAAAATGAAATTGCTCGGACGTGATCTGCGATTACTCTTAAAGCAATATCGGTTGTTTCTGTGGCTCCATATTTTGCCCCAGAAATGGTTTCCATTTTACGAATCAACGATTGAAAAAGGTCTGTATCATAATTTGATTGTTTTCCTTGCAATGCCATTGACAAACGCTCCAATCCCATCCCTGTGTCAACATGTTTTTCTGGAAGTGGAACCAATGAACCATTTGCCATTCGGTTAAACTCCATGAATACATTGTTCCAAATTTCAATCACTTGTGGATGATCATGGTTTACCAAGTCTCTTCCATTAATTTTTGTTCGTTCATCTTCATTTCTTAAATCGACATGAATTTCTGAACATGGTCCACAAGGTCCGGTATCACCCATTTCCCAAAAATTATCTTTTTTTGAGGCAAGAATAATTCTATCTTCAGCAATGTATTTTTTCCAGATATTAAAAGCATCAACATCCATAGGAACATTGTCTTTTTCATCACCCTCAAAAACAGTAACATACAATCTATCTTTCGGTAAATTATAGACCTCCGTTAACAATTCCCACGCCCATGCAATTGCTTCTTCTTTGAAATAATCTCCAAACGACCAGTTTCCTAGCATCTCAAACATAGTATGATGATAGGTATCCACCCCTACTTCTTCAAGGTCATTGTGTTTTCCTGACACACGAATACATTTTTGAGAATTGGCCACACGTCTATTGTCTGGAACAGCATTACCCAAAATAAAATCTTTAAATTGGTTCATACCTGCGTTTGTAAACATCAATGTAGGGTCATTTTTAACAACCATTGGAGCTGAAGGAACAATTTTGTGTCCTTTCGATTCAAAAAAGCTTAAAAATTGAGAACGTATTTCTGAAACTGTCATAAAACAATGTTTAACATAGAATTTGAGACCGCAAATTTAGTCTAATATTTGAAGAATTATATATATATCAATCGAATAATTATAAAATGGTATCAAACATTAAATTGTCTAAGATGATGGTCAAGATGCTTATAAAACATATTATTCCATTCAGGTCCTGTTAATTTTCCAAAAGAAAAATTTTCCTTTCCTTCAAAATGTTTCATTCCTAGTTCTTGAGTCTTCAAAATATTTGCAATTAAAAGTGCTTTTTCTTTTTCAAAATCCTTTTTACCAACCATTATAAAATCTGAAGACGTTTGGCTGTTAATTTTGTATGGTTTATCACTCACAACAATCTTTTTAACGAATGCTTTCATTAAGAATTTTGTAAATGCTGAAGGTTTTTTAAAACGTTCCTGCTCATAAACAAATCCATAGGTAACATTACAATGAGCAAGCATTTGGTCTGCACTCATTTTTCCCCATTGAGGTAAATCTTCTGGGCTTATTGCATTGATTCGATTGATAACTTCATTTGCAATAGCAGTTTCAAAAATATTTTTTGTCATGTTAATTCAATTATTCTGTTTTATATTTTTCCTTTAGAAAGTCAATGGTTGTTAGTGTAAGTTGTTTTAATACATCGACATTTATATCCGATAATTTCTTTGCATAAATACAGCCTTTTCCCATTTTTATTTTCCCTAGATTTTCAATCATTTCTTGTTGACCTGGGGCACCAGAATAAACATATAGTGATATTGCACTTTTTCTTGGTGAAAAACCAACCAAAGGCCAATCACCTGCTTGTTTACTTTTTTCAGATTGATAATGATAAAGACCAAATCCAATGATTGATGGTCCCCACATTTTTGGAGCAAAGCCAGTAAATTCTTCAAATAGTTTCAACAATTCAAAACTATCTTTTTGTTTTTGTTCAGTTTCAGTAAATGAAAGGATGAACTCTTTTACATCTCCATCATGTTGTTTGGTCTTTACCTCTGCCATAGTCTATTATTTATCATGAAGTTCGTCGTCAATTGGTTCCCAAAGTTCAATTTTATTTCCTTCAAGATCCATTATATGAACAAATTTACCATAAGAATAACTTGCAATTTCGTCTAAAATAGTGACTCCATTTTCTTGCAATTTTGTAAGCAATCCTTCTAAATTTTGAACTCTATAATTAATCATAAATTCTCTTTTAGATGGTTCAAAATAATCTGTATCCTTTTTAAACGGACTCCATTGAAGATAATTAACTTCATCTGGATGAGTCATGTTTCTTGATGGAAATGTTGATCCATATTCATCTGTAGAAAATCCTAAATTTTCACTGTACCATTTTTTTAAAGAATCTGTGTTTTCAGACAAAAAGAAAACTCCACCAATACCAGTTACTTTAGGTTCTTTATCCTCATTTTTCATCTTAATGATGTATTAATAATTGAAATTATTTCTCCAATTCGTTTTTCAAATTTTTCAATCCTTCTTCAAAATCTTTATCCATATTGAAAAATAGATTCAGCAAATTGAAAGGATACATTGATTTACCGTCTATCCCCCAAACTACTTTCGTTTGATTTTCGTTCACTTCTTCTGTTGTAAAATAACTTTTCGCAGGATCTCCAAATCCGAAATCCAATTCTGTTTCAACTCTGTCCCCTTCAATTATTTTAGTAATTTTTTGAGAACCTTTATCTAACACTTCACTATCCCATTTATAGATAAATCCAACTGTACCATCCTCACCTATTGAAGTTGTTTTCATATCAGGGTCCATCAATTGCCATTTCCCAAAATTATCTTGATTTTTCACAAATTTAATGTAGTTAAAAACTTCACTTTTGGGCTTATTTATGACAATTTCAGCTTTTGCTTTCATTTCTTTTGATGCAAACAAGGCTACAATCAACAATAAAGCTATAAAAATTAGAATAGCAATCAGTATACGTTTTACAATTTTCATAAGATAAATTTTGTGTTAAAAATATTAGAATAAGTGATATAAAAAATGTAGAAATTAAATTATTAATTTAAATTTAAACTTGTTCAATTAAAAAAAGAAAAATGAATAGTATTTTTTTTATTAACAAATAGTTACAATTCTGCTTTACAATTGAAAATAATATCCGACTTTTGCTAAAACTCTAATTATGAAAACAATTTATTTACTGCTGTTTTTACTTATTTCAGTAAACAGTTTTGCTCAATTGGGCATTTCAACAAATTTCAGACAAGATGCGACTTGGAATACTGAAACTGAAAGTTGGACCGTTCTTTCTACTGATGAATCTGGAACTTTGTTCGAATTCAACAAAGAACTAACGACATTTAAACATACAACTCCAACCATTACATCGGATTACTATATTACAACATGGGATTATAATGAAGAAGAAAATAAATACACAATGCTTGTTAAAAGTGATGTTGGTAATGAATATGAATTAATTATTGATGGTGTGAATGAATGTGTTGCCTTTTTCTATTATTATGGTGATGAATACCGTCTTGTACGCCATACAATCAAAAGCTCTTGGTTTAACGAATAATTAGAAATTCCTTCAATACAAAAATCCCCATTTATTCTGAATAAATGGGGATTTTTGTATTTTCTAGACATCTCTTTCTTCTAATTTCCCATCAGAATGTTGCGCAAATCTTCCTCTAAATCGGTCGTGCACCTGATCGTATTTCGGCCAAGGCCAACCTCCAAATTTTGTTTT
This sequence comes from Taishania sp., assembly GCA_036758285.1. Lineage (GTDB taxonomy): Bacteria > Bacteroidota > Bacteroidia > Flavobacteriales_D > Crocinitomicaceae > Taishania. The sequence goes on along the minus strand of DAIOWV010000026.1, from coordinate 597 downwards.
ATGATAATCTTCAAATGCATCTTGAATTTCTTGCTTTGTGTTCATTACAAAAGGCCCGTATTGAATTACTTGTTCAGCAATAGGTTTTCCTTGTAAAATAAAAATACTTACTTCTGAATTACCCGATTTCAATTTTGTTTCGACCTCTGAATTTAAATAAATCCCTGAATATGGGCTAATATTCGTTTCATTTATCATCAATTCATCACCTTCATAAAAATACATACTTCGATTTATTCCTTTCGAGGAAATTGGTAAGGTAATTGAAGAATTTACCTCCATTTTGATATTTACAATAAATACATCATTGTCATCTGGGGCGGCCCAAGAATTAGGAGGAGGTGCCATTGCTTTTTTATCACCCCAGTTTCCAGCAATCAATTCAACCATCACTTTTTCATTATCAAAATGAAGATAAGGAATGGATTCTTTCCATATCATTTTAAAGTGTGGCTCTACCATTTTATCCTTTTTAGGAAGGTTTAACCAAACTTGGAATAACTCCATTGGGTTTTCTTTGGTGGTAGATAACAATGGGAACATTTCTGAATGTTGAACACCTTTTCCTGCTGTCATCCATTGAACATCACCTTCACC
>DAIOWV010000025.1:9128-35579 GCA_036758285.1 Taishania sp. | reverse complement strand
TGAAACTCGAATTTTTAAAGCAGTATTTCCAAATACGACAAATCATTATGACACTCTATTTGGAGGAACAGCTATGCAATTAATGGATGAAGTAGCTTTTATCGCTGCAACCAGATTCAGCAGACAAAGAATGGTAACTGTAAATAGTGATCGCATCGATTTCAAAAAGCCAATTCCTGCAGGAACAATTGTTGAATTGATTGGAAAAGTTTCTTATTTAGGAAATACAAGTTTAAAAGTTAAGGTAGATATCTTTGTTGAACAAATGTACAGTGATACTAGAGAAAAAGCTGTAAGTGGAGAGTTTACATTTGTTGCTATTGACGAAAACAAAAACCCAATTTCTATTTTAAAGTAATCTAAAGCTTATTTATTATATTCGCATAAAAAAATAAAATGAAATACATTTCTCTAAATGACAAGCACATTGAGTTAGGTGCAAAAATGGTTCCTTTTGCAGGTTTTAATATGCCTGTTCAATATGAAGGTGTAAATATCGAACATGAAACAGTACGAAATGGTGTTGGTGTTTTTGATGTTTCACACATGGGCGAGTTTTTGATAACAGGGCCGAATGCTTTAAGTCTGATTCAAAAAGTAGTTTCAAATGATGCTTCTAAACTAGTTGATGGGAAGGCACAATATGCATGTTTACCGAATGAAAACGGAGGAATTGTAGATGATTTAATTATTTACCGTTTTAATGAAGAAAAATATTTGCTAGTAGTTAATGCCTCAAACATTGAAAAAGATTGGGCATGGATTTCTAAATACAATGAAAAAATTGGAGCGGAAATGCGTAATCTATCTGATGATTATTCATTATTAGCAATTCAAGGTCCCAAAGCAGCTGAAGCGATGCAATCACTCACTTCTGTCAATCTAACTGACATTCCTTATTATAGTTTTGAAGTTTCTGATTTTGCAGGGATTGAACATGTAATTATTTCTGCTACTGGATATACCGGAAGTGGAGGCTTCGAAATTTATTGTAAAAACAGTGAAGTTGACCAAATTTGGAACAAAGTATTTGAAGCAGGAAAATCTTTTGGTATCAAACCAATTGGACTTGCTGCTCGAGATACTTTACGATTAGAAATGGGATTTTGTTTATATGGTAATGATATAGATGATACTACTTCTCCATTGGAAGCTGGATTAGGATGGGTAACGAAATTTACAAAAGATTTTGTAAACTCTGAAAACCTTTTAAAAGAAAAAGAAGCTGGAGTAAAAAGAAAACTAATCGCATTTGAATTGGTTGAAAAAGGAATTCCTCGCCATGATTATGAAATTACAAATGGTCAAGGTACGGTAATTGGAAAAGTAACTTCAGGAACGATGTCACCGAGTTTAAAATTAGGAATTGGTCTAGGATATGTACCTACTGAGGTCTCAACTCCTGATTCCGAAATTTTCATCAAAATTCGTGATAAGGAATTAAAAGCTAAAGTCGTTAAAGCTCCTTTTTATAAGAAATAAAAAAATATAGCCTCAATCGTTTGATCTGAGGCTTTTTTATATTTAAACATAATTAACAGAAAAGTAATAGGAATACAATAAAAAGAGACGTGTCTACTTCTTACTTTTTTTCTTATCTTTATAGAAACATAAAATAATCAATTTGAAAACAAAAGAAGAAATTGTCAATAATTGGCTACCGCGATATACAGGAGAAGAATTAGAAAACTTTGGAAGTTATATATTACTGTGTAATTTCCATAATTATATTGAAATTTTTTCAAAGAAATTTGGTGTACCGATTAAAGGTGTAGGAAAACCTATGCAATGTGCGACAGCAAACGGAATTACAATCATAAATTTTGGAATTGGTAGTGCTTCTGCTGCAACTTGCATGGACTTACTTTCTGCAATTCAACCTAAAGCAGTTTTATTTCTTGGAAAATGTGGAGGTTTAAAAAGGAAAAGCGAGGTTGGTGATTTAATTCTTCCAATTGCAGCTATCAGAGGAGAAGGAACAAGTTCAGATTACTTTCCACCTGAAGTTCCTGCATTACCTTCATTTGCTTTACAGAAAGCTATTTCAACAACTATTAGAGATTATGGCCGCGACTATTGGACAGGAACATGTTATACGACAAACAGAAGGGTCTGGGAACACGATGAAGAATTTAAAGAATACTTAAAAAAGATTCGTGCGATGGCAATTGATATGGAAACGGCAACTATTTTCAGTGTTGGATTTTTCAACGAAATATCAACTGGTGCATTGTTATTAGTTTCAGATCAACCGATGATTCCTGAAGGAGTAAAAACTTCTGAAAGTGATTCAAAAGTAACAGCACATTTTGCAGAAGATCATGTAAATATTGGAATTGATTCGTTAAAACAATTAATCAATAACGGAAATACAGTAAAACATTTAAAATTTTAGAAAAAGCAGGTACTAAACCTGCTTTTTTTGCTTCTTATTAATCTGAATCTGAGCCAATGCCCCATCCCACAAATGGATTCTCATTTGCAATGCTTCAATAATTGCTTTTTGGGCTTGTTCCCAATTCTCCTTACTTTCTCCACATAGAGTTGAAGTCATTTGTAATGCCAGATGGCTATGATGATCTCCATCAACTTCAATATGCCTTTCCAAATAATATTTATAGATAGCAACACTATCGGGAAACGTTTTTTCGATGTCTTTTACTATCGAAATAAACATTTCAGGAATCAGATCTTCACGGCCAAAGGTGAAAACAGCAGATTGAATGTGCGCTTGATTAGTTTCAATTACATTAAAAGTTGAACGAATAAATTCACAGATAGAAGATGGTACATTCGCTTTAAGAAAAGCAGATTCAAAATTATTTGTCGTTTTTAATTCACTCAAAAAACTAGTGATCATTGTTGTATTTGCCCCACATTGCTCCATCGCTTCAAGATATAACTCGAAGTGACTTTTTCGATTACCTTCATGATCAATATCGGATTCTTCACCTGCAACAATTTCATTAATCAAAAAACGAGTTTCTCCATCCCCTACAGGATACCAAGGTATAGATACACATGTAAGTTTATTTTGTAATGCTTTAAGTAAAGACATAAAATCCCATACCGCAAAAACATGATACTCCATAAAAATTTTCAAATCTTCCAGATTTTCAATTTCCGAATACAAAGGATGATTAATAATTCTCTCTCTTAAAGGTTCAATTGTTTTATTAATTGTTTCTAATTTTTCTTGAATCATTGTCAAATTTTTGTAGCAAAAATAGTGACTATTAAGATTACAATCACTATACCTTTGCGTTCTATTTATGTCTATTTCATATTATCTATAGCAACTTCAATTCTTTTATTAATTCTTAATTGAAATCATTAACTTTGGGAATGCAAATTGACTTAAAAAAATACAATACTAATAGACTTATTCTTCTTGGAATTATTTTAGTAGCTTCCTTTTTAAGGTTGTATAACTTTGTTGATCTTCCATTTTCACACGATGAATATAGTGCAATCATCAGAACACAATATTCAAATTTTAATGATTTAATTAAACATGGAGTACTTCCAGATTTCCATCCCGCTGGAATTCAAATATTTCTTTATTATTGGGTAAAATTAGTTGGGACAGACACATGGATTGTGAAACTTCCTTTTGTATTAACCAGTATTTCAAGTGTTTATTTACTATATATAATTTCAAAAAAATGGACAAATGAAACCGTTGGCTTAATCACAGCTTCATTTCTTGCAACATCACAATATGCGATTACATATGGCACATACGCACGTCCTTACGCTACAGGATTATTTTTTACTTTATTATTGGTTTATGCACTAACACATTTGATTCAACAACCAAATAAAAAATTCTGGCGGAATTGGATTTTGTTTGTGCTAGCAGGAACAGCATGTGCTTATAATCATTATGCAAACATGCTTATTGCAGGTTTCATTGGACTAAGTTCATTTTTTTTCATCGACAAATCGATTCGTTGGAAGTATATAATTGCCGGTGCTACAATTGGGATTTTTTATATACCTCACATTTCAATACTATCATTTCACTTAAGTAAAGGTGGAATTGGTGGTCCTGATGGTTGGTTAGGACCGCCTGAATCAACATTCTTTTTTGAATATATTTCTTATTTATTTCATTATTCGATTTTTTCAATAATTCTAATAATTTCGATTTATCTAATTGGGTATTTATTTGGAAAAAGACAACCATCATTTAATGCCAATATTGACTTCAAAAAACGATTGTATTTTTTCATAGCTTGGTTTTTACTTCCTTTTTTGATTTGCTATTTTTATTCTATCTACAAAAATCCTATCATTCAATTTTCAGTTTTAATTCCTTCTCATTTTTTAATTTATATACTCCTTTTTGGGCATATAAAACCATTAAAATTTCTTCAAAATATTATTATTGTGCTACTTATTCTTTCAACCAACATAGCAACTTTAATATATGTGCGTGAACATTTTTATGTACATTTCAAAATTGATTACAACAATGCCTTAGAACAACTTGAGACTATTAGAAAAAAACATCCGAATATTCCTGCATTAATTGATACCGACCCTAGAATTAGTAATTATTTACAAAAAAAGTGGAATCGTGAAATTCATTTTGACCCTTATCAATTCAAAAATGGCACTGAACTTATAACCTATCTAGACTCTATATCTCGAATTGATGACTATTTTTACTATGTTGAATCAAATCAAGTCAACAATAACAACATTCAACTTATTAAACGATATTTTGGCACGATTGAATGGCAACAATATAATCAATCAGATATTATTTACCTCTTCTCTAAAGCAAAAAAATCCAGTCCTATTTGGATGATTTATGAATGGAAACCTTCATCTAAATTACCAAAAGAATGGGCAGGATTGAAAAATGAAAATTTATTCCATTCAGACGAAAATAATAGTTGGGTATATCAAATTGATTCACTTACAGAATGGGGACCAAGTATTACATTTAATTTAAAAGACATTGTTTATTCAACAAAAAATGTGATTGACATTGAGATAACCACTTCTACTCTATCGAAAGAAAATAATTTTATTGTTGTTTCCGAAATAAAAGATCAAGATTCGCTTTTATTCTGGGGTGGGACTAATTCTTCAGATCAATTAACCAATTCTCAAACTTCAACTATTTCTCATTCATTTACTGTACCAAAAGACAAATTCATAACAGATAACAACCTATTGAATGTTAACTTTTGGAATCAAGGCAAAAAGAATGTATTAATAAAAGAGGTCAAAATTACACTTAGAGAAGGTAATCCATATAGATATTCTTTGTTTTATCCAATAAAGAAAACAGTTATTTCAGACTTAAAAGGTCTTCAACTCCAAGGTATCTCTCAACGGTAAACCCTTCAGCATATTCAACACCAATTGGCCGTCCATAATTTGCCATTCGACCTTTAATGAAATCAAAAAATTCTTCTCCTGAAATAGGTGTTGATTTCATTAAAGAATTGTGTCTTATATGATTTCAATGCTTCCATTTTTCTTTCAACATACGGAGACACATCAACAACAAAATCTGGTTCAATGAATCGATCCTGTATGTAATGATAAGTATTTTTTGGTCGATAAGCAACTTGTAATTCACCATCTAAAAACGTTTCAATCTTTGGCAACCCAGCATAAAAGCAAGCATCAGAAACTAGTTGGGAAGCTCTTGCATGATCTGGATGCCTATCCGTTATAGCATTTGCTAAAACGACTTCAGGTCGACATCTTCTTATTTCTCGAATAATAGCTAGGCGATTTTCTCCATTGTTTTCAAAAAAGCCATCAGCCATTTTTAAATTTGTACGATAATGTATCCCCATTAAATCGCTTGCATTTTTAGCTTCTTCATACCTTGTCAAGATTGTACCTCTAGTACCTAGTTCACCTTGAGTCAAATCAACAATCCCAACTTTTTTTCCTTCAGCAATATGTTTCATTAAAGTTCCAGCAGCTGATATTTCAATATCATCAGGATGGGCAGCAAAAGCTAAAATATCTAATTTCATTTTTAATTAATTAAGCTATAAAATTATAAATTATTAATGCGAAAAACATTAACATAAATCAATAAACTAAAAAAGCCAGTGAGAAATCACTGGCTTTTGAAAATTTATTTTACAAATGAATTACTTCACCGTATGCAGCTGCGGCTGCTTCCATAATGGCTTCTGACATTGTTGGATGTGGATGAACTGTTTTAATTAATTCTTCTCCAGTTGTTTCTAATTTCCTTACCGCTACTAATTCAGCAACCATTTCTGTAACATTAGCTCCAATCATGTGTCCTCCTAATAATTCACCATATTTTGCATCAAAAATCAATTTTACAAAACCATCTTTTGCTCCTGCAGCACTTGCTTTACCCGAAGCTGAGAAAGGAAACTTACCAACTTTAATTTCATAACCAGCCTCTTTTGCTGCTTTTTCTGTCATACCAACAGATGCAACTTCAGGATTACTGTATGTACAACCTGGTATATTTCCATAATTCAATGGCTCTGGATGATGACCTGCAATTTTTTCAACGCAAATAATACCTTCTGCAGATGCTACGTGTGCTAATGCAGCTGTAGGAATTACATCTCCAATTGCAAAATAACCTGGTATATTGGTTTCATAAAAATCGTTTACAAGAATACGTCCTCTATCAGTTACAATTCCAACATCTTCTAATCCGATATTTTGAATATTTGCTTCAATTCCAACAGCAGAAAGAACAACATCAGCTTCTAATTTTTCTTCACCTTTATCAGTCTTAACGAAAACAGTACACCCTTTTGCTGAAGTTTCTACTTTTTCAACTGAAGAACCAGTCATTATTTTTATTCCAGCTTTTTTGAACGATTTTTCAAGTTGTTTAGACACTTCTTCATCTTCAATTGGAACGATATTCGGTAAATACTCCACAACAGTCACTTCTGTACCAATTGCATTATAGAAATAAGCAAACTCCACACCAATTGCACCTGAACCAACTACAACCATTTTTTTAGGTTGTGTCTTTAAAGTCATTGCTTCGCGGTAACCGATTATTTTTTCACCATCCTGAGGTAAATTTGGTAATTGACGAGAGCGAGCACCGGTAGCAATAATTATTCCTTTAGAAGCAGTATATTCTGTCACCTTTCCATCTTCACCTGTAACAGCAACTTTTTTACCTGCTTTTACTACTCCAGTCCCTTTGATAACATCAATTTTATTTTTCTTCATCAAGAATTGAATTCCAGCACTCATTCCGTTGGCTACACCACGACTTCTTTCTACCATAGCACCAAAATCAGCTTTTGCATCTTTCACTTGAATACCATAATCAGAAGCGTGATTCAAATATTCAAAAACATTTGCGCTTTTCAACAATGCTTTAGTAGGAATACATCCCCAATTTAAACAAATTCCTCCTAAATTATCTCTTTCTACAACGGCAGTCTTCAAACCTAATTGAGACGCTCTAATTGCTGTAACATAACCTCCTGGTCCGGAACCAATAACTATAATGTCGTAGTTCATAACTATTTTTTAATTTATAATAAAAATTATCGCACAGCGAATTTACGGATTTATTTTTAGAACTATTTAATTCGTTTGTAAAATAGCTTATAAAACAAAGGGCTGTCCATCTAAGATGAACAGCCCTCTGAGAATTCTTAAATATGATATTCTTAGTGTTTAACCACTCTAATCATTCTTTCAGAACCATTACCCATGATACGAATCATGTATACACCATTCTCAACATCTGTTAAATCAACATCTGTTTTTGAAGAAGTAATTTTACTGTTGTTACGAACAATACGTCCGTTCAAGTCTAATACTTCAAAAGTGTAATCTAAATTAGAAATTCCAAGGATTTGGAAATTACCATTATTAGGGTTTGGTGCTACTGAAACATTTTCAAGTATTGAATTTACATCCAATCCTAAAACATCACAGTTTTGAACGTTAATTGTAGCCACTGATGTATCAGCTGCACAAGCACCGTTGCTAACAATGTACTTGTATTGGAATTGTCCAACTAAAGTACCAGACTGTACAGTTGAAGTTGTCAACGCAGTACCATTGTTTCTATACCAAGTTCCTCCAGGAGTAATTGTTCCTGTTATTACTGTTGATAAATCAATAGTTTGGTTTTTACAAGCATTAATCAATCCATCTGTACCTGCATTTGTAGCATTTGAAACTGTAACTGTTGCAACAGTTGTATCACTTGTACAAGGTGTTTGAACAACATAATACACTTCATACACGCCGTCTGCTAAAGTAGCAAAATTAAATGTCGACCCTGAAATTAGAGATTGGTTCGCAGGATATACCCATCTTCCCCATGTCTCACCAGCTGTAATAACTGTATTCAAGTCGATTGTGCTATTTGCAGTACAAACATTTGCAGTACCATCAGTTCCAGGATTAACAATACATGGTAGCAATTGTACATTATCAATCACATTTGCACGTCCATAGTTATTGATACCTTCAAACGCTACATATAATGTATCTCCAGTAGGATGCACCATCAATGTATCAACTCTCCAAGCAGAAACATTTGCAGTATAAGAAGCTATTTCAATCCAGTTAGCATCTTGTTCAGAACGAACATAAACTTTTGTTCTGTTTTGATCTCCTGACCATACTGGTTGTGCGTATGCAAAAATCAATGCCAAGCTATCATGTCCACTTACATTTACCATTGGTGTAACAAATTTAGTAATTGGAGTATCGGTACCTGATTGACTTACAAAACGAGCATTTTTAGTTCCTTCATAAGCTGTTGTAACTGTTGCCGTAGAACCAGTAGCAATCGTCCAGTTTGCTGTACCTGTTACATGATTATTTGTCCAACAATCTCTAGATGTAGAATTGTCTTCAAAAGACTCAATAAAAGGAATTGCAAAAATTGAACAAGCAGTTTTTACAGGACGGTTAATCCAAGTTCCTGGTGTAGTTGTACCACCACAATTAGCAGAAACATAAACAACATATTCTGTATTTTCTGTTAATCCTGTAATTACAAAAGTTGTATCATTAGCAGTTCCAGCACCAAGTTGAGCTCCTGTTCCAGGAGTAAATCCAGGTAGACCCCACTCGATATTCCAAGAAGTCTCAGAACCATTTGCTACCCATGATACATTAATTTGCGTATCTGTTGTAGAATTAACGATTAATCCACTTGGAGCTTGTCCATTTGGAATTACAACTGTATGTGCTGAACTAACTTCATCATTTGCATCTTTAACTGTAATAGAATAAGTTCCAGGAGTTAAATCTGTTGGTAAAGCACCATAAGCACCTCCATTTACTGAATAAGTGAAAGGAGCTACACCACACAATGTATCTGTAACATTGATTGTACCGTCATTACCATTATTACAAGTTACTGCTACAGGTGCAAGAGTAACATTAATTCCACTTAAGTTAACTGTTACTAATGTTCTAGTTGCACTAGGACATGCTCCTGCTTGAGTTTCTGCATAGAATGAATAAGTTCCAGAAGTTGCAGTTGGAATAATTGTTGTTCCTAACACATCAATTGTATCACCTGAACCAACATTGCTACCTCCAGTTGCTGCATCAAACCAATTAACTGTTGGTAATGCTGTTGTGTAAGACAAATTAACCGTTAAATATAAAGACATTAGATCTGAATCAAAATCTAAATCACGTGATACGATTTGCACTGATGTCAATGGTAAATAAGGAGTTAAATTGAATGCTGTATTTGAACATCTATCAATTGCAACAGTAACTCCATTAACAACGATATCATAGCTATAGTATTCAAACAAACATCCAAAATAATCTTCAAGGTCTGCATCCAAAGTAGCTGAAACAATTGGACCTGTTGCACAAGAAAAGTCTGTTACTGATGCTGCAAAATTATCATCATCATACCCAGAAGCTGTTGCTGAAATAGAACAAGTATTATTTGCTGCTGCAGATGTTTGTACTGAAATATTCATTGGAGAATCAGTTAAACAGAAGTTATAAGAAGCTGGATTTGCAACAGCTGCTGCAGGCAACTCTGTTTGAATTGTAACTAATGTTCCAACAGGTAAAGACCAACATCCAGAAACTGTATCCTTAGCTTTCACATAATACGTACCTGTAGTTGTTACTGTAAATGGATTAACTGCATCATTTGTAGTTAATGAACTTGTATTACTTGTTCCTTGCCAGTAATATTTCACTGAACCTGTTGCAGCAGGAACCGTTAAGTCTGTACCAGGTACACACGCCGGGTTTTGAGCTGCAATTGGAGCTGGAGGAGTTGTAGCTAGAGGCACATTTGTAATAATAATTGAATCAGCTACTGACCATATATTATACAATGTATTTAATGTTCTAACATAGTACGTTGCATTTTCGAATACAGTCCAAGGAGTAGATGCATCCATAGTTACATCTGTTCCAGTTGCAGAAGTTTGCCAATACCAAGTTTCATCAACACCAGGTGTACCAGTTGTTTCAATATCAGTTCCTACTATACAATCTGGTGTTCCTGCAACTTGCGTTGGTACTGGAGACACTGGAGCTGATATTATCGTAACTGTATAATCTTCAATTTCACCATTTGTAAAACTTGCACATGGATTAATTGGATTTGCTAAGTTATAATTAGCTACAACTCTCATTCTATAACTGCCAGGAGTAACACTTGTAGGTATAGTAATTGTACCAGTTGCATTCGAAGTATATGCTGTAGTATTAAACACTCTTTCTGATGCTTCAAAAACCATGTTATTATTCCAATCTACCCAAATAGCAACTCCGAATGTATTCGTCGAATTATTAAACGTAGTTGAGAATGAAAACTGACCTCCAGGTACATGTGTTAATCCAGTACTTGTGACATTTGAATATCCACCAGTAGAATAACCTGAAGTCAGATTTGAAATATTAACAGCCGCTCCAGTTGTAGAGAAATTATTAATGAAATAAGTTGAACTTGTTGTCCCAGCAGTACAATAACCTGTGTAAAAATTAAATGGACCAACCCAACTACTAACCCCAGATATATCACAATCAGCTTGAACATAGAACTGATAATTCGTATTAGCTGTAAGGCCAGTAATATTAACAAAAGTGTCAGTTACAACTTGTGAACTAATTTCATTTGTATCTCCAAATACATATCCTGGTCTTCCCCAAGAAACATTCCATTCAGTTTCATCATTTCCTGCTAACCAAGAAATAGTTGCTGAATTTAGATCCAAAGTTGAAATTACCACATTCGATGGATCTCCACATGTTTGTTGAGTAATTGAAATATTATCAACAGCTGCAGGAGGATTTGTACCCCCACTTCCATCATTTCTCCACTCAAAAACTAATTTTGAAGTTGTCCCCGCAAAAGAAGAAGGAATAACATAATTACTCGTCGTCCAAGCCAAGTTCTCTTCATGATTTGCACCTAATTGATAATAACCAGCAGGTACAGGCGTCGTAGGTATTTGAGTACCTGGTGTAAGAACTGCATTCGCAGGAATTAACCAAACTCTCAAATAATCATATCCAGCTTCACCATTAGATTTCCAATCAAAAGACAAATCAAATGGACTTCCAGTAGGGAAAGTAATTAGCTTTGTTGCATGTACAGCTTGACTTGATGAATTTGTATATGCATTTGTAACTCCATTATCGTTTGTAACGTATAAGCTATTTGCCGGATTTCCAGTTGCAGAACCAACATACCATTTGTTTGTTTGTGTTCCATTTCCTAACACCCATCCATTTGACGAAAAGTCATCTGCAAAAGGTATTGTTGCAGGAATTTGAAGTGTTGTAGCAGAAATTGGTCCTACCCAAGTACTTAAATCTCCTGGACCACAATCAGCTTGAACATAAAAATGATATGTTGTCAAATCTGTTAATCCATTAACCGTTAAGAAAGTATCTGTTACCACATCTGTTCCAACTGGTGTACCTGAACCAGGGATGAAACCCGTAAGCCCCCATTGCACATTCCAAGAAGTCTCATTATTACCTGCTTTCCAAGCTAAATCAACACTATTGATAGTTGGATTAGAAGACGCAAACAATGTTGGAACTAAACATGTAATTTCAGTAAGTGCCACATTATCAATAGCGACTGCTGGTTGAGTTCCACCACTTCCATCATTTCTCCATTCAAAAACTATTCTAACATTAGTACCTGCATGAGATGCTGGTATTGTATAGTCAGCTAATGTCCAATTCGAATTTAAATTCAAATTGGAAGAATTTAATTGAACAGCACCTGTTAAATTAGTTGTAGATATTTGAGTTCCTGCAACTGGATTTCCTGTTACAGTTGCTGGTAATAACCAAACTCTTAAGTAATCTGAAGATCCTTCACCTCCTGATTTCCATTGAAAAGAAAAACTAAAAGGATTAGTACCAGAAGGTAATGTAAACGCTTTGAGAGCATGAATAGTTGTTGAAGAAATAGTTGTATAATTATTTGTTACACCATTATCATTAGAAACATACAAACTATTCGCTGGATTACCAGTTGCTGAACCTACTACCCAATTACTAGCTTGATTTCCATTATTCAACACCCAATTACTAGATGAAAAATCGTCTGTATAAGGTATTGCTACTGGCGTTTGGATTGTCGTAATTAAAATTGGTCCAACCCATCTACTTTCACTTCCTGAACCACAATTTGCTCTCACATAGAATTGGTAATTTACCCCATTAGATAAACCACCTACAGTTGTAGTAGCTGTTCCACTCACAGTATTTGATCCAATTTGAGATAAACCAGGCATAAAACCTACAGGTCCCCATTGAATATCCCAAGCAGTTTCAGATCCACCAGCAGTCCAAGTAAAATCAACTGAATTTGAAGTTGTATTAGAAGAAGCAAAAGCAGTTGGAACAGGACAAGTATTTTCCTTGAACGAGATATTATCTATTGCTGCAGGAGGTTGTACACCTACACTTCCATCATTTCTCCATTCAAAAACTATTCTAACATTAGTACCAGCATGAGAAGCTGGGATAGTATAATTAGCCAAAGTCCAATTTGGAGTTAAATTTAAATTAGAAGAAGTTAATTGAACCGCACCTGTTAAATTAGTTGTAGATATTTGAGTTCCTGCAACTGGATTTCCTGTTACAGTTGCTGGTAATAACCAAACTCTTAAGTAATCTGAAGATCCTTCACCCCCTGCTTTCCACTGAAAAGAAAAATTAAAAGAATTAGTTCCTGCAGGTAATGTAAATAATTTTACAGCATGTGTCACAGAGGCTACACTGATATCATATGAGTTTGTAACCCCATTATCATTTGAAATATACAATCCATTTGCTGGATTTCCTGCAGCAGAACCAATTGCCCATTTATTTGGCTGAGATCCATTATTTAAAATCCATTCTGATGTTGAGAAATCATCTGTAAATGGAAGAGTTACTGGAATCTGAGTTGTTGAAAAAGAAAATGGTCCTGCCCAAGTACTTTGACCTAAAGAACCACCGCAATCAGCTTGAACATAAACTTGAAAGTTCGTTGCAGATGTTAGGCCAGATATCAATTTTGAATTTGAAGAAACAACATCACTTCCAATTGAAGTACCTGTACCTGGAGTAAATCCAGTTGCTCCCCACTCAATATTCCATGAAGTTTCTGTACTACCAGCAGTCCAGGATATGTTCGCTGAATTAGAGTTAACAGTTCCTAAAGTTAATGCAGTTGGTCTAGGACATGGAACTTGTTCAATAATTGATACTTTATCAATATAAAATAAGTAGTCCCCTGTAGCCCAAGATCCATTGAATCTTACTGCAAAGTTTGACATATTTGGCACACTTGCCCCAGGAATCATCAATGCTACATTCGTACATGTTGCTGCTGCAACGTGATTACTCTGATTAATCGTATGATGAGTAATCCAATTTGCACCACCATCTACAGAATACTGAACCAGCATAGTACCCCAGTTACCACTCTGAGCAACCGTTGGATTTGAAGCATGATACTGTACAATTTTGTAATCAAAGGAAATTGCAATATCATCACCTGTTGCAGTTTGAAAAGGAGACCTCAAATCGCCTGTCGTTGCTAAGGACCAAAAATTTCTTCTCATTGAATATGAACCTTCACAAGGTGCTGTTGAATTAGAAGCAAAACCATTAGCCACCCAACCGGTTGGGGTTGAAGAGCTGTTAAAGTTTTCATTAACTAACACTTGTGCATTCAATGAGAGGGAAGTCAGTAGAATACCGAGTCCCGAAAATAGTTTATAAAACTTTCTCATAAATAATAAAAATTTAAATACAAACGCAAACATAAATCTTTTTTAACGTAAAATTGTTAATTTAATAGCAAAAGTTATTCACATAATTTAAAAACGAAACCAGTGTCTATTTTTTGAAGAATCTATTAACAAATAAGTAAACTAAAAAATACAAAAGTTTCTCACTTATAAATAGTTTTGTTTTTGTTAGTTTTACAACATGATTCTTTTTCCACCAGCAAAAATTAATTTAGGATTAAATGTTATTAACAAACGTAGCGATGGTTTTCATGAATTGGAAACAGTTATGTGTCCTATTGGGTTATTTGACATATTAGAAATACACCAAAGTGATTCATTTGAGTGGAAGCAATCAGGGTTGTTAATTGACGGAAGATCAGAAGACAACCTATGCTTTAAAGCTTTCCAATTGGTTCAAAATGAATTTAATATTGGTAATATATATACGCAAACAGATTCCATTTGGAGCTGGACTTGGTGGCGGATCTTCAGACGCTGCTTATGTAATAAAAGGATTAAATGAGTTATTTGATTTAAAAATAAGCTTAAATCGTCAAAAAGAATTAGCAGGAATCCTTGGTAGTGATTGTCCATTTTTTATTGAAAACAAAACACAAATAGCAACTGGCAGAGGCGAAATACTTAAAAATTTTGAATTAGATTTATCTAATTACCGATTACTTGTAATCAAGCCTTCGATTCATATCAACACAGCTACTGCATATTCTGGTGTAACCATAAGTGGTGTTTCAGGCAAGCTATCAAATCAACTTCAAGAACCTATTCAAAACTGGAAATCATTGATAAAAAATGATTTTGAACCGCATATTTTCAAACTACACCCTCAATTACAACAAATTAAAGATGAACTTTATAAAAGTGGAGCTTTATATGCAAGTATGTCGGGAAGTGGCTCTGCAATATATGGAATTTTCACAAATAAGATCGAAGAAATTCAATTTGAAGGATGTGAACTATTTTGGTGTAAATAACTATTGGCAATAAATGCAAAAATTATTTCTTTCATCTTTTGAGGTATGTTCAAAAGGAATTTCTTCGTTATAAATTTCTTCAAAAAGTTCAGTTAACCATAAAGGGAACTTAGCCACCATTTCAGGAATAGTCCTATCTTTTAAGTCTAGATTAAACACACCTTTATTCAATCGAATCATTGAGGAAATACCTGCAACATCAGGATATTGATTACTAGAATGATAATACAAATAACAATACATCATCAATTGCATCATATGTTTCACATCCAAATTAAGTTGCAATTCTGATTTTTTAGTTCTACTTGACTCAAACTTCACCTGAACATCTTCCTCTTTACATCCTCCCGTTTTATAATCTATTAAACGAATTTTACCATTTACCTCATCAATTCGGTCAATTGTTCCATTTAACAAAAAAGTCTTTTTCTGTCCGTGAATTTCTAATTCCAAAGGAGATTGAATTTTCTTTTCCAAACTATGAATAATAACACTATTTGATTGAGCAATAAATTTCTTTTCTTCATTTAAAAAATCAGCAATCATCTTAATTGCCATTTCATAAGAAAGCTTATTTTTCCCAAACTCAAATGCATTTTCATCTCCATGAAAGTAATCATAAAAACCTTGTCGAATCAATGCTTTAGATTCCAAAATCATGAATTCAACATCTGCGATTTTAAGTGGCTTTCCTCCTTGAGGGTTTACACTTCCATCCTTATTAAACTTTGCATATTTTTGATACAACTGCTCTAATGTATTGTGTACAATTGTACCAAAAGTACTTGACTCCACCTCTTCTTCAACAGTGTCTTCTTCTCCAAAATCCAAAATGTATCGAAAGTAAAAATCAAGTGAGCATTTATGATATTTATTTAACGTGGAAACAGAAGTTGATCTAGAAAAAAGTTCATCCATTTTTAAAAATACACTTTCATCCTTTTGCACTGTCCGAAGATCAATATGCTTATCGTCTTCCATAGGAACATTGTAATATTTGAAATCCAGTTTAACGTCTTTATTTTGTCGAACTAGTTCCTTTTCAATTTGAATTAGATATCTACTTTTTTCATTACTACCTATTGATTCCTTCGTTCCTGCATACGTAATCAACATATTTTCACAAGCATGTAACAAACGATAAAAATGGTGTGCAAATAATCCTTGTTTATCTCTTGGAACTGGCAAACCAGAATACCTCCTTAAATCCATTGGAAACATTGATTGAATAGGATTTGTCGGAGGCATAACACCTTCGTTTAGGCCTAAACAAATAATATTTTTAAAATCTAACAATCTTGTTTCCAACAACCCCATAACCTGCAAGCCATCAATTGGATTACCATGATATGCAATTCCTTTATTACTCCAATGTTGTGTAAACAAAGAACGAAAACTTCTCAAACTCATTTCTGGCAAGCCTTCTTTGATAATGTTTTCAAATTCAATTAGTGCACTATCAAAAGATTGAATCAATGCTCTTTCAAATTGATTTTCTTTCGAAAAATTTTCAAAAAGAATCGTATTTAATTGTCTAATATTTTTAAGGGCAACCTGCCAATTATATTTCCAATTTAAACCAGCAAGATCAATAACCTGCTTTATCTTTTCTCCTACTTCGAGTTGCTTTGTTGAAATAAAAATCCAATTATTTTGAATAATTCTTTCTTCAAATTTTTGAATTTTATGTTCCTCATCTTCATTTAAACAAGCTAAAATAAAAGGATGATTTAACAATCGTTTTAAATCATTGTGATAGAAAGCTGAAGTATTAAAACGCGACTTTGATTCTTGAATTGAGAACAAAATATCAACCCAGTTTTTCACAGCAGTCCCTTTCATTGGCATCCCAAGTGTGACATTTGTTTTACCTACATTTTTGGGTATATTCTTTAGCAATGGTCCAATCAAGGATTCATCAGCTAACAAAACCAATGTCTGAGAGATTTCACTTTCAGGCATTTCAAGTAAACGGGAAGAAGCTACTTTAACTTGCCCAGTAGTCTGAGCACATTCCACAACTTCTAAATTCATTTGCTTGGACAATAAATGATCCTCAATAAAAGGCAATTCTTTTAAATCTAGATTTTTAACTTGATTTCGAATAAATTCACCCGCTTCGTGATTTTTATCATCGTAATAAAACTTATCCGCATCTACAATTACATGCCCTCTACCCATTTTATACAATTGTCTCATTATGCTTGATTCTGCATGAGATAAAGCATTAAAACCAGCAAATAAAAAATGGGAATTATCATTTTCTTGAAAAAGTAAATTAATGTTATTGGAAAGCAATTTATAAGCTGCTCCCATATATATCACATTATTTTTTTCAAGTTCTTTATTCAATTGATTATAATATCCAGGTAATCGATCCCAGAACTCTAAAAAACGTTTACGTGCTGCCGATAATTTAAATTCTTCTTCAGAATCAATTTTCCAGTATTCAAGCTCCTTTATATTGTGAAGATCCTTAAAAATTGTAGGTGCATGAACTAAATATCGATCTAATTCATCGAAATCAGAGAGTAAAATTGGCCCCCATTCTAAAAACTCATCAAATGATTTATCTTCTTCATTTACTGCACTTGCAGACTGTATCTCAAACAATTTAACCAAAGCTCTGGTTTTGTCAATAACTGTTTGAGTTGTATGCAATCGAACCCAAGCATCCATTGTTATCATCTTAGGAGCTAGTAAAGGCTTTTTATATAAATTGAACAAAGATGCTGAAACATACTTTTTTGCACGTTCAGAAGGAAGTACAATCGTTAAATCTTTATGATTCAATTCATTTCCCTTAATATAAGCTGCAATTTTATCTGTAAATGAAATCATTTTTTACTGAGAAAAGTCCAATATGTTGAACGATTTAATGTATGTGTTGGAATTTCAGGATAATACTCTTGAAACATAACAGGGAATTTTAATTTTTTCTTTTTTTCCCATGTTGATTTGTAAGCAATTCTTTGTGTTTCTCCTTCTTCAATAAAATCAATAGATTGTTTTGTATGTGTACGCCAAAACCAATAATTAACTTGTTTATTATTAATTGAATTCCACTTTATCCTCTCAGATATCAACCAATTTTTCCACAATGCGTCCAAATCCATCCGCACTGATGGTGGGTTGAAATTATTGATTAACATATTTCTTAAACCAGTATCAACAAAATAGATCAACTGACTTTTTTTCAATTCGTAACGTTTATCGGAATAATACGATGGAATTCTTATTAATACATATGCTTTTTCCAATAATAACACATATCTTTCAACTGTTTCATTATCTAATCCACATCTTTCTGCTATTTCATTATAAGAAACAGGTTCACCAATCAAAAAGGCTAGACTTTGTAACACTCTAATTAATTGTTCCTTTTTATTGATTCGATCAGTAACACCTAAATCTGTAATTAAAACCGTATCCAATAAATGAGATAAAATTTCTTGAGCTGCATCTGGAGACAAAACCACAGAAGGGTAATTACCAAAAATGAGTCGTTGTTCTAGCATTTTTTCTTCTTCAGGAAGTCCAAAATGAGATGCTAATTCATAAAATGCAGGAGGAAAAATACGAATGTGTAAATTTTGAGCGTCAAGTACTTCTTTTAATAATTCATCCATCAATGGCTCAAAAGAACAATTCAATAATATACTTGAAGGTATTGCATCTGAAAGAACCAATTCAATGATTTGTTGTAAGTTACTTAAGTATTGTGCTTCATGAATGACAACAATAGGAAAAGCAGACAGAGAAGTAATCAACTCACTTTCTCCAGATTCCTCAATCGTTTGACGTTCCTTTTTATTTGCAGCATTAATTTGTAATTCATCTGCATTTAAATCAATCAATACTTGTGATATCAATTCTTCTTTTCCAGAAAGCCTAGGTCCTGAAATTAATAAAACTTTACTTTGTTGTAATTGCTGAATTATTTGCTGCTGTTGTATTCTCTTCATATTTAGGCTGAAATATGTTAATTATTTTTTGGTCACGAATATAGGGATATCCTTTTAACTTTTTTGTCTACGGTTTAATTTTTAGTTAACAAGTTTTAAAGATTATACAAGCAGTTAAAACACTTTTTTTTAATACTTTTTTCAAATAATTTAATTAAGATTCCTGTGAATATTTACTTTTACATTCTAATTTTTCGAACTATAAAATGATAAAATACAATCCCAAATCTTGGCTTGCTCTAATATTTGCTTTAGACAAGAGCGATACAATGCGTATTTTATGGAAAGAGATGATCTACATCGCTCTATTAAGTACCTTAATTGCTTGGATTGAAATTTCTTATTTCCCTAACCACAAAGCATTAGCAAATATGAATATCGTATATTCATTGGTTGGTTTTGTCATTTCATTGCTTTTAGTTTTTCGAACAAATACTGCCTATGACAGATGGTGGGAAGGTAGAAAGAAATGGGGTGAATTGGTAAATGATTCTCGAAATTTTGCTGTAAAACTTAGTATTACAGACATCAGTGAAGAAGACAGACATTTTTTTGCTCGGATGATTTCCAATTTTGCAATTGCAAGTAAAGACCACTTGAAAGATGGAATCAATTTTGAAAAATTAGATTTAACTGAAGATGAAGTACAAAGCTTGAACTCAACTGGACATATACCCGTTGGGATTGTACAATTAATGTATATTCGATTAAATCAACTAAAAAAGTCTGGAATAATTCCATGGGAAGAGTATCTTATTCTAGATTCAAATCTTAATGGTTTTATAAATATGATAGGAGCATGTGAGCGTATCCGAAATACCCCTATACCCTACTCTTACAGTTTATTTATCAAAAAATTCATCTTTTTATACACAGGAACTCTCCCAGTAGCTTTTGTAGGTTTACTAGGATATTTCTCAGTGCTTATCACCGTTTTTGTATTTTATGTTTTGGTGAGTATGGAAATATTAGCTGAAGAGATTGAAGACCCATTTGGATTAGATGATAATGATCTTCCAACAGATGAAATTTCTCAGAAAATTCAAGCTAATACAAAACATATTTTACATTAGAAGTTATAAGGCAATTGTTCTTTGTATAAATATTTTTTTTGTAAAGTTTCTAGCGGTCGATAAATGTAATAAACATAATTATCATACACTGTAACTTTATCAACCCATTGATATTCCAATCGAATACGTTCTTTTATTTCACCTGAATCTGTATCAATCAATCCGATATACGTATAACCATTCTTTTCAAACCTTGCATATATTTGCCCTGTAATCGGATCTTGAAAAACATCCTTTTTCCAACCAGTTGATTTGGGTTGGTAATGATGAAAAATTGCTACTGAATCTAGTACATTGCCTAATGCATCAAATTTAAAAAGTTTGTCTTTGTAATAATCAAATACAAATAAAGTATCCTTTCGATGAAATAGCGGGGCATACAATTCTTTGTAATATATTGATCTTGTAAAATAGTTTGCCCCAACCCAAATCTCTGCATCAATACCTGTTTCAATTTCTTTTTGTCTGGCCCACAACTTCGTACGAACATCCATCCACTTATACTCTGCTCGGTACATTTCCATCATTACTTTATCTTCAATACTGACTATCTTCAAATATGCTGAATCTAGCTGATCAAAACTAAAATAATCAAATGCTGGATAATCACGATTAAAGTTTGAAAAATATACTTTTGAATCATTTGTATCGACAATAGGCATTACATATTTTGTAAAATATTCCTTTTCTAAAGTTGTAATTTCAACTCTATTATTTACAACATTTACTCCAAATACATTCTCACTACAAACAATATGAGAATTTCCTCTAAAATCTCGTTTTAATTCCTTTGCAACACCTGGTACTTGAAACGAATTAATTACATTTCGTCCATCATATACTAGCAATTCACTACCTTTCACCAATCTTTTAGGATAGGCCAAAAGAATCATCGTTCCATCATTTTGAATTTCAAAATCTGCAACACTCAATCGTTTTGATTCAAAAACGGTATGTGGTACACCTATTGGTTTAACAACTATTTCACCGATATACGTTACTTTTTCTGATTGCAACAACAATTCAATTTTAAGTGTGTCAGAGTCTTTATTGTTAACAACTAATTCCTTACTAAACGATTGATAAATTGGATGAGAGCAACTTACTTTGATTGTTAGTCCTTTCTTTAAATAAATTCCTGCGACTCCTTTTTGATTAGATGTCAAAATTTTTAATTTACTACTTCCTGATGTTAACGTGATATTGGCATTTGGAATCGCATCGAGAGTTCGCTTATCGCTTAACTTCAATTGTAAATACAAAGAATCTTGTCCGTAAGAACTAATCAAAACAAAAAAGAAAAGAAAAGGTATAAGATTTTTCATAGGACTACTTTCTTGAAAGATGCAAAGGTGTTGAAAATTCCATAAAATTTAAAAAAGTTTTTTATTTGGTCACATAAAACACAATACAATGTTCGTAACTCATTTAATCCACTATAATTTATAATTTGCTGATCCGTAATTTAGTATTGAATTTAATTCATTCAAATTAATGAGAGTACATTTTATTGCTATAGGAGGAAGTGCAATGCATAATTTAGCAATTGCATTAAACAGAAAAGGATATGAAGTTAGTGGTTCAGATGATGAAATTTTTGAACCTTCAAGAACAAGACTGGATAAAGAAGGTATTTTACCCGGATTTATTGGTTGGGACGCTTCTAAAATTCATAGTCAACTAGATGCTGTTATTTTAGGTATGCATGCTCGAGCTGATAACCCTGAGTTACTTAAAGCAAAAGAATTAAATATCAAAGTATATTCTTACCCTGAGTTTTTATACGAGCAAAGTAAGAATAAAAAAAGAATTGTAATTGGAGGAAGTCATGGTAAAACAACGATTACTTCAATGATACTTCACGTAGTAAATGAGCTTAATTTAGATGTAGACTACATGGTTGGGGCACAACTAGATGGTTATGACTGTATGGTCAAATTAAGTGAAAATGCTACAATGATGTTACTTGAAGGTGATGAGTATTTAAGTTCACCAATTGATAGACGACCAAAATTTCATCTCTACCAACCAGACATAGCTATTTTAAGTGGAATTGCATGGGATCACATCAATGTTTTTCCAACTTTTGAAAACTATGTTGAACAATTTGATATTTTTTGTTCATTAATTAATGATGCTTTTATTTACAACGCAGAAGATCTTGAAGTAAAAAAACTTGCAGAAAAATATACTTCAAAAGTTAAAACAGTACCCTACTCTACTCCTTCATACGAAGTAAATGAAAAAGGAACTATTCTACATTTTGAAAACAACAATTATCAACTGCAAATTTTTGGACAACACAATCTTCAAAACTTGATGGGTGCGATGAAAATTGGAATTGAAATGGGAATAAACCCACACGATTTTTTCAATGCCATACAAACTTTCACAGGGGCAGGAAAACGATTACAAAAGATAAAAGAAACCAATTCATTTGTAATGTTTAAAGACTTTGCTCACTCTCCATCAAAGCTAAAAGCAACAACAAAAGCTGTAAAGGAGCAATATCCTGATAGAACAGTAATTGCATGTATGGAATTACATACTTTTTCATCATTAAAGAAAGATTTTTTGCCTCAATATAAAGATGCAATGAAAGATGCAGATGAGGCAATAGTATATTTCAATCATTCAGTTGTTGAACATAAAAAATTAGAACCAATAACTGAAAATCAAGTTTTCGAAGGATTTAATGGCAATGTGCAAGTGATTACAAAAACGCAAGATATATTAAACTATATCCATCAACAAGATTGGAACAATAAAGTTCTGCTAATGATGTCTTCGGGGAATTTTGATGGAATTAATTATGAAAAATTAGCAAAAGAAATCACAAATTCTTAACATTATTTTTTTTGAGTCCTAAAAAAAACGTTTATTTTTGATGTGAAATAAACTAAATAATTGATACGATATATTTTCATATTTGTTTTAGTTGGAGCACTGTTTGCACATTCGCGCTCAAGTCATTTTTTTGGAATAAGTGAAGCTGACTTAATGGACGGAATAAAACTAGAAACCATCATGTTAAACGACACGATGCGATCTAGAATTGTACCCATTGCCATTTACACCAGTTATGCTGATAGCACAAAAAAAGATTTACCGGTGATTTTATTCAGTCATGGATATGGTAAAAATCAAGGTGACAGTTACTTAACATATTCTTATCTGAATGAGTATCTTGCTTCAAAAGGTTATTGTGTAATCAGTATTCAACATGAAGTAAAAACAGATGATAAATTGCCGATGTCTGGTAATCTTCAAGAATTGAGAAAACCGTTTTGGGATCGAGGGGTTGAAAACATGCGATTTGTATTAAAAGAACTAGATTCGATCAGACCGCAATTTAATTTTAAAGATTTAGTTTTGATAGGACATTCTAATGGAGGTGACATTGCATCCAATTATACTTATCTATTTCCTGACTCCGTAAAATCACTAATCACTTTAGACAATCTGAGAATGCCATTACCAAAGAAAAACTCTGTTTCTGTAATGTCACTTCGAGCAAATGATACTGATGCCGATCCAGGAGTTATTCCCAATAAAGAGGATCAAAAAAAGTACAAAATGAAAATCATTTACATGCCAGATGTTAAGCATGGAGACATGAATGATAAGGCTTCTGATGAGCAAAAAACTCAAATTAATCGAGAAATTGATTATTTCTTATCAGAAAAAAAGTAAAGATGACTAAGGTTTCCCCCCTAAAACCATTGAAATCATTAGTAAAATCAACGTCTTTATCAACAAAACGAAACTTTTATTAACAAAATATCACTTTTTTTAATAGAAAGCATTGATAAATAAGGATATTGAATATATTTGCTTCGGTTAAAATTAGTAATAACATTAAAACTATTATCTATGAGTAAGTCTAGATTTATTGACGCTATTTCAGCTGACGCTGGTATTTCTAAAGCTGCTGCTAAAAAAGCTTTGGATTCTTTTTTAACAAACGTATCTTCTGATTTAGAGAAAGGAGAGCGTGTTTCTTTGGTAGGATTTGGTTCATTTTCAGTTTCTAACAGAGCTGCTAGAACTGGGCGTAACCCACAAACAGGTAAAGAAATTAAAATCGCTGCTAAAAACGTAGTACGTTTCAAAGCAGGTTCTGAGCTTACAGAAAATGTAAATAAGAAGTAATTAAACTTTTTAGTTTACCAAAAGGGAAGCCTATTTATAGGTTTCCCTTTTTTATTTCAAGTCTAAACGAATATCATTATATTTGCCACCTAAAAATTTAACATGAGTGATTTATTACAAAAATTAGAAGCCATACATTATCGATTTGTTGAAGTTGGTAAAATGATTGTTGACCCAGAAATCATCAGTGATATGGATCGTTATGTTAAGTTAAATAAAGAATATAAAGATTTAGAAAGTATTGATGTCATTTATTTTGAATATAAAAATCTAATTGGAAATATTCGCTCATCAAGAGAACTATTAGAGATTGAAACCGATCCTGAAATGAGGGAGATGGCAAAATCAGAGATTGAAGAACTTGAATCAGTTAAACCTGAATTAGAGGAAAAAATCAAATACATATTGATTCCAAAAGATCCAGAAGATGATAAAAATGCCATCATGGAGCTTCGTGCAGGGACTGGAGGAGATGAAGCATGTATTTTTGTGGAAGATTGCTTTAGAATGTATACAATGTACTTCAAAGAAGCAGGAATCCAATATGAAGTTATTAACTCATCTGAGGGAACAGTAAAGGGCTATAAAGAAATTTCCATGAGCATTACTGGATCAGCAGGTGTGTATGGAACTTTAAAATTTGAATCTGGGGTACATCGTGTTCAACGAGTGCCGGAAACTGAATCTCAAGGTAGAGTCCATACTTCTGCAATTACAGTTGCTGTACTTCCAGAGGCAGAAGAAGTCGATTTTGAATTAAACATGACTGATGTTCGAAAAGATACATTTAGAGCATCTGGAGCGGGTGGTCAGCATGTCAACAAAACAGAATCAGCTATTCGATTAACACACATTCCAACAGGTGTAGTAGCAGAATGTCAAGATGGTCGTTCTCAACATAAAAACCTTGAGAAAGCAATTTCAATGTTGCGTTCGAGATTGTACCAAATAGAATTGGATCGTGTTCAAAATGAACGAGCTGAACAAAGAAAAACATTGGTATCAACAGGAGATAGATCAGCAAAAATTCGTACTTATAATTATCCGCAAGGACGAATCACAGATCATCGAATCAACAAAACGATTTATAACCTATCTTCATTTATGAATGGTGATATTCAAGATATGATAGACTCGTTGAAGCTTGCTGAAAATGCAGAAAAACTAAAAGGGCAAGAAAATCAAAATTAATTGATATTTAATATGCTCTTTCGTTAATTCCTTCTTTCCAATTAACAAAAGCTCTATTTACAACCTTGTTACCTCCAGGAGTTGGATAATTACCTGTAAAATACCAATCTCCTAAGTTTTCAGGACATGCTTTATGTAAATTTTCTACTGTTTGGTAGATAATATTTACTTCTGCTTTGATATCATCGGGAGTTAACATTTCAGCTATCTTCTTAGAAATCTGCTCATCTGTAAATGGAGCATAAATTTCCTTCACATAATTTTTTATTTGCTCCTTCGGTAAGTTTAATTGCTCCTTACATTTCAAATAAACATCTTCGATAAGACTTTCTCGATTAGTTTCCTTCAATAATGAAATAGCTGCTTCAAAAGCAATAAAATCGCCCATTTTAGCCATATCAATCCCATAGCAATCAGGGTAACGAATTTGGGGAGCAGAAGATACTACAACTATCTTTTTGGGATCCAAACGATCCAAAATACGTAAAATAGATTGTTTAAGAGTTGTTCCTCTAACTATACTATCATCAATTACAACTAAAGCATCTTTATCTCTATTAACGCTACCATAGGTAATATCGTAAGAATGAGCAACCAAATCATCTCTTGATTCATCTTGCGAGATAAAAGTTCTCAGTTTGGCATCTTTAATTGCAATCTTCTCAATTCTTGCTCTTTGAAATAAAATATCTTTCAATTTATCTTGAGAAAAATCAGAACCTAACGCCATTATTTGGTTCATTTTTTCAGTATTTAAATAATCCTCCAAACCTTTCACCATTCCATAAAATGATGTTTCAGCAGTGTTTGGAATAAAAGAAAAAACTGAATTATCTAAATC
>DAIOWV010000025.1:2137-9118 GCA_036758285.1 Taishania sp. | reverse complement strand
ATGCAGAAATTTATGAAGAACGATAAAACGACCTAGATTTTTTCGTTCTTCATAAATTTCTGCATCATTACCTCTAGAGAAATAAATCCGTTCAAACGAACATTGTTTAACTTCTTGTGGTTCGTTTATTTTTACTTCCGATACATTTCCATTCTTACGCATTATTAATGCATGTCCTGGCGTTAATTCTTTGATTTGTTCTCTTTTTAATTTGAAAGCTGTTTGAATAACTGGACGTTCTGATGCTACAACGCAAATTTCATCATCTTCATACCAAAAAGCAGGTCGAATACCTGAAGGATCTCTTAAAACGAATGCGTCTCCATGCCCGAATAATCCCGCCATGGCATAACCTCCATCCCAATCAATCGATGCTCGTTTTAAAATACGTTCAATGCTCAAAGACGACATTATCTTTTGAGTAATTTCAGGATTTACATATCCCTTAGATTTCAATTCATAATAAAGTTCATCGTTTTCCTCATCTAAAAAATGTCCAATCTTCTCTAAAACAGTGACAGTATCAGACTTTTCCTTTGGATGTTGACCGATAGAAGTTAATACATCAAAAAGCTCATCAACATTTGTCAAATTGAAATTACCAGCCACAACTAGATTTCGTGTAATCCAATTGTTTTGTCTCAAGAATGGATGACAATTTTCAACTGAATTTCTACCAAAAGTACCATATCTAAGATGTCCTAAAAACAATTCACCTGTAAATCCAGCATTCTTTTTTAAATAATCAACATCTTTCAACAAAGCAGGATTTTCCTTTTCAATTTCTGAAAAACGTTTGTTAATATGGCTAAAAATATCCTGTATAGGTTTACTATCAATTGAGCGTAGACGTGAAATATAACGTTCTCCAGGATTCATATCAAACTTAATATTGGCTAACCCCGCTCCATCTTGCCCTCGATTAATTTGTTTCTCCATCAGAAGATTCATTTTATTTAATCCATAAAATGCTGTTCCATATTTATCTAGGTAATATTGGAGAGGCTTTTTAAGCCTTAAAAGTGCAATTCCACACTCGTGTTTGATAGCATCGCTCATCGTGATAAAACAACTAATTTGGCACAAATTTACGGTTTTTAATTAAATCGTTTTAGGAAATAACAAAAAGTTTAATGTATCATTTAGTTGATAAATCTCAAAACTAAAAAATTGATTTATACAAAGTGACAAATAGAAATGCCAAACATAAAAGTATTAACACAAAAATAATAAGACTAAGAAGATAATTTACCGCAACATTAGAATAATCATCATCATATTCGGATTCAACAATCGAGTGAACTTTATCCACATCGCGAAATTTTATCAATAGAATTAAATATCCAAGAGGTGCTAAAAATAACAATCTGAATAAAATTCTCATTTTAGATTTATTTTACAATACAAAGTAAAATTCGATTATTTATTGAAACCATTATTCCCTTAAAAAACCCTCATCGCAAGGTGTTTGCATATACTGAAAACCTTGGTATTTTTTATTGACAATTGCAGTGTACCATGAATATTGGTTTTTATTTTCCAAAGCAGTAAAGAGTTCATTCAAGTCAACCCAAAAAATTTCACTCCCTTTTCGGTTTTTATTGCCTTTGACAAAAAAACTCAATCCAACAGGTTTGTATTCATACTTTTTGTTTTTCTCATTGTATGTTCGTTCTTCTTTGATTCGAATTTCATCACATCCCTGAGTTGGAACCATATAAATCATGGGTTCTGGATAAACTACAACTATAGAACCATCCTTTAACATCATCACACTATCTTCTCCATACATGTTAGAAAGAGGCATGTCTGAAAAGACATTAATTTCAAAAAATGAATTCTTACTAGTTTGACTCGATTTTTTTGCTTCTTGATCCAAATCAAATCTGTAATCAATGTAATTCCATTGTTGAATTCCATTTGGTCCATCGTCTTGCGAATAAATTTTGAGTTTATTAGCCTCAACTAAACGTTTAATTGTTGCGACCAAATCTTTAGATTTATCCAAGGAAGCATCTAATTGAAAAATGTCTTTGTTTTCAGTTGACTGTTTAAGTGCAATCCAACGTGATTTGATACAAGTAGTATCTGTTAATTGTGCATTGCCCAAAAATGGGAAAAGAAAAATCAATAAATAATGGATATTTTTCATAGTTACAAAATTAAAAGCAAACCTAAATATATGAAAAAGAATAATTAAAAGCAATTTTCTTACATTTTAAGATGATTAGGTATTGAAATTTACTCGTTAGATTCACTACTACAATCAATAAGAAAAGAGGTTAACCACTAATTGGAAATTAATAAAACAAAAAAGCTCGTATTTCTACGAGATTAAAAAATCACATTAAAAAACTACTTTCTAATAAGTTTCTTAAGTACATTACCTTTCGGAGTATTCAACTCCATGAAATAAACACCAGCATTTAAATCAACATTAATAAACTCCTGATTTGAAATCGCAACTTGTCGATATACTTCTTGTCCATTTAAATTTCTAATTACCAATTGTACATCTCCCTGGAAATCATGACGAATAAACAATTCATTTCCAAAAGGATTTGGATATACTGTAAAATCTAATTGTTCGACTTTTTTTACATTCAAAGACTCATTTGATAAATCAAAAGATTTTCCACATCCTAAGTCATTGTTTTCAAAAAAGATTTTTACTTTTTGAGCATCAACAAATAACTGAGAAACAGTTGAATTAACAGTTGCATTATCACCATAAGACATTACATAGGCAGTTAAGTAATTTAATGTATCTCCAGCTTCTAGATACCCTGCTCCTGATCCCGAAATCATTCTACGATCACCTGGCGCATTTCCAATTGTTGATTCAGCAAAATTATTTGGATGAGCAGCACCTCTTGTTGCATAAAAATTAGGGTCACTCTGACCAAACATTTCATATCGTGTTGTCTCCCCATTGTATTGAATAGGACTTCCATCAGCTAATAAACCTTGCAAATTCAAATACATTTGAGCACCATTAACAGCATCATTATATGGATAATATGAAAAATTTGTAAAATATCGAGACGTTTCAAGGGTAAAATACTCATTGTCCACTATTCCATCATCAAAACCTAAACCATTGATACTTTCACCAATATTTACTCCTATTGAATTGTCTTCACCATCATTTTTAAGTTTTGCCCCAGACAATATCAATTGCCCAAAAGCAGGGATTGTGTCTTGAAATCCAATATTAGTTCCATTTGTTTCATCAAAATCATCTCCATTGTAAACATATGTTAGACCTAGTTCAACATTTGTTCCAATAAAATCATCATTATCAAATCCGAGGCTGTAATCAATGTACGATCCCACGAATACTTCACTTATATCAGATCCTCGGTTAATGAATCGAGTATTATTGAAAAAAACATTAGTTAATAGTTCATTTGTATCACAATTTATGGTAAACAAATAGCGGTGAACTTCAATGTTATTGTCTAGTGAATCTCCAGAATACTGGTGACAAACAGTTAGAAGACATTTATCTCCAAAAATCTTAGGGAATTCAGCCAAATGTGGTTCATAGATTCCATTATTATTTAAATCTACAAAATCTACAATTTTCTGAGCTTCACCATTAGCTGTATTTCCATTTCCAGGCCAAAAACGAATTCCATTGGGCATTACATAATTTGGATTTGAAGAATTAATGTTAGAAACATGCTCTGATATCATTTCACTTGTAACAAAATAAGAACGATTGTATTTATCCTTTCTCAAATTGACATCATCTACACTTGTAAATATAGGTCCTGATAACAGATTTCGTGAAGAATAAAATCTACTCCAGATTCCAGCCAACTCATCATTTGTATTTTTCCCTAGTATATTGTCCGAAACCAAAAATGCTAAAGATTTTCCATCTACTGTAATTGACGCACTATTATCGCCTCCTCTTTGGAGGAATTGTCTTCCATAATTCCCAATATTGATATCATAATCATTGAATTTCAAAGATCTATGATGCTCATCAAATGAAAAGTTTGGTAATTCACTACTAATAAACATTGAACCCACATCACTATTTGGTAGCATATACTCACCATCAAAATCAATAGTTGTTCCATAAATCCATATTGTATTTCCATTTGAGATTACATCATTAACTAGAATACCTCTATCAAACGATTTTACTTCTACAATGTTTAACAAGCCATCAACAATAGTGTAATTAGATTGGAGACCAGATTCATTTTTAAAGACATAAAGTAATTCATCTTTTTTCAAAATTTCTACATTAAGATTAGAATTTCCAAAATACGTTTCATCTTTTTGACGAATCAAATTAAAATCCAAATCGACTTCGATAGCGTTCTTAACTCCTAAAAACAACAATGAATTTCCATTATACTGCAAAAAATCCCATCCACGTGGACTTTGATTTTCAACAGGAAAAGAAGTGGTTTGAAAAGTACCTCCATTGTTTTTCACAAAAGTTATTGCATTCAACGCAGTCGTTACTACTGCATACTCAACCCCATTTATAACCTCTAATTCACTTATCTTGTTTGATATCGATTGCGAATTACTAAAAACACCTGATAGTGTATCGACTGAAAAATTTTCAGAAAGTCCTTTTTCAAAACGAATAATTCTACTAATTGATGGATAATAAGCATAAGAAACAAGTTTATCTCCAACCTGTCTTGCCCTAAAAAAACCTCTACTATAATCTAAACTATTAGCTGAACTGTAATGATTTATAACACTATTACTAGATAAATCAATTTCAATGAATTCAATTTTTGTTAATCCATTCCCACCTTTCTGTAACATTAATTCAAGTTGGTTACCACTAAGTTGACCACCATTAAGAAACTTGAAACTATCTCTTTCGACAGGCAAAGTAACATAATTATAAGACAATGGAGATAAAGTCTCTTCATCTAAAGGGCCGTATGTCAAATTCATAAAGACTCCATCATTTTCTCTTATCGAAAAAAAGTAAGGCGAACCATCTTTCTCTAGGATAACCGAGTTGTAACCTCGATTACTACCTCCCTCTAATTGATAGAATAAACGAGATGTTTGAGCACTTAGGTATACAGTACAAAGTAAAAATAGTAATGTTGTTAAGGTTGATTTCATAATGTGGTTATTTTTAACAAAAATAGCATAATTATTTAATAAACAATAATTTACATAGACTATCTTTTTAAAAACCATCAAGATGTAGTTAGCTCTAAATCCAAATGAATCGAAAAAAACAGTAAATTCAAATATATTAACCTCAAGCCATGTATAAACAAAAAAAGCTCGTATTTCTACGAGCTTAATGATAACTTATACTTTTTTAGATTTTAATCATTAATATGAATCCTCCAAAAATCAATGCTAAAACACAAATTCCTAATACAAATAGTTGTAATGGTGTTGTTTTAAATTCAGATTGTTCAATTTCATTATCTACTCCTGGATTTTGTAGAATTAAGATAACTGTTCTCAAATAATAATAAATTGCAATTCCTGAATTTAATAAAGCAACTGCAATTAATGCTGGATTAGCTGCTATTGCATCTGCAAAAATCATGTATTTACCAAAGAATCCCATTAAAGGAGGTACACCCGCTAAAGCTAATAAAGCTACAACTGCAACAAAACCAACATAAGGATTTGTTCTTCCTAAACCTTTAAATGCTTCAATTCTATCTCCTTTATCATTTACAATCATTTGTACTGTAATTAAAGCAATAGTTGCAAAACCATAAGAGAACAAATAATACCATAGATTAAGTGCACTATTATCTGTCAATACCACCATTGTAATTAATGAATATCCTACATGTGCAATACTTGAATAAGCTAAAAGTCTTTTAAAGCGAGTTTGACGTATCGCAGATAAATTTCCAACAAACATGGTAAGAATAGCCAAGAAAGTTAATAGAGGCATCCAGAAATCATACAAATCAACAAATGCAATTGAAAACAACTTGATGAAAGCACCAAAAGCTCCTAATTTCACAACCGCCGCCATAAATGCCGTAACTGCTGATGGAGCTCCATCATAAACATCCGGACTCCAAAAATGAAATGGAGCAGCACCAATTTTAAATAAGAATGAAGCTAAAATCATAATTAAACCAACATAAGCTAATGTGCTTGGTTGATTTTCAGCGAAAAATTCTTTGATCTCAACGATTCTAAATGTTCCTGTTGCACCATACAACCATGCAATTCCAAACAATAAAACACCTGTTGCAAATGCTCCAGTTATAAAGTATTTTAATGAAGACTCGGAAGATAGAGAATCGTCTTTTTTAGCTCCCGCCATTACATAAATTGGAATGGACAAAATTTCTAATCCTAAGAAGAATAAAAACATATTATCAAAAGACACCATAATGATTGCCCCAAACAATGAGAACATCAATAATCCAATGTAATCGCCTGTATGTTCTAATCTAGATTTAAACGATTCATATCCTGAAAGGATAATTAAGAATGTGAAAATAATTGCAACAATGGAATAAATAATTGCAAACTTATCAAAAGTCACACCTTCATAGGAACTTAAAAAATCACTTGGATTATTCCAAAGGCAAACTAGTGAAATAGCTGTTAATGACAATCCTGTTAAAGAAGTAAATAACGTCAATAACGGTTTCTTTAAAAAAGCAATAAATAAAGTTGCTATTACCGATAAAAATAAAATTATTAAAGCCAACATATCTGTGTACTATTATTTAACGTTAACGATTTCAATCAATTTTTGTAAACTAGGTTCTACAATATCAATCAATACTTGAGGATAAACTCCTAAAAATACGACTACAATGGAAATGATAAAAAATGACAACCATTCAGCCCAAGTTAAGTCAGGAAAATCAAAATTCTTTGAAGGTCCAAACATACTTAATTGATAAGCTCTAAATGAATAAACACAAGCTAAAATTAGTGTTGTCCCAATTAAAACCCCAAAAATCCAATTGTAACCATATATCCCTTTGATTAGTAAAA
>DAIOWV010000025.1:0-2099 GCA_036758285.1 Taishania sp. | reverse complement strand
GAATCCACTTGTCAACGGAACTGAAACACCTGCAAAAATTATTACTGCAAACCAAAAAGCAAATTTTGGAGCTTGAACAGCTATCCCTCCTAATTCCTGTAAATTGCGATTTCCTAATCTTCTATCAATGATATCAGCAGCAAGAAACAATCCTACTGCAACAAAAGAGTGATTTACAATTTGAACCATTGCACCTGTTAATGCATCTAAGCTTAATACAATTATTCCAGCAGCAATTAAACCAACGTGGGAAATAGAAGCATAAGCAAATAATGTTTTAATATCATTTTGTTTTATCGCGATGATTGCAGCATAAATAACACCTAAACCTCCAAGAACAACAATCACATTCGTCATACAATGCAATGCTTCTGGCGCTAAAGGAATCATCCAACGTATCATTCCAAATAAAGCCATTTTTAACATCAACGCTCCCAACAACATTGTACCTGCCATTGGTGATTTTGTATATGTTTCAGGCTGCCAAGTGTGAAATGGAAACAATGGAATTTTAACTGCAAAAGCAATAAAGAAACCACCAAAAACCCATAATCCTGTAACAGTGTTTAATTGAACGGCGATTAAATCTTGAATAGCAAACGATGGTGCCTGTGATTTAATAAAAATCAAAGAAAACAACATTGCTAATGATCCTATAAACGTATAAATGAAAAACTTCATTAGTACTTTCTTCTTTCCTTTTGCTCCAAACCATAAGAAAATTAAGAATACTGGTATTAATGATAATTCCCAAAAAACATAAAATAATAATCCATCAAGCGATAAAAACACTCCTAATAAAGCAAATTGCATAAAAAACACAAGAGCAACAAACTTCTTTGAATTTGCAATTGACTGATTATCATAATTACTGAGTAAAATTAAAAATGTGATAACGCTTGTCAGAATAATCATTACAAGTCCTATCCCATCATATCCCAAACCCAAAGTAGCTCCAAAAGGCAAAGTACATTTAGAAATACAAGCTGGTAAAATGGATATAAAATCGGCAGTTGGTGTATAATTCACAACATGAATTGCACCAAAAATAACAGAAGTCAACGCTCCAATTAATGCTAATCCTCGAACTGCCTTTTGAGGGACAACCAACGCAACTAATGCGAAAACGAAAGGTATTATTAGTAATTCCAAAATCTTAAATTTTTACCAAGAAATAAATAATTAATCCAACTATTCCAGAAATCATCCAGAGAACATACCAGTTCACTTGACCTGATTGCCATTTTTTAACAACTTCACCAGCTGTTTCGAAACCTTTAGCGACACCGAATACAACTCCATTTAGAATTGCAACTTCAAAGAAACGATATCCTTTTTCTGATAACCATTCGATTGGTTTAACAAATAGCATATTGTAAACTTCATCAAAATACAATTTATTCGCTGAAACTTTTTCCCAACCTGTCAATTCTGCATCTGATTTTGGCAATCCTTTTTTCTTAACATATAACATGTATGTTATCCCTAAGACCGCCAAACAAGAAATAACAGCAACAGCCATTAAAGCCATAATCGTACCTGAAGATAAATGCTCCATGTGAATTAAATTCATCCCTGCAACATTGTGTTCAAACAAATGTGTCATATAATGTGCCGGATCATGTAAAAACAATCCAGGTAAATTCAAAATACCACCGAATACAGACAATATTGCTAAAACAATTAATGGAATTGTCATGTTAGCTGGTGATTCATGCAAATGATGTTTTTGTTCGTCTGAACCTCTAAATTCTCCGTGAAAAGTTAGGAAGTACATACGGAACATATAAATTGCTGTTAACAAAACAGAGAACATCAATACCAAATACAATGGAATACTTTCTGCGAAGGCATATCCTAAAATTTCATCTTTAGAGAAGAAACCTGACAATAATGGGAATCCAGTAATTGCTAATGTTCCGATTAAGAATGTCCAATGTGTTGTAGGAATGTATTTTTTCAATCCACCCATTTTACGAATATCTTGTTCATCCGACATTGCGTGAATCACACTACCTGAACCTAAGAACAATAACGCTTTGAAAAATGCATGCGTTGTAACGTGGAACATCGCATGCATTTTTCAAAGCGTTATTGTT
>DAIOWV010000024.1:13166-35871 GCA_036758285.1 Taishania sp. | reverse complement strand
AGAAAGCAAAAGGAAATAGAATTCAGGTGATTCTTGAGTGTACTGAGCACAAAGAATCAGGACAACCGGGAACTTCTCGTTATATTACAACGAAGAATAGAAAAAATACACCGGATAGAATTGAAATTAAAAAATATAATCCGATTTTGAAACGTTATACTGTTCATAAAGAGATTAAATAATATTAAGTCATGGCAAAGAAAGTAGTAGCATCCCTTCAAAAAGGTGGAGGAAAAGAGCACACGAAAGTGATTAAAATGGTAAAAACTGATAAAGGTTCTTATTCATTTAAAGAAGAAGTTGTACATAATGATAAAGTTAAGGAGTGGTTTGGTAAAAACTAATTCTTAATTGGCAAATTCTAAAAAAATACTAGCTTCCGTTCGTTTGAATGGAAGCTTTTCTTATTTTTGACCTATGGCATTTTTTGGATTATTCTCAAGAGAGAAAAAAGAGACGTTAAATAAAGGGTTGGAGAAAACTAAACAAAGTTTTCTAAGTAAGATTGCCCGTTCAATTGTTGGAAAATCAAAGGTAGATGAAGAGGTGCTTGATAACCTTGAAGAAATCTTGATTAGCTCTGATGTCGGCGTGGAAACAACCCTCAAAATTATCGAACGAATTGAAGCTCGTGTTTCCCGTGATAAATTCATGGGAGCAGAAGAACTGAATCGTGTGTTAAAGGAAGAAATTGCTGGATTACTTGAGGAAAATAAATCTACAGATGGAACTAATTTTGACGTAGAGAAAAAAGATGGTAATCCACATGTGATAATGGTTGTTGGTGTTAATGGTGTGGGTAAAACAACAACAATTGGTAAGTTAGCACATCAGTTTAAGTCTGCAGGTAAAAAAGTTGTACTTGGTGCAGCAGATACATTTAGAGCAGCAGCCGTTGATCAGCTAATTATTTGGTCTGAAAGAGTAGGAGTACCAATCGTTCAGCAAGGAATGGGGGCAGACCCTGCATCAGTAGCATTTGATACATTACAGTCAGCAAAAGCCCAAAATGCAGATCTAGTTATTATCGATACAGCTGGTCGTTTGCATAACAAAGTGAATTTGATGAACGAATTATCAAAAATCAAACGTGTTATGGAAAAGGTAATTCCTGGTGCACCTCATGAAGTATTACTGGTATTAGATGGTTCCACAGGACAAAATGCTTATGAACAAGCAAAACAATTTTCTTTAGCTACAGATATTTCTGCTTTGGCGATTACAAAATTAGACGGTACTGCAAAAGGTGGTGTCGTAATTGGTATTTCTGATCAAATGAAAATTCCAGTGAAATACATTGGTGTGGGAGAAAAAATGGAAGATTTACAGGTTTTCAATAAAATGGAATTTGTTGATTCGTTGTTCTCAGAATGATAAAATGTGATTGATTAAACTTTTTAAAGTAATTTTAATAACTAACTGCATGGAAAAAATTTTTTTCTTGTTGATGGCATTGTATTTATCACCTGGTTTACTTGCTCAAACCAATGAGCCCTATGAAATCTATAATTATCTACAAGTCGGAGATACTATTGTTTTATCAAATGGTGGGCACATACGTTCGACACCTTCCAGAAATGGTAAATCAATTGATCAATTGCCAATCGGATCTGTTTTGTACATAAATGAAGATGGAGATTACCATGGCGTTGGAAGTAAAGTTATTTATAATCTGAAGACGGGTTATTATTCCGTTCGCTACGAAAAATCAGGTGAATGGAAAACTGGCTATGTTTGGGGAGGTTTGATTGCAAGTTCTTATTTCATTGATAAAAACAAAAATCAATTTTTATTTGGACGACGTTCGTTTAATACTGAAGAATATGAACTAACTTATGCTGTTATTCGTATTGATGGAGAGTCAAAAAAAGTACATGAGCAGTCATTTTCTTATCCACTTGGGGATCAATCAAGCTTTGAAAGTAAAGTCCTTGGAAATATGGGATTGAGTAATTTGCAACAGTTGTTTCGAGTTGGCTTTTTAGGTGAGGCTTGTGGAGTTTATACAACCTATCACTATTATGGATGGAATGGTTCTGAATTTATTGAATTACCAACTAAAAATAGTATGGGCGATGCTGGTGTATTTGGGTATTCTGAAAACTTATTATTTCCAACAGAACATAAATTAGGTAAGGATTTTATTATAATAGAGTCGACTACTACAAATATAGATTATGTTCAGTACAAAGAGTTGGAAGGTAAGGAGTTTGAAGTTGAGGAAACGGTCAAAGAAACAAAAGTATACCATTGGAATGGTAAAAAAGCTACATTATTAGAACCACTTCCAGTGAATTATTGAAAAAATTATTTGCTCCTATAATAGCCCCCTCGATCGTTTATTAATTTGAAAATCGCTTTTGCCTTGTTGTTTTCTCCTAGGGCTTCATAACTTTTTGCTAATAACCATTCTGATTCTTCATCAAAATTATTGTAATTTGAAGTTAAACATTGCTTAAATAATTCAACTGATTTGCTGTATTCAGCTAAATTGTAATAACAATAGCCCGAATAAAACAGAGCATTTAAATCATTTGGATAATGAGATAAAATAATGTTACATCTAGCCAAAGTTTGTTTGTAATCTCCTTCAGATAACAGTAAAGTAGTCTTTTTAATGTAATCATAATAGGCAATTTCAGAATCGGTAGATTTAGAATCTTTTACTTGTTCATCTTTGCTTTCTAAATTAGCAGGTATTCCTGTTAATTCCAATGATTCAACTTTGATATTTGAGCGACTTCTGTATTTTCGATAATCGATTAATTTTAAGTTGTTTAAATAAATTTCTTTTGCTGTTACTTTATGAATGGAATTAGCTTGAATTGGGAAGTCGGGTTTTAAAATTGGTAATTGGTCTACACTTAAATTTTCTTTTGCTGTTTTTTGTTGCTCAACTGTTTGAGTTGACTCTTTGTTCGTTTTTTTCTCAATTTTAATTTCATTGATTTTAATTAATTTATTTTCAGATAAGACTTCTAATTTTTGAACAGAATCTGGAAGAATAATGTCTGTTTTTTCAACGTTTTTTGTTATATCTTGATTCAAAACATCTGAATTTACATTGTAATAATAGTAGCCAAACACAACTACCAAAAGGATAACAGATGATAAAATGATTGGTTTTAAAATTGAAGCCGTTGACTTGAACTTTTTATCCAATTTTTTCATGATGGATACATCAACATCAGCAGTTGACCATCCTTCTAATGCGTCTGAGTTAAAGTCACTATTCAATGATTTCTCTTCAATAATGCGTTTTTTTGATTCATCGGTTGAAGATAGATATCCTTGAATATCATCTCGTGTCAGATTATCTTTAATATGTTGTTTATTTGAACTCATGATGTTGTTCCAATAATATTTTTAAATTCCTTTTTCCGTTTTGAATGGCACTTTTAACCTTGTTTATGGGCAAGTTTAACTGTTCACTGATTTGCTGGTAAGATTTTTCTTCTAGGTAAAATAAACGAACACATTGTTGCTGTTCATCCTTTAACAAGTCAATCTTTTTTTCCAGTAAATCAAGTCTGACTTCTAGCTCAAGATTTTCATTTGATGCTTCAATTTGAATTACATCAATGTCGATTTCGTTGTTCTTGTGGCCTTTTCTGAGAAGCATAAGGCATTCATTTTTGGACAACATATACAACCAAGATTTGAAATGTTGAACAGTATGAATTTGTAGTTTTTGAAATAATGATTCAAATACTTTTGAAGTTAAATCCTCTGCATCATTTGAGTTTTTCAAGTATTTTAAAGAGAGACCAAACACCAAATGTCCATAACGCTCGTACAAAATCCCAATGCAAAACATGTCTTGTTGTTCTTTCACTTTAACAACAAGTTCTTCATCAGAATATTTTCTATATTTTCTGTGTTTAAACATGATTTACACTCTTCTTTTTTATAGATGCATATTTTACTATGTTTCCATAAAAAAATGAAAAGTTTATTTTAATGTATTCACGACATCATCAAGTGCACTGACTCCAAAGTTGTTATTATTCCATATTTTAATAGGTTTTTTATCTTCTATTAAAACATAACTAGGAAATCTTCCTCCAACCAATTCTGATAGTGTAATAGGATCTTCAGCAAGATGTAGAGGGAAAGTATTTTGAATCAATTCTTTATAAGTTGTCAGTGAACTACTGTCCGAACTTAAAACAACATATTCAATAGGGGTGTTTTTATTATTTTTTAAGACTTTCATGCTTTCAATAGAGGAAGCACAATATTGGCAACCTGGAATAGTTACTACTACTAATTTTTTTCCTGGAAATTGTTTTACTTTTTCAGAATGAGGAACGACTAACGCATCATTTGAAAAATCACCTTGATAGATTGGATTAATTGCAAAATAAATCCCAAAAGGTATGAATATCGCTACGATACCAACAATTTTCAATGGTAATGATTTTGCTTTTTTAATAATTGTATAACCGAAAGCAATACCCAAGATTGCAACAATAATGTAAGGCAAAAGTTTACTTAATGTAAAAGATAATCCGAGGTTTAAAAAAAAAGTTTCCATGATTATTTAAAAGGTTAAATTGAAGGATAGCAAATAAAGAATTTTTCAACTGGTTTTGTAAGAGCAGAAATATTTAAATTATCAGAGGCTTCAGTCAAGTCTATAATTTCCCCATTCTTCATTAATAAATTAATCGTTTGTTTTTCTTGATTGTATGCGTTGTTAACAAGCCTCGAGGAATGAATGAAATATTTGGTATCTTCAATTGAAATATCCATTTTTTGAGCTAGCTCTTTCTTCTTTGTGTTTATTTCTTCTTCAGAAAAAGGTTCTTTAGAAATTTTAATTTTGAATAATTTTCGATTTATTAATCGTTTCGATAAATTGGCCAATATTTTATCATCGCAAAATTGCCATACTTTTATCGCCCCCATAATATCGTAATCATCTAACATTGAAAATGTTTCCAAAACAGCTGGATTGTCTTCAAAATCAGTGCGAGTGATGTTGTTTTTTAAAAAGAAAGCCAATGCAGGGGAAGCGAATAAATCAGCTCCTTCAATCGATAATTGCTTTGCTCTTTTCAATGTATTTATTAGGAGATGTTCAGAAGAAACGACAGTTTTATGTAAATATACTTGCCAATACATCAATCTTCTAGCTGTAATGAATTTCTCGATTGAATAAATCCCTTTTTCTTCCAGTACAAGGTTTCCATTGTGAACATCCAGCATTTCAATAATACGATCACTCCCAATCACACCTTCGCTAACACCTGTGTAGAAACTATCACGATTTAAATAATCCATTCGATCCATATCCAATTGACTCGAAACTAATTGGTAGAGGAATGGTTTTTTATAATTATTAGTAAAGATTTTACGTGTAAGTTTTAATTTGTCACCAAAATCCTCTTCCAGTCGTTGCATAAAAAAACTAGAAATGTCTTCATGACTAACACTATTTACGATATCATGTTCTAATGCGTGACTAAAAGGACCATGACCAATGTCGTGTAATAAAATTGCTGCTAAAACTGCTTCTTCCTCTTTCGCTGTTATTTCAGTTCCTTTACGTCTTATAACTTGTATTGCAAGATTCATTAAATGCATTGCACCTAATACATGATGAAATCGAGTATGTAAAGCTCCAGGATAAACTAGATGAGACATGCCTAATTGACGAATGCGTCTAAGACGCTGCATATATGGATGCTCAATTAAATCGTAAATAAATTCGCTTGGGATAGAAATGAATCCATAAACTGGGTCATTGAATATCTTTTTTTTATTTTTTTTATTCAAAACAAGTTGTCCTAATTGGTTCTTATTACAAAAATAGGAAAATCATAACGAATAGAGTATTGAATATGAAATAATAATCAGGTATACAAAAGGATCATTTATTTTTCTTAAAAAGAAAAGAGGCTTTCAATATTGAAAGCCTCTTAAACTATTATGTTGTTAATTTTAGTCCTTAACTCGTTCCCAAACCTGAGTTCTAAAGAATGGTCCGATATAACCTCTAACATTTAATTTGTCTGGAGCGTCTTTATCAATCCAAATTTTCACTTTGTAAACTTTTCCATTTTCAGGGTCTACAATAGTTCCACTATGCCAAGTTGTTCCATCCCACTGTAAGTTTCTTACAATTTGTAATCCCATCAATGGCTTGTCTTTTCTATCGTCCGTACAAAGTTTACATTTTGGATTCTCTTCACGTCCTTCTCGAGGATATAAATAAGTTATTTTTCCGTAAAGTTTGCTGTCAACTTTGTAAAGTTCTACAACAGATTTTTTCTTTCCTGTTTCATCGTCAATAGTTGTCCATTTTCCTGATGCAGTTTGTCCAAAGCTAAATGCAGATACGAACAGGAATGTTAAGATAAAAAAAGTGTTTTTCATATTTATTTAATTTATAATAGCTTCTATAAAGCTAATGATTTTGTTAAGAAATGCATAAAAAATGTGCCAAAAATATAATATTATATTAACATTTGTAGTTTTGTTGTTGTAAATCAGTTGTTTGCGTTGTGTTTATTTTTTTAGGTTTATTAAAAAATCTCACTTTAAAAACACTAAATTTGTCTCAAATTATTTTAAAAAATAATATGTCAGATATTCATTCGTACAATTTTGAAGGAAAAAGAGCATTAATTCGTGTAGATTTTAATGTTCCATTGAATAAAGAAACTTTTGAGGTCACTGATGATACTCGAATTAGAGCAGCAGCTCCTACTATTTTACATGTATTAAAAAATGGTGGAAGTGTTGTTCTTATGTCTCACTTGGGGCGACCAACTGGAGTAGAAGAGAAGTATTCTCTAACTCATATTGTTAGTCAAGTGTCAAAAGTATTAGGGGTTCCTGTAAAGTTTGTTTCTGATTGTATCAATGAAGAGTCGCATCTTGCTAGTGCTAATTTGAAACCAGGTGAAGTCTTATTGTTAGAAAATGTTCGTTTCTATAACTGGTACAGATAGTTTTGCACAAGAATTAGCAAAACATGGTGACGTTTATATCAATGACGCATTTGGTACAGCTCATAGAGCTCATGCTTCAACTACCATTGTGGCGAATTATTTTCCCAATGATAAAATGTTTGGCTTCTTAATCGAAGGCGAAATTAAAGCTGTAGATAAAGTATTAAATAGCACTGATAAACCATTAACAGCAATTGTTGGTGGAGCAAAAGTGTCATCTAAAATTACGATTATCGAACGATTGCTTGACAAGGTTGATAATTTAATAGTAGGAGGAGGGATGGCTTATACTTTTGTGAAAGCACAAGGAGGTAAAGTTGGTACTTCTTTAGTAGAAGATGATTTTCTAGATGTTGCAATAAAAATTATAGAAAAAGCAAAAAATAATGGGGTCAATTTGTACATTCCTGTTGATACCGTAATTGCAGATAAATTTGATAATGAGGCAACAAGAAAAACGGTTAATATTAATGAGATTCCAGACGGATGGATGGGATTAGACTCTGGAATTCAGACATCGAAGGATGTTGCTGAAATTATAACATCTTCTAAATTGATCTTGTGGAACGGTCCGATGGGCGTTTTTGAATTGGAAAATTTCCAGAAAGGAACAATGGATGTGGCAAATTCTATCGTTGAAGCAACTAAAAATGGTGCTTTTTCACTGATAGGTGGAGGAGATTCTGTTGCGGCGATTAATAAGTTTGGCCTAGCAGATAAGGTTTCATATGTTTCAACAGGTGGTGGAGCTATGTTGGAATATTTAGAAGGAATAGAATTACCAGGTATTCAGGCGATAAACAATTAATATCAAACATAAACAAGGAACTTCCTCTATTAAAATATCATAAAAAACGTTGAAAAATTAGTACTTATAAGAGGAATATCTAACTTTGAATCGAAATGAAAGTTACAGAACATATAGCACAAGCAAAAGATACATTATTTTCTATAGAAATTTTACCACCATTAAAAGGTCAAAGCATTCAGTCTATTTATGATGGAATTGACCCTCTGATGGAGTTTAAACCAAAATTTGTAAATGTTACCTATCATCGAGAAGAGTACATTTATAAAGAGCATGCTAACGGTTTATTAGAAA
Organism: Taishania sp.; assembly: GCA_036758285.1. Classification (GTDB taxonomy): domain Bacteria; phylum Bacteroidota; class Bacteroidia; order Flavobacteriales_D; family Crocinitomicaceae; genus Taishania. The sequence goes on along the minus strand of DAIOWV010000024.1, from coordinate 27,810 downwards.
AAATTTCAGTTAGAAAACGACCAGGAACTGTTGGTATCTGTGCAGCTATTATGAATAAATACCATGTTGATGCGATTCCGCATTTAATTTGTGGTGGTTTTTCGAGAGAAGAGACTGAAAATGCATTGATTGATTTACGTTTTTTGGGTATCGACAATGTACTTGCATTGAGAGGAGATTCTATAAAGACAGAAAGTTCATTTCGACCAGATCCTAATGGTCATAATTATGCTGTTGATTTGATTAATCAAATTAAAGGAATGAATAATGGTACTTATTTGATGGATGATGTTGACTTAGAGCCTACCGATTTTTGCATTGGTGCGGCAGGTTATCCTGAGAAACATTTTGAAGCAATGAATCTTTCAACAGATCTTGAATATCTTAAAGCAAAGGTAGATGCAGGAGCGGAATACATTGTGACTCAAATGTTTTTTGATAATTCAAAGTATTTTAAATTTGTAGAGGCGTGTAGGGTTGCTGGAATTAACATTCCAATTATTCCAGGAATTAAACCGATCAAAACATTGAGTCATATCTCCTTTCTTCCTAAGTTTTTTCACATTGATTACCCTGAGGAACTTTCAAGGGAATTATTGAAATGCAAAACAAATCAGGATGCAGCAGCTTTGGGAGTAGAGTGGGGGATTCATCAGTCAAAGGAATTGAAAGCAAATGGTGTTCCTTGTATCCATTATTATACTATGTCAAATTCATCGTCTGTTAGGGCGATTGCAAAAGAAGTTTTTTAATATGAAATCTATTAGTTTTATAGTTGTTATTTTATTGTCGTTTAGTTCTTTTTCTCAGTTGAAAACACTTAAGTTGAGAAATGCAGTTGTTATTGGACAATTCGATAAAGAGGATGAGCGATTTACGATTGAAAGTACAATGACAGGATTGCTGACTGAATTTAATATAAAAACAGCACCGTCAGTAAATTATCTTAAAACAGGTGAGCCTTTAAACAATATTTCAAATGATTCCTTGATGAATGTATTGAAAGAAAAAGGTTTTGATACTTATGTAATTGTTTCTGTTAGAGGATATGATCGTAGTTATAAACCTTCAACTATAAAGTATTCATTTGTTGAGAAATTAGCTCAAGGGACTTTGCGTGAAATTTATCGTAATGCTGCTGTTTCTGTAACATTTGAATTTGCATTTTATCGCAATGGAGAAATGGTTGCTATCGATCAGGTTAAATGCAATAACATATCAGATAAAGAATCGGTTTTAAAGCGATTTGTCAAAAAAACGGAAAAGCGAATTGCTACAAAGTGGAGATAAATTAGATTAAATTCATTATTTATTCTGTTTTGCTAAAAGTTTAGCAACATATTTTCCAACAATATCAAATTCAAGATTTACTTTGTCACCAACATTTAATTGGTTGAAATTGGTGAATTCATAAGTGTATGGAATTATACAGACAGAAAAACTATTGTCTTTAGAATCAACTACAGTTAAACTCGTTCCATTTACAGTAACACTCCCTTTTTCTACGGTTAAATCATCTGAAGAATAAACAAATGTAAATTTCCAACTTCCTTGTTGATCTTCAATTGCAATACATTCTGCTGTTGTATCGACATGACCTTGAACAATGTGGCCATCTAAACGACCATTCATAATCATGCAACGTTCTAAATTTACTTTAGTTCCAATTTCCCAATTTCCAAGATTGGTTTTCTCTAAAGTTTCACGAATTGCCGTTACAGTAAATGTATTTTCAGAAATAGCAACCACTGTTAAGCAACAACCATTGTGAGCAACGCTTTGATCTATTTTTAATTCATTTACAAAATCAGCAATGATTTCAAAATGAATGTTTTCGTTTTCTTTTGTAATGCTTTTTACAACTCCAGTTTGTTCAATTATTCCTGTAAACATGTTCTGATTTTTTGACAAAGATAGTTAAAAACAAAGTTTAGGTTTATTTTTTACCTATTACAATTTCAACAACATTTCTAACTGAACCATGAATTTTCAATAGCTTTTCAGCTTCTTCATAGCTAATATTCGTTTGTTGGATGATCATCTGAACCCCACGATCTACAAGTTTATTGTTGCTCAATTGCATATCAACCATTTTATTTCCTTTGACATGTCCCAATTTGATCATTAGTGTCGTAGAAATCATGTTTAGAACTAATTTTTGGGCAGTTCCAGACTTCATTCGAGTGCTACCAGTAACGAATTCCGGTCCAACTTCAGGAGTGATTGCATGGTCAACTAACTCAGCTAAAGGATTACCCGGATTACAAGAAATAGAAGCTGTTAAAATTCCATTTTCTTTTGCTTTTTGTATCGCTCCGATTACATAGGGAGTTGTTCCCGAGGCTGCAATTCCAATGAGGGTATCGTTTGAATTGATTTGATATTCTTGTAGGTCTTTCCAACCTTGTTCTGTGTCATCTTCAGCAAATTCTACAGCTTTTCTAATCGCAGTATCGCCTCCTGCAATGATGCCAACAACTTTACCCTGAGGCACGCCAAACGTAGGAGGACACTCACTTGCATCTACAATTCCAAGACGACCACTTGTTCCTGCTCCAATATAAAACAAACGACCATCTTTTTTCATTTTTGGGTAACAAGCATCGATAAATGATTGAATGGCTGACATTTCTAATTCAATGGCATTTGCAACTTTCTTATCTTCATTATTAATGTTCATCAATAATTCGGCAGTTGAAAGATTTTCTAAATTATCGTACAGTGAATTTGCTTCAGTGATTTTTTTCATGACTAATAAAGTTGAGCAGAATAGTTATCTTTTTCCAATGAAACATCGACATGATTTTTGAGAATAGTTGTCAATCGAAGTCCGAAAAAGTTTGCTTTAATTGGAAATCTACGGTGTTTTCTATCTACAAGTACTGTTGTATATACTTTATCGACAGCTTGTTCCAAAACCTTCATCAATCCATATTGCATTGTTTTTCCAGAATTCAATACATCATCAACCAATATGACCGTTTTTCCATTGAGCTCATCTGCAGCAATGGTTAGCTGAATTGGAGAGGATAATGGTTGTTCTTTGTTTAATTTTATTTCAAAAAGAATTGTTTTCTGATCTGAATTTTTATCAATAATTGTTTTCAATTTTTCAGCCAAAATAACTCCGTTTCCAGTAATTCCTCCAATGTAAATTGTGTCTAATTCAAATGTGTTTTCAATTATTTGAAAGGCTAATCGATTAATTTTTTGTTCAATTTGAATATGTGTGAGAATTACCTGTTTCATAGGATTTTGTTTTTTTACAAATATAATGAAAAGGTTTTTGTGTTGTACAGATGAAACAATCCATGACCTAAAAATTAAGTTAACTGATGAAAGTTGAATAAGCTCCATTTTCAAAAGAAATTCTATATATTTATCGTTAGGGTGTTATGCCCAACTATTGGCAACATATAAATGTCAAAATTAAAAAAAAATGATTAATAAGCTTGAAGTTAATATAAGAGATAGGGAAGGAGAAGTCCAACAAAAAGGAGTACGAAAGGCATTGTTTACAGATAAAATGGTAAAGTAATTATGGATGATTACAATATAGAATCAGTTATTGCCAAAATTTCAACTGAATATTCGGTTAAATTAAAGATGGATAGTTTTAGTTTAGTTGATACAAGAAATTTTGAGGGTATCTATATTGCCAGAGCAGAATATTTTCAGAAAAAAAAGAGGTTATCCAGCTAAGTTGTTTGAGGACATTGTGAGTTCTTTAAAAACTGTAACAAATAAAAGAATTGGATTTCTGTCTTTGGAGATTAACAATAACTACTATGGATTTGCTTTAGTTGATATCGATCGAATAGTTTTTTACTCAGGGATTATTGCTGAAAAAGATTAAGATTGTACAAAGTGTGTCAAATGGCAGGAGGTAACTTCTGCCGATGTGAACTATTCTCCACATAATTTGCGGTGATTAAGATGTTTTTTCACCGCATACTCTAATGATTATAGTTAACTAAAAGAAAGGTAATTTATTTCCCGATACAAAAAGTAATTAATACTGATTATTAGATAATTGAATTTTAAAGATACAAATAGGGTACAACAACTATGTGAATACATAAAACTAAACACGTACCATTACAAAATATATCTTAGTGTTTTGTGTTCAAATTTAATAAATAATGTGTATTTCTTTCTCCTGATTCTGCTTTAACTAAAATGTCTTTACTGGCTAAATCCGTGTGTCTCTTAAAGCTATGTTAAGTAGTTGTTGATATAAATCACTTAAATTTATATTACAATACTTTGTTTTTCATTGTTTTAATTAGATATTTGAATCTGTTATAAGATAAACTTATAGAGCAATAGAAATATAATTCTAAGACTTGGTAGAAATGAAATCCTTATTTAACAAGCCTTGCAAACAGATACTGAGTACAGAATGTTGAAAAAATGATGAAATTGAAAAACTATTACCATGGAGACACAATCAATAAAACAGATTAAAGAGTTACGAGATAATATTAGAGAAGAACGCAAAAATATTGATAAGAGTACTTATAATACTTCTTATGGGAGTGAAGATGAATATACGGGTAAAGGAATTTATTTGGGATTAGATTCGTTATTAATTGATATTTCCTATTTGATAAAAGCCCATAATCAATTTGTCAGTATTTCGACCTTTGATGAAAGGGAACAAATTAATGAGATTCTAACAAATATTTTAGAAAATATTAGTCTTCCTGATGAACTTGTGACATTTATAGATGAGTTAAAAATTATCTTGAGAAATTACAATGTACGTGAGAAGAAAGAAAGATGGGAATTGTTTTCAGAAGTGAATAAAGAACTTTTAGAAAAATGCGATGAATTCAATAAAAAGTTTGAAGATGTAGAAGAAATAAAGAGAAAAATTGATGAATCGAATAGTATTATTGAAGAAAGGATCAAAGGATTTAACAGTAAGTTTTCTAAATTAGAAGAAAAGATAGAAGAAGTTGAAAAAACAAAAGAAAAAATTGTAGCGAAGGCTGAAATTTTGGAGACAATAAATATTTCATTGGAAAAAATTCAAGAGGAAGCAGAGGAAAATCTAAAAAACATATCAGAGAGTCTTAGTGAGGCTAAAAGCAGTGAAAAAATCATTAATTCTTTTGCGCTAAAAGTACAGGAACGAGACAATTGGAGAATTACAACAATTAACAGAAGAAAATAAAGAAAAACTTGTTGCATATGAAACCGAAAGAATGTCAATTCTTAAAGAGGCTCAGCAATTAATTGAGAACGCTAAAATAGCTCTTAATTATTCAACTGCATCAGGTCTTAGTGAGTCTTTCCAAGCCCAACATAATAATGCAAAGAAATGGCATTTTTCTCTAGGTTGGATTGTAGGTGCAGTGTGTTTTTTGTTGATCGCCATTTTCATTGGGGTATGGATTACATTAGATGCAAATAGTACAACGCAATTCATTGTAGGGAGAATAGCCATTATTCCTTTACCAATTGTGGGAGCTGTATTTTGTGCAAATCAATATGTAAAACAAAAAAATATTATTGAAGATTACGCATATAAAATGGTATTAGCTAAATCAATAGTTGGTTTTTCAGAACAGCTTAAAAAAGATGCCTCTGATAATAAAGGGGAATACATTCATTACATAAAGGTTGCTTTAGAGGAAATACATAAAGATCCACTTCGTGGTAGAATTACCAGATTGTCTAAAAATAAAATGCAAGAAAAGGCTGAAAACATGTCGTTCAAAGAAATACTTGAGGTGGTAGAAAAATTAGTCAAAATAAATAAAGACGGTCAGTAAAATTGAGAAACATGAATCCATACGAATTTTATCAACTTTTAAAAATCAATGATGGTTTATTAGTCGGTCATACTTTTGATAAATATGTCTCAATAGACTTTAAGGATTTTGCACCATTCGGATATAACTATTTAGAGTTTTCCAAATGTGTTTTTAAGGATGGTTTATCAATAAAGAATTTTGATGATACAACCATAGAGATGTTGATTAAAGACACACTCATAACGAATTTAATGGTTGTTCAATCAAACTTTCGACAGATTAATGTTGAGCAATGTGAGATAAAGAAAATAGAACTGTCTAAACTAGAAGTTGTTGATTCTGTTTTAATTGAATGTGAAAAAAATGATTCAATAACATTAGAGCAAATAAAAACAGACACAGTCGTAATCAGAAATAAATCAGAATTCGGTTGTCTCCAGTTAGACACCTTAGAAACAGATTTTATTCTACTTGAAAATCAAACTATTAAAAAAAAACTTGAAATACGCAATGTTAAACAATTGTCTTGCTCAGGAAACTTTGAGAACGTACAGATAATCAGCAACAATTTCGAATCTATTGACCTTTCTTATGTCTATGAAGATGGGAATGAAATAAAAACCTACATTACCGATTTACATGTTATTTCAGACAACATCAAAGGAGCTTTACTTTTCAATGGTGTAGAAATTCAAAATCTTAAATTCACATCTGTTTTAAGTCAAAGTGGTGTTGTACAAATTAACAATGCGGAAATAGAAAACACTTCTTTTCTTGATTCCACATTTAAAAACATCTATTGGAATAATGTCAGTTTTAAACAAAAGCTTGAGATTGAAAATTCAGACTTAAGTGCTCTCAAATATGCAAATATTGACTGGATTCCAATTACAAAGTTTTCGTGTATAGAATTGCAATACGATCAATTACTATACAGTGAAGAAGAAAAGAAAGAAGTTATTGATAATATAAAAGATTTACGTAACGAGCGCGAAGTTTACAGACAGCTAAAATCGGCTGCTACTTCCATGCAAAACCACATTGATGCAATGGAGTTTTACCGTTTGGAAATGCGTCTTTATTGGAAAGATATACGTTTTACTAAATCTACTCCATGGCAAAATAGGGTGTTAGTTTTCATAGATCGGTTTGTTTCTGATTTTGGACAAAACTGGCTTTCCCCATTGCTTTGGATGTTCTCAATTCATTTTGTATTGTTTTTATGCCTCAGTCAAACCAAATTACTTTGTAATTGGAGTATTTGCGACATTAAATGCATTTTTTCTGCATTTTTCGGAGGTATCGGTGAGTATTTAACCTACCTAAACCCGGTTCACAAATTTCCGGATTCATACATAATGACGAATGGAGATAAAATTATAAGTTTTCTAATGCGTATTTCGGCTACTTTCTTTATCTACCATTTCATACGTGCCACAAGAAGATATGGTAAGGTATGATTTTAAGTATTCTTATTTATTGAATACCCCAAAATATGCCTAGCTATTCTCCGCATATTTTGCGGTGATTAATATACTTTTTCTCCGCACAACTTAATATTAAATGATTAGTCATCATTAAAAATGGTAAGGAAATCCAGTTAAAACAGATAGATTAAGACAAATACAGAAATTATAATCATAATATTAAGCATACAACCATCTTCGGTTTTTCTTGAATTAAACCCTTTATAGCTAGCTTTATGTCCATATCTTTTTGCATCATATTTATGTACTCGATCATGGGCTTTTTGATTAGGGAATACCCATAAATTATTAGGAGAATTATTCTGTTTGTTTCTGTCTTTATGGTGTACAACCTCTTCAGACTTTAATTTCCTACCTAATTTCTTTTCTGCAATATGCCTGCTAACAAGTTTGTTGCTATCTACATAACGTCTGTATCCATTTTGGTCAATGTATGTCTTTGCCATAATAATCTGTTAATAGGCTATTTCTTGATCAAATTCTTAAAATACAGATTGGTTTCAGGGTCTGTGCAATATATATAACATCCTTTCATACCTCGGGTCATGAGTGTTCGATATGTATTTTTTATTATTGTATCAAGTAACGGCTGCCAATAAGCTGGGTTGTTTTTAACTCCTGATTTCCATCCTTTTATAGTTTTATCCATTTTAGAACGTGCTTGCGGATTAGTCACAACTCCACCATCCCTTACTGTGAAATCATCACCAATAATAACTCCTACATAATCAATTTCTAATCCTTGTGCTGTATGAATACATCCTATTTCAGATACTGAATTTGGATCAATTATCCATTTACCACCATAGTCTGTCATATTCCATCTCATGTTGAAACCAAACTCATTCTCTTTGAAATCGTAAACCTCTGGATTTTTTTTACTGCTCCAATCCCAACAATAGCCTGCAACTATACGAGCTTTATTGTTTGTTTTATTCTTCTCGTAAATAGCTTTTTGCAACTGTTCCGAGCTGTCAAACACCTTAAAATCAAATTCATAATCCAAGATGCTAATATCATAATTGGCTGTATCTCTCTTTTGAAGAACATGATCAAGCCAAGCTAAGTAACCGTCAGAGCCATTGCATCTGAATTGTGACTCTAATTTTTGTTTATGAACTTTAATTCCTAACTCGTTAGCTATTTCTTCAATAACAGCTATTTCACCATAATCGTCCACCGAAACCCGTTGGTCTTCATCAATAAAGAAAACAGATGATAGAGACGATTTGAGGATTTCTCTAATTTGATTGTCTCCTCTTTTAAGAAACCCTGTCTTTTCTGTCAAACGGTGTGCTTCATCTACAATAAGTGTATTGATACTATTTTCAGTGGTATTCATAAATGTACCTGATCCCACAAATAACTCCTTGAGTTCGACCATTCGTTTTTCTCCTTTTAATTTCTCAAAGTATACATCACGAGGTGCAGACGTCTTTGTGACGTATTGTGTCATTTTACCTCTTCGGTTCAACTCTACGAGTAGATTGATTGCTACTACCGATTTCCCTGTACCAGGACCACCTTCCACAATGAGTACATTTTTATTCTTTTCATGAGATTCGAGAGCTAATTGGAGAGCAGTTTCATAGACAACTTTTTGGTCATCAATCATTGTAAACTCTTTGTTACCTCTGAGCATACTCTTTAGACTATCAGCAAGGCTTTTTGTCGGTTTTATTTTACCATTTTCAATACGAGACATGATATTCATATCATCACCTTGTTGGATGTGATTTTTAATAAATTCACGTAACTTTAGAGCATCAGGTTTTAGAAATAGAGGGGCTTTTTTGATGTAATGAGAATAAAATTCGTTTGTAATGGCGCTATCAGGAGTATAATTATGTAAATATGCACATGGATGAAGTCTTATTGATTCTTCATGGACAGTTTCATTAAAAGAAGTCAAAAGAGCTGCATATGACCAAGCTTGATAAGAAGGATGACTTGTTTCGGCTTCTCCCAATTGAAACCTTGTTCGAACAACACCATCTTTAGCTGTTATACTTGCAGATTCCCATTGTTTAAGCTCAATGATGATAACATTTTCTTGATTTCCACTCTTCCCCGTTATAATGAAATCTACCCGTTTTGAAGTTTGAGGTAGATGATATTCAATGGAAATACAACAATCTTCAGGAATGGAAGAATCACAAAGAACTCTGTACATATGACCTAATGAGTTTTCAAAAGACCTAATTTCGTTTGGAGCTACTCTCTTCCCCGTTTTTTCTATTATTTGACTTGAAATTATGTTTCCTATGTTGTTCGTCAAAATATCGTTACTGAAATCTCTTTTCGTCTTGTTATATATTATCATAGGTCTGTATATTTCTTTGCTGTGCCTTTTGCCTTTGATATGGGATATTTTTCAGTGTTCTTTTCGATTTTTTCAGAAATAATCTGATTGATATCCAAGTTGTGTTTATTTGCTAACAATAATGCGTACATGAATACATCTGCCAATTCTTCTTTTAGCTTATTTTTATCACAATCTTCATTTCCTTTCCATAGAAAAAGTTCTAATAATTCCGATGCCTCAATAGATAATGCTAATGCCAAATCTTTTGAATTGTGGAATTGTTCCCACTCTCTATCATTTCTGAATTTTATTATTTTGTTTATGATGTTATCGAAATTCATAATTTGTAATTTTTATACGCAAAACATAAAAATAAAGAAAATAATAAGAAAATAAGAATGGTTGTTTATTATCAACTGCCAGTATGCTTATTCTTGTTAGAATTTTATAGTGTTTTTTTAATATCTATTTCTATACCCATTTGTTTTGCATATGCTCGTACCATTATTTCTTTCTTCTCTATCCCTTTTTGTATTTGAAAATCAGGAAATTTTTCAAATAACATTTCAGTAAGTTTACCTTTTAATATCGGCTCATCGATTAAATCTATTAACTTGTAATTATATTCTATTTCACTTTCACTTTCATCTCTCTTATTACTTTCATTAATAAATTTAATAACATCTTTAATTTTATTATAAGCAAGCTCTCCGATATAAACATTGTTGTCAAAAAAGAAGTTATCTCCTAAGAGATGATGAATATTAGACGCAAATGACTTTTTATTTCCTTCTACATTCTCTGAATAACCGTCTTTATTCATTTTTAAATACATAATATTTGAATTAGGTATATCGGATAAGATGAAAGGAGAATGTGTTATAAAAATTAGATTAATCCCTTCAATATTGTTTAAGTTCAATTTTTTTAGTCCTTCTAATAATTTATTTATGAACGTTCTTTGATATTCCGGATGAAAATATAATTCTATTTCTTCTAAAATTACATTGATATAATTGTATGAAACCTTTTTAACATCAGTACTATTTTTAACAGAATTTAGATTCATTAAATGATAATATATTGAACTTGTAGAATAAATCTGTTGTTTTTCGCCAGAACTTAGTGTACTAAACTTAATTTGCTTTTCGGTTGATTTTGTAGAACTAAGATCTACATCTGTTCTAAATATAGGAGGTGGCAAACAATTGATTATATCGCAATTTTCTGTGTCGGTAACTTTTTTTATTTTGTCTGCAACATTTCTAAATTCTAACTTATTTATGGATTTTGATATGTCAAATTCTATGTGTTGATATACTAAATAATTTAGTGCTTGACGAAGTTTAAAAGTAATATGGCTGCTATCTTTCTTTAATCTTTCAATTAACCCTTGTAAATCAATAAACTTTGTCTTTTCATCAAAATAATTTCCTCCACGATATTCTTCGTATTTATAACAAATACTTATAAGTTTATATATAATGTAAAGCTTGGATAATTCTAAAAGACTTTTCTCTATTTTAATTTCAGGAATTTTACCATAAAATGCATTCAATAATGCATTCAATACCTCATTTTGATAATTGTTATCAAAATCAGATAAATCTATTTTAAAGTCTCTTTTAGTTTTTTCTTCATAATAGGTAGAGTCTGATAATTCTAATATAAGAAGTCTAGCTTCTAAATTATCTCCTAGACTTAGATTTAATTTTTCATCAGCATCATATCTTAACAAATTAGCTAATAGCCTTTGATAAACTAGATCATTCTCTTTGTTAATATCTATAATCCCCTCATATCTCCAAGGATTTAATACAATAGGAGTTTGATAAGCATCATTTTTATGAAAAATATGATTTATCCAATTTCCTTCCTGATTAGAATTATAAGCATAGAGCGAATAATTTATAACCTCTGTATAAAAGAAATCCTTTAAATCAAATGATGAACTTATCTCTTGACTATCCCTATACTCTTTAGATGTTTTATCAAAGGTATATTTGTAGACTTTATAAATACACTTTTCCTTGTCGGAAAGGACATATAGTTTAAAGAGATCCTCATTAGTTTTGTAATAGACATTTGCTTCTATCCCTTCCACAATATCTACGGAATGGAAATTGTAATTCGATTTTTTCCTGTATTCATAAAATAAGTTATTTATAACTTTTATTAGTAGTTCTGTAAGTGTGCTTTTACCACTTCCGTTTTTTCCTACAATAGCAGAAATGTTAATTTTAGATTGATTGTCTTCTGAATATAAATCAAAATCCTCTGAAACTAATTCAATAATTTCATTTCCGTTTTCTTTTTTGATTTTGTAGTTTTTATAGAAAACGTATGGAACTCCCTTTAAGAGATTTCTGGAATGTTTAGACTCACAAGAATCTAATACTTCTAATGCTATAATTTTAAAACTCATTTTGGCTTTATAATTCCTAATTCTATTAAAATATCTTTTTTCATCTTACTTAACGGTCTTCTGTCAAATTTTGCTTCTTGAAAATGAACCCCGAAAGCTAACCGATAAACGTCATCTCTATCCAGTGTAACTCCTCCCAAAATCTTGTTTTCTAACATCTCAATATAATCCTCCGAATAAGCATCTTTTATTTTTCTCAAATCTTCAATTTCATCCTCGTGGGCCTTGAATATATCTTCTAACTCAAATGCTTTTATAGACCTTTCTGAAAAATGATCTTTATCATCTGTAATAATCTTAAAAGAAAATTTGTCATAATCTTTATGATTATAACTAAAAGTGTATTTAAGCTCTTTATCAGGGCTTTTATAATAAGGATGAAAATGAGTTGAAAGCTCAAAAGGTGTAGAACCTTTTACTCCGCTATTACAAACAGAACAGCTCGGAATTAGATTGTAAAACGATAATGCCAATAAAGGATATTCACTTTTTGGAAACCAATGGTCAAATGTCGGTCTTGTAACTTTTTTTCCATAATCACTAATTACCGTTTTTGTATAAATACGATTGCAATAAACGCAAGTCGGAATATCTAATTTTTCAGCTAAATGGTAAGCATTATAATGTCTGTATGTTGCTTTATCATCTGTTTTTATCCAACTATCATAGTTAATCAACGTTTTTAAAGATTTCTTCAATCCTTTTGTCGTAAACTTATCTTTTATTACATCCAGTTCGTCAGGAGTACCAATTAATACTATACGTAGGTTGTCCTCGTCATTTAAGAATTTTGAAATTGTACTTTTTATACCAGTAACTTTATTTATTTTGTTCGTAATAGGAGCTGGAGCAGACTCGGAAAAAGCATTTCCATTCAGTTTTTTCTTAATGATGTAACGCATAAAAAGATAATGATTATCTCTTGCTTCTATGATATTGGGAAGGTTGGTGTCAATGTACTGCATAACTATTTCTTCTTGTTTCTTAACAATTCAATTTCTTTATCAATAACCTGATTATAGTAATCATTATCTGGGACTAAATCTGTTATCATTTCGGCAAGTTTTATTTTAACTATCTTTTCATCAATAAGATTGATTACTTTTTTATAGTATTCCAATTTCTCTGTAAACTCTGGAGTAGATTTTTTGCTGTCTGACAAACTCTTATTCTCATTTATCCAATCTATTACTTCTTTTATTTTTGATTTCGAAAAATCTCCTATTAAACCATCTTTAACGAAAAAAGAATGAGCCAATAAGTCTGTAATATTTGCACCAAAGGTTTTTGGGATTTTATTTTGGTCTGTATCTGAAATTACAGAAGAGTATTCACCATCTTTTTCTAGAAAGACTACATTATTACTTGGTGAATCAGATAAGGTAAGTGGATCGTGCGTTGTAATTATTATCTGTAATTTGGGCTTTACTTTAAGTAATTCAAAGAAATAAGGAATTGTTTTTAAAATCGCATCAATATATCTTTTTTTCCAAACAGGATGAAAACCCAAATCTGCTTCATCTAACAATAAAATATAGTTTTCTTTATCAGGTAGAGATTTACTTTCTTCTACTAAGTTATCCTGAATAAAATTATACAACTTTGAGAAGAAGTTAATCAAAGCATTTTCTCCTGAACTCAGATTTCTGTTAGTTGGTCTGAATGAAATAAAACCATCAGAGTAATCTTTTTTTTGACGCAATCCTTCAAGGGTAGGAAAATAGTTACGTAAATTCAATAAAATTTTTCTGTGCGATCTTAAAATTTCTTTAGCATCATCTAAATTTAGTCTGATACTTTGGTTATTGATATTACGGGGATTAGTTTCTTTCTCAAATAATGAATCTAATTTTTCAAAAAACGGAATAATTTCATCATAATCAAAAATAGATTTCTTAAAATTTCCTTGTTGGATATAGCTTTCTTGAATAAAATAGAGAAACACTTCAATAGCAAAAGAATCTTTCAATCTATCCATACCATGATGATACTCGATTTTACCTTCGTGTAGCCAAGTATTTCTTTTTTCCATCTGTTCAATAACAGCAGATATGAATGCTTTTATAACAAATCTTTTTAACAAATACCGATTTACATCTGCTTGATTTATAACATTTTGATTTTTATCAAATTTTCTAATTGAAGACCAAAGCTCACTTTCATTTTCTACTTTCTCTAAAATAAGTTTTATGATTGGTCTTAATGGCATTGGAGTATTATGAAATACCGGAATTTCTACATCTCTGAAATATAATATCCCCGTTTCATATTCTGGTAAATCAAAAACTTCTCTGAAAACATCATTATCCTTAAAAATAGAAGATCTCAAAAAATCTATCTGCCTCATTGAGTTCTTGAAAACCAATTCTTCATGTAAATAAAATCTCCAACCATTTTCATCTGTCCCTTTCTTTTCTGTATTTTCTAAGTCTTGTTTGATAAATTGGTCAAGGGAAATATCATAATTATCTACTTCATCAAAATTGATATTGTATTTTAAATCAAAATGAGTAGAATAATAAATACTTTGATAATATTTTGTATCATGTTTTTCTAATTCCTTATACCCTTCGGGTAATATCTTTTCACCTTCTTTAATAGTGAAGTCTGATTTAATAATTATATCATTTTTATCATTGTCAATAAGCAGAATTATTTTCTTTTT
>DAIOWV010000024.1:0-13079 GCA_036758285.1 Taishania sp. | reverse complement strand
TGTCTCTCCATTAAACTCAATTAATATGGTTGAAATATTATCAGGCATTGAATTTGTGTGTTGTACAAATATCTTTCTTATAATGTCTAAAACAGATGATTTCCCCACACCATTTTGCCCCACAACAGCACTTAACAAATCTACTTTACATACACTGTTCGAAATATTAAAGAAATTAGGAATATATTTTTCGTTAAGTTTTCGTCTTACTATTAAATCTCTACCCATTGGCAGAAAAGAATACAAATACTTTCCCCCAAAATTTAATGTTTGGGGATTGTTTATTAAATATTCATGTGCTTCTAAATAAATGCTTACTATCATAATAAATCGCAACTATAAATCTCTATCCTCTATATATTTAAAAAATTCTTTTGGTGTAAAAACTTGAGTTCCTATTTGCAATTGTTTATACACCTCCTTTGCTTTATAAATACACCTTGTATCTTCTGTTATAAAAAACAGACAATGAGCCGCATAAAAAGTATGATTTGCATCATCAATCATATTTTCAAAATTCTTATCAGAGTTAAATCCTCTAAAATCAGTTTGTGAATACAAATTTGTTAATTTATCATATAGTGGATTATCACTTGTTTTAGTTTGAGGTAGATACTTTTTAGCCTCAGAAATTATGTCAATCGTACTTAATATTTGTTTCAATTCATTCTTATCCATTTTTTGGTCAGGGGAAAGTACTTTCATAAACTCATTTATATTATTGGGATTCATCATTCGTTTTAAATCTCGATACATATTATTATTCATGCTTTCTGACATTAACATTATGTCATTAAAAGAATTCCCTATATTTTTCGTTTCAAAAGTCTCTGGAAACATCTGCTGAAGCAATGGATAATATTCAAAAGTTTTTTCAAATTCTGCTGTTATGGGAATTTCTGCAAATACTTCTAGAGTTTTCTTAAGAGTTTCGACTAGAGTATTTAGTTCTGGGTTTTCATCATCATTCGTCCCATCAAAAAGTCGCATGAATGATGTTTCTGTATGATTTGACTCACTTAGTGAGGCATTAAAAAATTCAAAAATATCTCTATGATCAACAGTAACATCTACTTTTCCTCCATACAAACACATACACTGATTATTTGTCAGATTACTGATATTTCGAAGATGACCTTCCAATACAGAAGTATCACCTGTAGGACGGTTTTTATCTGCTCGGATTAAATCTCCAATATGTGCATTGGAATAGACCGCTGTTAATGTACCACTTTGTAAATATTCAATGATTGATTGATAAGGCTTAGTTTCTTCCAAAGATAATTTCTCTAGTTTCTCTAATCGGTCAAAAACATTTAAATCAAGATATATATAATTCATTATTCTATTGCAAGGTTATGGTCTAAAATAGAATTATTTAATGAATAAATATTGATAATCAACTAAAAAAATAAAGAGAGCCAATTTTGGTGGCTCTCTTTTAACTAAAATTCTGTATTTATTTTAATTAAATGACTTTAATTTTCCATTTTCAAAATATAAATATTGGTCATCATAAACCCATTGGTCTCCGTAACTTGCTTTATTAATTTTGTTAGGTTTCCCCCAAGCAAGAATACACATTTCCTCTGTCATACCTACTCTTACGTTATTATTCAATATAGACAACCAATTTGTTAAACCAAATTTTGCTTTATACTCATTTGCTTGTTTTAGTGTATATATCTGGCTTTTCCCTCCTAATTCAAATAAGTAATGATAATCATCAATTATCCTTTCTCCTGAATCGTTTTTCCAAGTTATCAACAAACGATATAGTTCACTATCAATTGTCAAATCTATACATTCCCAAGCTTGTCCAGGTTTGACGGTAATAACTTTACCTGTTTGGTAATCTGAACTACCTTCAAAATAAGGAGTCTTAATTACAAATTTTTCTCCAACTATAGTTTGCTTTATTTTTTCAAAGTACCCAACTATAAGAAACGGAAAATTATTTTCATATAGCTCATCATATTTGAAATAACAAATATTTTCACTTTCCTTCTCCTTCAATTTCAAATAACGCCTTTGGCCGTACAAAGATTTTTCATCTTTTGAATCTGGGTAAAGTACAATTTCCAGAACCTCAAAATATTTTTCAGCAATCTCTTTATAATCAGAATAGTACACGTCATTAGGTTTGTAAATGTTTTTACTCTCCGTATGAATTTCATAATTATAGTCTGAATAAAAGTTTTTATAACCATTTCTTCTTCGCCCTTCACGAAGTCCTTTTAAATAAAGAGTTTGCCCTTTATATAATTCGTAATTTGTTCCAAGAAAATTACTAAGGCTGTCATAAATTAAAGGTTTTGATTCTTGAGAAGTACTCACTTTCGTAGTCTTAATCTGGCCAAATGATTGGAGTACGACTAAAGTAAATAGGATTAGAAATTGTGTTTTCATATTTTTATTATTTAGTTAATTGATTTTCTAATGAGAATTTTTCTGTTACCTGATTGTATGCCTCTACAAAAGCAGAAAAGTGTTCTTTTAACTTTTTAGTTCCGCTATAAACAGACAAAGAGTAGGATTCACTTTTTCGATTGTTGATGTACTTACATTCCATTGGAACAATAGGATTATCTACTATGTACTGAATGAATTTTGAAATTTCATTAGTTATAGCAATGTCCGATTTTTCAGCTACACCTCTTTCAACTTTCGTGTTTGTATCATCATCAAAGAGTTTAAAGACAACTCCTTTTCCTGCCCTTACATCTTTTCTACTTCCCAATAAATAGCTAACCTCATCAAAGAAAATCCAATTTGAACTTCTGTACATATTGACAATTCTTATAGGGGTAATTTTTTGTACACTGTCTTCCATGTATAGACCGAAATACAATTGAATGTGCGAACAATCATAGGGACTAACTGTAAAATCTTTTTGTACCAATGGAATGGGCTTTGATTTTACCCAAGTGATTTTTTTGTGATAATCATTTTCAATTAACACTCCTTTCAGTCTCAGATTTGCCTCTTTCTCGTCTTGTGAATAGGTTACTTGTGCTGTTAAGCAGATTACTGATAACACCAGTAATAGTTTATTTTTCATTACTTGTTTGGTTTTACCCCTGCCAGCTCCAAACAAGGTGTTATACAAAAAAGAAGCGTGGAACTGAACCGTCATCCTTTAAGGTATCGCCAAACACCCTATGACCAACAGAACAGCCCACGCCCATTTGGACGTAGCCTGTATCTGTATTCCGGTCATTTTTATTTTGGCGATTTCTAAAGGATTAGAATACGATTACGCTACTATGTCTTACTCTATTTTATCTATTTCTTATCTGTAATATCAATTATTTGTTTGAAACAAAGATAAGACATTATTCAATAAGGAATTGAGATTATAAACAGGTATTTTATACGTGAATTTAGTCGAATCCCATGTGTAATATTCATTTTGTATTTTTTCCACTTTTTGTGCCTTTTGTGCCATTAATAGAAATCTTAATTTTGTCATGCGCTTTTCCTTAACCGTACATTTTCCTCATTACCCTCAAATACCGCTTTGTAAACTCACCCTTGTAATAAGTTTTGAAATACTTACTCTTTAATTCTTTTTCAAACTCCCCTCGGTTGTATCTACGATGTAATACCTTACTTAATTCTCTCCATGTTTTTGACTCTGTCTGAGACCTGTAAAAAGCGATGCCTTTAAAAGCCTCTCTATGAAGAAAAAAACCATTCACACAATACAACTTTCGACAACGTTTTTTTGTTACAGGACAGATAAAATACCAGTGTATTCCTTTTCCTAAATTAGACTTCCTACTTTCCAACTCTATTCTGTATTTTCTTTCCTCTCCTTTATAGATGTATAATAAAGTAATACAAGGCGATTGAGATATTTCTGACAATACGTTGATTTCAGCAGCAACTGTTTTATCACAATACCATGTAATAGCTCCCTTCATTGATTCGTTAAAAAATCCCTTCTGTGATAATGTTGAAATCGTTAGATGAGGTACTTCCTCAAATAGAACTGGACATAATGGACTGGACATACTTTTTGCATAAATTAAAACCTAAATTATTAAGGAAGTCTAAAAATCATTCAACGGATTGTTCCATGGTTCTCCCTCTGACAGGGAGACTGAATCAATTCTTGGAAATAAATAAGGCATCATTTTCATTGTTGCATTAATCCTGTCTTTTGGTTCTAATTCTTCCAATAATTCTGGGATTTTTTGTATTTCCGCTTGCATAATTGTTTTTAACGATGTTCTTAAACTTGACGTTAAAATAGGTTCTTTTACGTTCTTCATTTTATTCTGTTTTTTGAGGGGACAAATTCACCGCTTATCTTAAATGGTGAATTTGTCCCCAGTTTTATATTTTTTAGTTATTGATGAGAAAGTCAAACTTTTCAAAAATCTTCTTAGTAATCTGCTCATGTACATTCTGTGAAAAAGGTACTACCAGTTTAGTCTTATACTTATTCCGTTGCTTATACCGCTGCTTGTTATTTAACCCTTTCCAAAACGAAAATTGTTGCATCTGATAGAATTGTTCTACTCCAATGGCTTGTTTTCCTTTTTCCTTATGAATCGTCCAATCAAACAGAAATATCTTCTCCCATACTTCAATCAAAAGTAATCTGAGTAACATGAGTTTGGTTTTATTCTTTAAGTCTGCTAATGTTTTGATTCCTGTACTTTGTACGTATCTCATTTTGTTTACATGGATTTCTAACCGAAGCAGATTATACAGAAGACTATACTGCACAGCTTTATCATAAACTTTGGGTTGAAAATCATCAAGAATAGCAGTTTTATAAGTACCAGACTTTATGGCTGCATTACGAAACTCTGTTGTACTATAACTAATAAGGTGCTGCAAGATTAATGAGCTTTCCCACTCCATTAGTAAATTCACTCCAAATTCAACATTTTCAAGAGAAACAAGGCTACAATCTATCTGTAATAGTTCTTCCAACTCATTAATAACCTTAACCAAATCAGAATATGTAAAATCATCATGATTTTGCTTACCGTTGTTTTTAAACTTATGAAGACTTCCCTCAATCTTTAAGTATTTCCCTATGATGGTAAACTTCAATCCTTTGTACTTTGCTACTTTTACAGGGTAAACCTCAGATGTTCTGTGGCTATAATCACTTTTAAAATGCAGCTTGTTATTTTTAAGTAAGGTGTGAACATCAATATTAGTATGAACTCCCTTGATAAAGTCAATTGGCATTGTTGGGTTCATTCTCTAAATAATTTGACCTGAAATAGATTTATTATGCGTTTTCATAGTATATCTCCTTTCTTTTTAGATAAATACTTATTTACTTCCGCTTCTATCTCATCATTGGATTTTACTTTTCCTTTCTTTAAATAGTCTGTAAGTTCTTTTTGAGAAAAGTATAGTAACTTCCCTCTTTTCATAAAAGGAAGTTCTTTTCTTGAAGCCTTACTTCGAATGGTTGGAACTGCAAGATGTAGAAATTTTGCAGCTTCCTCAATATTTAAAATACTGTCTTCCAGCTCTTTGTTGATGGTGTTTTTAGCAATTGGCAAATGTTTAAGGTCAAGTATTAAGTTTTCAATAGTTGATAACCTTGCTTCAATGGATTCAAATGGATTATTCATTTTGCTACATTTTTATTATTTGCAGCAAATATTTGGGTAAAGCAATTGTAGGTAACTAGTTGTAACTAGTTACAAATTTCCTTAAAATTCAGATTCATAAATAGTCTTTAAAACCTCCACTTCACCTATCGCTTTGTTTTTCAATGATTCAGGAAGTAAAGTAATGACTGATTCCAATAAAATGATTTTATTTTTTAATCTCTTAGGGGTACAAGGTGTCGGTTTAGCCTTTCTATTTGCCACGCTTGAATAGAAAATATAGCGCTGAAATAATTTCTCTCCTGAATTATAGCCATAGGATTGTACAATTTGATTCCCATTTTGTCTGGTGATCTGTATTCCTTCATATACGTGCTTGAGAGCTATTTGGTCAATAGTTAATTGAGATTTTTGTGTTTGAGATTTTGAATTCTTTTCTTCAAATGCTAAAGTGATTCCACTATCTATATAATTCAATTCAAAATTAAGGTCATGACATAAACTGAAAAAATCAATACTATGAGTTTGACAAATCAATTGAATTTCATTGAGCATCATATCATAGACAGTGTGACTCTTGATAATATATGAAGCAAAGTCATTTTGTTCTTTATTACTGGCCTTAAGATGTTTTTTGAAGAACATATTTAACTCTCCAAATTCGCTAATATAGTACCTAATAACTCCTTCTTTTCCTTCTTTCGATTCTTTGAGCAACACATTTTTAATTAATTCTTTCTTCGTTGGTCTGAATATCTTTTCTATGATATTGGTTTCACTGTTAAGAGTCTCAATTACTTTTTTATTTCCCGAAATCCAAAAACCAATCAGATCAAGACATTTTTTTAATTGTTTTAGTTTCATCTTTTCATAAAATTAAAATTCATCTTTTCGGCAGCTTCATTTTTCATACTATCTACTATTTTGGCATAGATTAAAGTAGTTTTCAAATCTCTATGTCCAAGTAATTTCATAAGTGTAAAAATGTCTGTTTTGTTCAGTAGTTGGATAACCGCAAAAGTATGGCGAAAACAATGAAATGTGATTTCCTTTTTAATCCCTGCCTGTTGCACCCACTCATTTAGTTTCCGATTAATGTAAGCAGAATATTTCAACTCCTTAAACACCTTTTCATCAGAATCTCTTCTTTCATCTAGTAGCATAAAAGCCTGCTGTGGAATTGGCAATACTTCTGAACCCTTGGTTTTTTGCTGCCGGAATTTGATGTTGTATTGTGATTCCGTAAACTGCTCAACCTCTCCCCAAGTCAATTTTTGAATGTCAACAAACCTCATCCCCGTTAAAATTGAAAAGAACGCTGCTCTTTTATAATTCTCTAATTCGAAAGGAGTATTCCAAAGTACTTCTATTTCATCCGGTGTTAAGTATTCCCTATCGGTTTCCTCTTCTTTTATACCTTTTACTTTTCTGTTCAGGTCAACCTTTAAATACTCTTCTTCGTATGCTTGTTTTAATGCAGCTTTGACCTTGTTAAAGTAAGACATTGCTGAGTTAGTTGAAAGTTTTTGTTTATTACTTCTTTTACTTTTAGTATTAAGCAGGTATTGTCGGAATCCATTTAAGTATTGAGCGTCTAAGTCAACAAATCTCACGCTTCCTCCAGAATAGTCTTCTAAATAGTTTAAAGCTGAATCCCAGTTACTGTAATTTGACCCCTTACGAAACTTCATTAACGATTTGAAATATGCAATGAAGTCCTGTTCTCCTTTTTCTTTAAGTCGGAGTAATTCCCTTTCTGATTCAGAATAAATCTCTGGTTTATTCAATTCGTTTTCCCTTCGTTGTCTTATTTGTTCAGCTATACCTAATGTATTTTTGTTTCTCTGTTTTTCTAAGGCAGTTCTGGGATTATCAAAAATGTACATCTTTAAAAACTCTCTCCTTGTTGGTTTTCCTGTTTTTACATTAATGATTGCAGGGTAAAAGTCAAGGTACAGGCTTTTTTGCCCTCCTTTAATACTTTTGTTTAATAGTTTTACTTTAATTGCCATAGTCTTTATACACCTATTTGGAAAAGTTCATCAAAGTGTTGCTTTGATATTTTCACATATTTACCTTCTCGCTTCTTTGGTAGTCGGTTTTCACTTATTCGCCCATAAATCTGGTCTCTGGTCAGATTGTATTTCCCCTGAATTTCCTCAACCGTGTACCATTCATTGATTGCACTTACATCTTCTCTGGTTCGTTGGAAATACCTGTCCAGATGAGGTTTTGACACAAACAGTTTTCCATTATGTACAGTTTTCGGAATATTATTCTGGTTAATAATATTGTTCAGTCTTCCATATTTGATAAAGTATTTTTCCTCAACTTCTTTCACGGTATAGAACTCAGTTACTGGTTGTGCTTCCTTCTTTGGTCTTACTGGTACAGGTTTTTCAAAAAGGCTATCAATGTCAGAACGTCTTAGTATTGTTCGTGTTCCTGCCTTTGCAATGGATAGTTCCTTTCGTTCTATCATCCGGTAAACTGTCCTTCTACTTATCCCCAGTAATTTGCAGGTATCGGAAATACTCAGGAATGGTCTGATTTTCAATTCTTCAATAGGTCGGTTGGTAATATAGTTGGTTTCCTGATTGGAGGTTTCTATTTTTTCTCCTCTTTTTTTGGCTTTGTAGGCACGTTTTGCACAGAGGTTACTGCAATATCTGGTCACGGTTGTTTTAGCAACGAATACCGTACTGCAATGTACGCAAACCCTTTTCACTTCTATGTTTGAACTCATTTTGTAGCTCTGTGTGTCTGTGTGTGTCTATGTGTGCCACCTTGTGCAAAAAAAATAGGATTGAGGTACAAAATTCACACTCAACCCTCACGAGGTACAACAAAGATACAAATTTGTACCTAATAAATACATAACATCACAAAACAAAAACAAAGTGAGATGTTGTAAAAAACCTTATTTTAAAGGGTTTTATGGAGTTTTTTAATTTTTAATGATTGTTTATTTTGCACAGGTTACTTTCCGATACAAAACTTGCTAAATATATTCGCCAGCAAATCATCTTCGAAATATTTCCTGTAATCGTCCCTAGATGATACATCGCCTGACGAATATCCATTGCGACAAAATCGCCTGTAATATTTGTTTCCAAACCTGTTTTTGCCTGTTGTAATGCTTCACGCGTACGTGTAAGTGCATCACGGTGGCGAACGTTACTGATAATCGTTTCGTTTTGCATGTCTGCTCCCTGCGTGATTTGATTCACCATCCAGGTTTTCAAGGATTCGATGTTTTTTCCTTCTTTGGCACTGATGGCAATTTCATTATCCAATAAAGTTACTTCTGCGACATCCGATTTGTTGACAATCAATACAATTCGTTTGTTCGGGTAAGCAGATAAAAGCTCATTTTTCCAGAGACGAACTTCGTCTAAACTACTTGCTATGCTTGCATCTGCCATGCATAGAACCAATTTTGCCTGTTCAATTTTTTGTTTTGAACGCTCAATTCCCAATGCTTCGATTTCCTCTGCATTGTCACGAATTCCAGCAGTATCTATGAGACGAAATAAAATTCCGTCAATATTCAATGTTTCTTCAATCACATCGCGCGTCGTTCCCGCAATATTACTGACGATAGCTCTGTCTTCTTGTAATAATTGATTGAGTAAAGTCGATTTTCCAGTATTTGGAGCACCAACAATCGCAACAGGCACACCATTTTTGATGGCATTTCCCAATTCAAATGACTGTTCCAAACGCGTTACAACCTGCAACACATGTGTTACCAAAGCTAACAATTCTGTTCGGTCGGCAAACTCCACATCTTCTTCAGAAAAATCGAGTTCTAATTCAACCAAACTGGCAAAATGAATCAATTGTTCACGCAGGCCATTGAGTTCGGAAGAAAAATTTCCACGCAATTGATTCAGTGCAATTTCATGTGCTTTTTTAGATTCCGAAGCGATCAAATCTGCAACAGCTTCTGCTTGTGATAAATCCAATTTGCCATTCATGAATGCACGCATCGTAAATTCGCCAGGTTCAGCCATTCGACAACCTTGTTCCAATAAAACTGAAATTACTTGTTGTAGAATATAACTAGACCCATGGCAAGAAATTTCAGCACTTTCCTCACCTGTAAAACTTTTTCCATCTTGAAAAACAGATATTAATACTTCATCAATTAAGCTTCCGTCTTTTGTTTTGATGGTTCCAAAATGCAAGGTATGAGATGCTTTTTGTTTGAGGTCTTTGCCAAAAATAGGGGAAATCATATCCAAACAATTTTGTCCAGACACACGAACAACACCAATTGCACCAATGCCATTTGGAGTCGCTAAAGCACAGATAATATCACTATGAAGATTTTTCATGGTACAAAGTTAACGAACAAAGGGGAAAGATGAGGTAAAACACTTTGTTTTTGTACTAAGAAGCTTTTCTTTTACCCAGACGGGTTGCAATTATACTAATTATGAAAATTTGAAATGCATGAAACAACATCAGAGGCAAAATGAGAATTCCGATGGGAAAGCTAGATGGAAAAAGTACTTTTGAGAAAACAGTTCCATGAACAAGTGATTTTTTTGTTCCACAAAATTGAGCCGTTATTTGGTCTTCAGTTGAGAATTTTAATTTTTTTGAAATAAATCCAGTTAAAAAATAAACAAAATAAAAAAGAGAAACGGAAGCAATCGAAATGAGTAGTAAATCGTTCATAGAAACAGATTTAAAAACTCCCATTTCAAAAGATTCAGCAAAACTTTTATAGATAATAATTAAGATGATAATTTTATCGAAAAGTGTTAATTGTTGATTGTATTTTTGAACATATTTATTCCAAAATCGTTGAAGAATTAAACCTAAAACGATAGGGATTAGAATTTCTGTAACAAGTTTTAAATAGATGTTACTCAAATCAAAGTCTGAACTGGTGTTCGTTAAGAAAATACCCATCCATAAAGGCGTAATGGCAATTCCAATTAAACCAGAAATACTCGCATTGAAAATGGCAGCTGGTATATTCCCTTTTGCAATGGATACCATTACAACTGATGAAGAAACAGTGGAGGGTAAAGCTGCTAGAAATAAAAAAGACAACCAGATTGTTTCCGCACTTTCACTATGAATAAATGGTTTAAATAGTATGATAATTACTGGAAAAATCAAAAAAGTAGAGAGTTGAACCAATGCATGAAGTTTCCAGTTTTTTAATCCATTTTTAATTTTTTCAGGACTTAATTTTAAACCGTAGAAAAAGAAAATGAGTGAAATACCAATACTTCCAATTAAATCTAATGGTAAATGATGTTGGAGAAAAGGAAAAAAATATGCAATGATGACAATACCAATAATTGCAATTACAAATTTATCCAATTTTATTTTTGTCATTTTAGTTTAACCCTTTACTTTTTAAGAATTCTTCTAATGAAACAGGATCTCCATATAAGACCTCCCTTGCTTTACTCCCTTGGAACGGACCAATAATTCCCATTCCTTCTAGTTGATCAACCAAACGTCCAGCTCGGTTGTATCCTAATTTTAATTTTCGTTGAAGTAAACTCGCAGAACCTTGTTGGTTTATTACGACTATTCGAGCGGCTTCGGCAAACATTGCATCCAATTCATTGGCATCAAAATCACCGCCACTTTCTGCACCTTCTCCAACGTATTCAGGAAGTAATAAAGCATCAGGATAGGCTCTCTGTTCTCCAATGAATTGACAAATTTTCTCAACTTCTGGAGTGTCAACAAAACCACATTGAAGACGAACAAGGTCTGATCCCGTAGAAACAAGCATGTCTCCACGACCAATTAATTGATCAGCTCCTGAAGCATCGAGAATCGTTCGTGAGTCTATTTTTGATAATACACGGAATGCGATTCTTGCAGGGAAGTTGGCTTTAATCATACCAGTAATTACATTCACGGAAGGACGCTGTGTTGCTACAATCAAATGGATTCCAATCGCACGAGCAAGTTGTGCAATTCTTGCAATTGGGTGCTCAACTTCTTTTCCTGCTGTCATAATTAAATCCGCGAACTCGTCAATTAAAACAACGATGTATGGCAAATAACGATGTCCTTTTTCCGGATTTAAACGACGTTGAATAAATTTCGCATTGTATTCTTTGATGGTACGACATTGAGCGTCTTTTAAAAGTTCATATCGTTCGTCCATTTCTATACACAATGAATTTAACGTGTTTACAACTTTTGATGTATCAGTTATAATTGCATCTTCTTCACCTGGTAATTTTGCCAGGAAATGTCGCTCAATTCGATTGTATAAAGTTAACTCTACTTTTTTCGGGTCAACCAACACGAATTTCACTTGTGCAGGATGTTTTTTGTAAAGTAAAGAAACTAAAATAGCATTTAAACCTACAGATTTTCCTTGCCCCGTTGCACCAGCAACAAGTAGGTGAGGGAGTTTTGTTAAGTCAAATGTAAATGTTTCGTTTGTAATCGTTTTTCCAAGTACAACTGGTAGTTCAGCATCTGAATTTTGGAACTTTTCAGAGGCAATCAATGCACGCATGCTTACCATGTCTGGATTGCTATTCGGAACCTCAATACCAATAGTTCCTTTCCCTGGAATTGGAGCAATGATACGAATTCCTAATGCTGACAAACTCAGGGCGATATCGTCTTCTAAGTTCTTAATTTTTGAAATTCTCACACCAGGAGCAGGAACAATTTCATATAAGGTTACCGTTGGACCAACAGTTGCCTTAATTTTTGCAATTTCAATTTTATAGTGAGCTAAAGTCTCTACAATTTTATTTTTATTTTCTTCAAGTTCATTTTTGTTGACGGAAATTCCTTTTCCTCCATAATCATTTAGTAGTTCAATAGGAGGGAGGATGTAACTTGCCAAATCAAGAGTAGGGTCATATTCTCCAAATTCCTGACGTAATTTGTCCAAATCGTCTTCATCAACAACTTCATCTTGCTTTGCAATGTCAACAGAAAATTCTTCTATATCATTGTTAACTGGAGCTGTTTGAACAGTAGTTTCAAATGAATCTGAAGGAATTGTTATTTCAAAATCATCGGAAATAGTTGAAGTGGTATCTGCTACTTTTAACGACAATTCTAATTCTCCGTCTTCTTCATATTCCTCTTCTTCTTCCTCATTATCAAAAAGAACAGCTTTGGTAATTTGTTCTTTTTTAATTTGATCTTCTTTGATCGGATTGAGAATGTTAATATCTAAAGGTTTCTCTGTTACTGTATCTGCTTGTTGAGGTATTACCTCATTCTCTTGTTTTCCTAAAAGAAGGTCTGATATTTTTGAAAAATCAGGGTTTAAAACCGAAATAACAGCCAGGTAAAGCAAAGCAAGAATGAGAACAAAGCTACCAAAACTTCCTAGTGTTAAATAAAACCATTGGTTGATTTGAAAACCAAACGCTCCCCCAAGATAATTAGTCGAATTAGCGAAAAAACCTAAAAATAGTGAACTCCAAACGATGAAAACAATAGTAATACCATACGTTTTTAAAATTGGCATTAATCGGATGA
>DAIOWV010000023.1:0-37818 GCA_036758285.1 Taishania sp. | reverse complement strand
ATCCTTCAACTATTTTGAAAATTGACTCGTCACTCGAAGAGTTGTTATTAAAAGGAATTGGCTCTGTTTACGAAAAAAATGAAAATGACGATTGGATAAAAGTAACTGATTTTGATTTGGAAGATGATTTTATAACAACTCATAGATTAACTGAAAAATGGACCATTGAAATCAATAATCTTTTTGAGCGTTCCATTGAAAAAGATGGAACTTTATACTACACAACTGGGGATAAATCGATAAGACTTATTATTTGGAATTCTGAACATAATAAACAAGAGTTATATTTCGATTATAGTCAAGATATTGAAAACAGAGATCAATCAAAATCAAAAACATTAGACAAATTCGAATTTTCTGACAATGAGGTTTCAAGAATTGGATATTTAATTGAAGAAAATGATGACGATAAGACGTATTCTGTAATTTATGGTTTTTCAATAATAGATAAACAAGTTATACAAATTGCAATTTATTTTGACGAAAAAACTGACTCAGAGTGGGCAATAAATACGTGGAAAAACATAAAACTAAATAGATAAAAACCTGCGTAAAGCCTATAATTTGTGAGATTATAGGTAAAAGGTTAATTGAAAGACCGTACTTCCCTACCCTATTAAAAACCTTTGGGTTTTGATTTAATAATCTAGCATAAAACAATAAATGAAACAAATTAAATCTATAGTTATATTTTGGGTGCTTTTTAGCATTTTTAATGTGTCAATTGGACAAGTTGAAATAAATCCATCAGCACCAAAAGAATCAGGTAGAAACAATAAAATTCTGACAGACGAAGATTGGTATCATACCGAAAGTCATAAAAAAGTAGTACTTGATAAAGCATTAAAAGACTTAATTTTAATTAACAGATTTGATGGAGTTCTAGAATGTTATGATAACTCATTTCAAAAGCAATGGACGTTCAAACCAATAGACACCCTTCGACTTAGCAATGGACGAAATCAATTTTATTTTGAAAATGGAATTATTTATACTGCTTATATGACTGGTTATATATATGCGCTTGATGCTAAAGATGGAAGTATATTTTGGGAATCTAAAGTTGGAATGGACAAAGAGGTGCTTCATTTAACTTCTCAATCGTTAATGCCAAGTAATAACAAACTGTTTCTTACATCTAGAAATAATCAAAATACTTATGCAATTGATGCTATATCTGGTGAACTTATCTGGAATTACTCTTTGCAATCTCCTCATAGCTATTTACCTTATCTAACATTGAATAAAAATGTATATATCAGTTCAGACCCTTTAATAAACATGTTTGACGCTCAAACAGGAGAATTACTTCGTCAAGTAAATTTCAATCAAAATTTTGGCAAGCTAGTCACAAATGGTAAATTTATCATCACATCATTTGATCAAGAAAAGAAAATAGTAGCTCTTCATTCTGAAGATTTGAGTCGTGTTTGGGATTTTGAATACAAGGGTGACTATTACAATGTTAACAAGAAAATGTTTGTTGAAAACAACAGCGTTTATATAGCAACAGAATCTAACAAAGAATATTCCGGAATCTACTGCTTAAATGCAGAAGATGGAACCTCTGTTTGGGAAAACACCATAAAAGGAGATATTGCTTATATTGAAAATTTAGACAATACTATTTATGGATATACAGAAGATAAAATGTTATTTTACACCTCTTTAGATAATAGAGAGTTAAAAATCATTGAGCTAAAACATAAACCTGTTTCTAACTTAGAAAAAAGTGATGGTAATTTATACTTTTACTCAAAAGAAGGACTTGTAAGATTCAATTTGGAAACGAAGAATGAAGAGGTCGTTATCACATTTGATAACAATGAATTTACTGGACGTTTAGATTCTCAAATAATGCTTATTGATTAATAATTAACTTAGGTTGAATTAAATGACTTATTTATAATTAACTAAAGTGCTTAAGTTAATTTAAAACTCTTTAATAACAGAATGAGATACGTTTCATATTCACTTTATTTTTGTAAGTTAGTTTAACGATTAAAATTAGAAAATCAAATGGATGAAACAATTGATAAACTATGTCAAGCAGCATTTGAAGGGCGTATTGATTATTTGAAGATTCATTTAAACTCGAATGTTGACATCAATGCAAGTGGTAGAAATGATACAATTCTTAAATCTGCAATTGAAAATGAAAACATAGATTGCGTTAAATTTATAATTGAAAAAGGTGCAAATGTTGAATTTAAAGGTGAGAGTAATCTAAATCCTTTAGAACATGCGATTGATATTTCTATTCAAAGCAATAATAATACAGGAGGAAAAGATGGAGATGAATCTATTGAAATCATTAAAATATTATTAGACGCAGGTGCTGACCCCAATTCGGGCTTACGAATTGCAAAAACTTACGGATCGACGAAAATCATCAGATTATTACAGACTTATATGTCTGAAAATAATTAACAAATAGATTTGAAAAAATGATTTCAACCAAAGCACTAAATTTACCTGAAAGACAAAAACTTCAAACGATTTGTAAAGCAATTTCTGTTTTAGATGCAATATTTTCGCAAGAATGGGAATATCGCTATTATTCCTACAACAATAAATGGGCAGAAAATGAAGAGTTTTTTGAAATGAGAAACGGTTCTGGAGACCAAATGTTAATTTTATTTAGGAAAGAAGGTTGTGTGATAAATGGATTTGCTCATGAATATCAACAGCAAGAAAAACAGAAGTTAACAAAAGATCTGCCTTCCATGTTTAACGAATTTATTTTTGGCGAACCAGTAAAAACCATTGGAACAACGTTTTGTATATGGACGACCGAAGATAAGATATGGCAAGCTGGACAAATAGAAAATTTTGATGACAATTCAGAGGAAATGTTAACCATTTTTGATGGAAATCCACAAACTTATATTGATTGGGCAACAGAATATTTTGACAAAAATTTGGTAGAAAGTGGAATTCCTTTGGAGATTGTAACAGAAATTTATAATGGGGCAATGCTCACTAAAAATATGGTTTTGACAATCGTTGATGAGCTAGCAGATTGGAAACAGCTTGAAGAGGATTTAAAGGAAATTGGTTACCCATATAACTTTAATTAAAACCCCAAAACGTTATTTTAAAACTTATGATATTTAAAATAAATAGAATAATCATTTTAGGAGTAGTACTGTTTTCATTTACTATTCCAACAGACTTTCTTTCAGATCAAAAAAAATATGAAAGAGTTAGAAATGCATTAACAGAAAAGAAGGAAATTCTTGATGAAAAATTAAATGACAATGAACTATCATCAAATAATCTAAATTTAATTTTTGTAGCCTACAAAGACAATGATGTTCTTGAAGTTTTCGCTAAGGCGAATAAAGAAACAACATATAGAAAAATAATTTCATACGAAGTTTGTTCTCGTTCAGGACAAC
Organism: Taishania sp.; assembly: GCA_036758285.1. Lineage (GTDB taxonomy): Bacteria > Bacteroidota > Bacteroidia > Flavobacteriales_D > Crocinitomicaceae > Taishania. Next base: position 34,417 of record DAIOWV010000023.1, on the reverse strand, counting down.
TTGGCCCAAAAAGGAAACAAGGTGATGGACAAGTACCTGAGGGCTTTTATCACATCGACAGATTTAACCCGACAAGTAGCTTTCATCTTTCATTGGGACTTAATTACCCGAATCTTGCCGACAGAAGAAAAAGTAAAGCAAGTAATTTAGGTGGAGATATTTTCGTTCACGGTTCATGTGTGACAATTGGATGTTTACCCATGACTGATAATTTTATTAAAGAAATTTATTTACTTGCAGTTTATGCCCGAAACAATGGACAGACCAAAATTCCATTTTACATTTTTCCATTTAGAATGACAGATCAAAATATGACAACGTATAAAACCAAATACAAAAACGATAAAGAATTAATTTCGTTTTGGGACAATCTAAAAATAGGCTATGATAAATTTGTAAAAGACTCCAAAGAATTAACTATTAAAATATTAGATAATGGGGACTACTCATACTAATATGATCGAGAGAAACAGTAAAATATTACAATAAATCATCTGAAAACGTTAGAATTAACTTAATTATTTCACAAGACTGAGGATAAAATGAAATTAAGAAATGAAATAGAACCAGACTTTGATACTGCAGAAAAATTATACCCAGAAATTTTAAAACTCATTTTGAATTATACAGATTATTGTGACGAAAACGGTGATGAAAATAAGGTCGAATATCAGAAACTTGAGAACAAACTGATGGAACTTACAGGAAAGGATATGTCGAATTATAATCTTTGGGAATGGTGGGAAGAAGAAGGTGCTGAAGTATTAGCTTTTAGAATTTCACTTCCCAATCCAAAAATTGTAGATGACATTACAAAAGATGAATTAATTGAAATTGTAAGACGAATAAAAACTTGGGAAGAACCAAATAAAAATGACAATTCCTTCAAGGGTCAATTTGAAGTCTATATAAATTATTATGATTTCTTACGTTTAAATTTCAAAACATATGATCATAAACTTTTCAATAGCAACAAAGATAAACATGGAAACTATTTTGAATATAGCGAAGAAGAAATAGTATACAAAATCTGGAATAATGGGAACTACAGATAAAATTGGTTAATTAAATGGTATCTTCATCGTGAATATGAAGGATGAAGATCAGCTTCTCTCCTATTCTCTTTATCAACACCACAATGTATTGATAATAGCATTTATGTTGAACAAGTTATATTGTAATGATAAAACGGAATAATGATTTTGAATGTAAAGCAATTTGTATAAAGTTTAAAAAAGTATAACAGATGGAAATTATAATTGAAACAGAACGATTAATTTTAAGAGAGTTAGAATATTCAGATGAAAATGACTTATTCGAAATGGATTCAGACCCAGAAGTTCATTTATATCTTGAAAATAATCCGGTAAAAACCATTGACGAAATTCAAAAAGTAATTGAAATGCTTAAAAAGCAATATGAGGAAAATGGAATTGCTAGTTGGGCTGTTGTAGACAAATTAACAAAAGAATGTATTGGTTGGTCAGGATTAAAGTATTTTAATCAACCTCTAAACAATCACACTGATTTTTATGAACTAGGCTACCGGTTTAAGAAAAAACATTGGGGAAAAGGATATGCGACCGAATCATCGATTGCAATTTTGAACTATGGTTTTAATAACTTGAATGTTGATGCAATCTATGCAATAACAGATCCTAAAAATATAAATTCAAAAAAAGTATTGACTAAATTAGGATTTGACTTTCAAGAAACATTTGATTATGAAGGTGATCCAACAGATTGGTTTGAATTAAAAAAAACAACTTGGGAAAATAATAATCTAAACAGTTAAAATGAAATCATATAAAGTAATAATCAATACAGAAACAGTTCTTTTACAAATACAATGACAAATATTATTGAAATAAGTGACAGTAATTTGACTGAGAAAATAGAAGCTCATGAAAAAATTGGAGGAGCTTTAAGGATTTCAGTATTTGAAATTAAAGATAATTATTTAGGACAATTCCCTGATGAATACGACGCACATTTAATCACCGCTCGACAAACATTAGAGAAACAAAATTTTCAATGGAATTTTCATTTTAACAAAGTTGCATATAAGAATCAGAGAGATAGTTTTACTTACGCCAAAACTGACTTTAATCTATTAGATTCGAGTGGAAAAAAGATGGATTTAAGACATTTTTTAGGCCCACATTTTGACTTGAATGAAATGAAACCTTTTGTTAGAGGGCAATTAGGGAATGATACGTTGAATTCTTATTTTCAATATAATCAAGATGAATTACCTGAAAACAAGATAGATATTAATGCATTAGACACTATTTATCAAAGATTATATCAAAGCAATGAAGGTTATTTCATTCATGCATTAATGGAACCACCTTATAGTTTAAGCCTTGGAAAAGAAATATATCAACGTGGGAAATATTTGTTAGATTTTTTGAATTTCTTTTTCAGTGACTTAAACGAATTGGTAATTTACACATGGAACACAGACTGTTCCGTCGTTTTCGATGCTGGTAAAGAATGGTGGGGAAGCTATTTTTGGACAATTTATAATCCTACAAAAAAATGGTATATTGGCATAATAGCATCAGAAACAGACTAAAAAATAGAATTAAAGTACAAAATTTAAAATTTGAATTCTTTGTTCTTCAGAGTAAAACTTTCAACCAATAATGAATAAATTTGATAAATTTAATTCACATTTATAGCTCATTTACATTACCCAAAAATTCAGTTTTTACTTTATGAAAACAAACTATAAATTAAATATCGAAAATCCCTGCAAGAAGAAGAATTGGGCGGAAATGGAAGTTTTTGATAAATCAAGATTTTGTTCATTATGTAGTAAGAGCGTTTTTGATTTTAAAAACTGGTCAGACGAACAAATAATCAATTTCCTGAATAAATCTGAAGATACTATTTGTGCTAGACTGAGTCATCAACAAATGAATAGAATTATATCCATTAAAGAGAAATCAAAAATAAACAATTGGCAAAACATTGCAGCCTCTATCCTATTGATCTATTCAACAAATAGTTATGCAGCGGAAAACAATGTTCATGTTGTTGATTCTATTCAACAATTTAATTCGGAAAAACAGCTAAATCAATTTGGCGAACTATATTCTATTCCTGGCGATTCAATAAAAAATATAATTTCAGGAACTTTAATTGAAGAAGATTCAAAAAAACCAATTCCGAATGTAGTCATAGAGATAAAAGGAACAGATTTGAAAACTGAAACAGATTCTTTAGGACATTTTACTTTTATCATTCCAACGGATTACTCAAATGAAGAAATCGTTTTGCTGGTAGATACTGAATACGGTTTTGAAGGACAAACAGATAGAATAATTTATAAAAATGAACTCCCTGTTACAAACTTATTAATTGAGAAACCAGATGTTATGATTGGAGAAATCATTTATTTTCAACCAAAGAAATGGTGGCAATTTTGGAAGAAAAAATATAAAAGTTAATAAAACAAAATTCACAAAAACTGAAATTTATGCAAAAAAGTATATTGTTTTTGATTCTTGTTGCCTTTTTAAATTCATGTACCGAAAAGAAAAGTCAAATAGAAGAAATAATCAATCTAAATAGAATTCACCTAGCTGATGACTTGAAAAAATTAGAAGATCAAAACATCATCACACAATCAGAGTCTCAACAGATGAATGAACAACTTAATGCAGATTTTGATTTCTATTTAACACACCAAGAAATTGATTTAAAAGGATTGGAAAAAATGTTTTTTGAAACGATTAAAAGTTTTGAAAATATTAAAATTAATCAACCAATATTTATAGTTATTTCAAGTAGAGTTTATCATGTGATTACAGGTCAAATTACTGTGCGACAGTCACCAATTAAACAAGAGGACTATATAATACAATCACAATTAAATAATGTGATGAATGATTGGTTTGATAATTATCAAAGTGAAAATGAAAAATAACTACAATACTTCGATTATCACACATATTAAAAATGACTTGACAATATCCAAAGATGATTTAAAACAAATTTTGACAGATGGAATGTCTAAATATTGCAATAACATTAATTTTAATAAATTTATAATTATACCTTTAGTACAAGATTTATTACATTTCCGAAGTAATCGTTTGTAGTATCTATAAGGTTTACCTTGACAAGAATAAATTAATAAAACATGAAAGAACCAGTAAAAATTAAACTAGAAGAAGCAATTAATTTAATTAATACCAAAAAATCATCTTTAAATGAAGAGATTATTGATGAATTAAGAGCATTCATAGATATTTCTGACATCAATATTATTCTGTTTTCTGATGTTTCTAATTTTGAAGATTTAGCAATTGGCAATGATGTTTGCATTGTTAACGGTGATCTAACTGTTAATAATTTAATTGAAGATTGTGAAGGTGTAGATGCGTCATTATTAATTGTACTTGGAAATGTTTCATGTAAAAATTTAATTACTTTATCCAGTATTTTCATCACTGGTGATTTAATTGTTGAAAATGTTATTTTAGGTGATTCTCTTTGTGACTACACCTTAAATGTGGAAGGAAATATTAAAACAAATACAATTTTAGACTATGGCCACTCCATCATTTCCAACAAAACAATCACTTCTAACAATATATTCTCGTTTAATTCAATCGAAGATGAAAATGGGAATTTAGAAGAAACAATGACCAGTAACGATTTGCTTGATGAAATTTCAGATGTTGAATATTATGAAGGTGATGAAGATTTTGAAAAAACAGAAAATCTATCTAAAACAATAGTATATATAAAAAATGGGGGTACAAAGTTCAGGAATTAGTAACAATTATTCAAAATTGAAATTGTGAGTTAGTTTTTTCATTGACTTTATAAAATGATTAAACCTTTTTAGTTCAAACTCCAATATTTTTTGAAATTGAAAAGATGAATTTTAAAACTAAAAATAAAATACAATGGGAATATTTAATAAAATGTTTGGACAAAAAGAAAATAATGATCAATCGAATGAAATAAATCCAGAACAGCATTTAATCAATTGTAAAACGGAAGAAGAACTTATTCAACGTTTTGGTGGTATTGCATTGGAAAAGCAAATTGATTTTGGTGAGTATATTGGAGATAACAATTGGAACGTAGATATTTCAAAAGAGGAAATATATTTTGGAGATACGATTGTGCTGCCGATTCAAGTTTTAGGAACATTTTCTCATTCTTCTGAAACTTGGCTTTGGGCTTGGACCAATTCAAAATCTGGTCTTTCTGAAAGCATTACTAATCAGTCACTTCAACTAAAGAAATACGGAGAAGAAAATGAAATTAATCTATTAAGAAACAGTGAATTTGATGCAACCATTAACGATTTACATTTAATTGGACTTATTGCTTCAGGAATGTTCAATTCGAGTGGCTATTACATTGCTGACTATGGACAGGGTGCGATGGTTGTGACAATCAAGAGTGAAAAAGTTGATAAATCTCGTGAAGAAAATCATTTAAGAATATTAACAGTTTTTCCTCAACTGATTTCACAATTCGAGATGAATCATAACCATGCATTGACAAGTTATCTAACAGATAGAGGTTATACAATCACTGAAAATGGTTTAAAACTAACAGCAACGAATAATGAAAAGACAATAACAGCTGAATTTGACGAACTAGCTCGTTTAACAAAATTGAATGGAAATAATATGAGCTAATTTTTCTATAATAAGATATTTTTTTTACACTTTAAATCCTAAACTAAATATTTAACTAAGACTTTATTTAAAATTAAATATCAGCGTTTTAAAACATTTATGTTAAAAGCAAAATATAATCAAACAAGATAAACGAATGAGCATCGACAAACATAAGATTCTAATAAATATTTGTTACACTGAACTTGTTTACGGACGAATAAATAAAAAATTAAACAGCAATTTATCAAAAGTAGAAATCGAAAACAGCATTTCTGAAATAATCAAAGAGACACCAATTAGTAACTTTGAAAAAATCGGTAAAAATTACTATATTTCAAACACTGAAAATAACATTAAAGTCACAGTGAATTCATATACTTTTAGAGTGATAACTGTTGATAGAATAACTAACTAATTATAAAATATCGTGTAAGTTAAATAGATAGTTTCATCAAATGATTAACTATCATTTTAGCAAATAACAAATAACAATTAAAATTCAATGAATACTGAAATAATAAAATATAAACCTGAAAATAAGAATGAAATTCTAACCATTTGGGAAACATCAGTATTGGCGACCCATAGTTTTTTGAGTCATGATGATTTTATTGAAATCAAAGTACTATTACAAAGTTTTAACTTCGAAGAATTGAATGTTTTTTGTCAGGTTGAAAAAGGTAAAATAGTTGGTTTTATTGGAGTACAGGAAAATAAAATTGAAATGTTATTCATAGAACCTGAAAGTATTGGAAAAGGATTTGGTAAAGACCTAATTGACTTTTCGGTTTTACATCAAAATATTAATCAAGTTGATGTAAATGAACAAAATATTCCTGCTATAAAATTCTATGAGAAGTATGGTTTTGAAGTTTATGGAAGAACAGAAAAAGATAGTTTAGGAAAAGATTATCCAATATTGAAAATGAGATTAAACTAAAAAAATAGGTAAGATGTGACAAACTATTAAATTCAAAAAAATGAAAATACCAACAATTCACGGAATTATTGAAAGACGAATGCTTGTTAATTTTACAACAGAGCCTAAATATGTTGAAAAAATACTTCCTAAACCTTTCAGACCAAAGTTGTATAAAGGAAAAGCAATCGTTGGAATTTGTTTAATAAGATTAAAACACATTAAACCAAAAGGATTCCCTAATTTTTTAGGTGTAAATTCTGAGAATGGAGCTCACCGAATTGCCGTTGAATGGGAAGAAAATGGAGTGATAAAAGAAGGTGTTTTTATACCTAGACGAGATACTTCTCTAAGATTAAATGCAATTGTTGGAGGCAAACTATTCCCTGGGAAACATTATTTCGCAAAATTTAATATTGAAGAAACTGTCAATCAATTTCATTTGGATTTCACAAGTTCCGATAATACTACTATCCAAATAGATGCTGAAAGAGCTCAACAGTTAAACGAAAATTCAATTTTTGAAACAATTGAAGAACTCTCCGATTTTTTCGAAAGGGGGTCAATTGGATATTCACCAAACGGAAACGGTTTTGATGGTTTAAAACTTGAAACTTACAACTGGGAAGTGACACCCTTAAATGTGACCAATTTAAAATCAAGCTTTTTTGATGACAAAACAATATTTCCAGAGGGGACAATTCAATTTGATAATGCAGTTTTAATGGAAAATATTGAACATGAATGGAAATCAATTAAAACAATAAGTCAATGCAAATAAAAAGATTCATACTATTTTCTTTTCTGCTAAATCTATTCGGATTAAACAGTCAACAAAACTATATTCACGAAAAGAAGTTTGCTTCCCTACTCGACAGTTTTAATGTAGAAGGCTCAATTCTTATTTTCGATTCGAAAGAAAACACTTATTATTCCAATGATTTTATCAGAGCAAATAAAGGTTTCATTCCAGCTTCTACGTTTAAAATCCCCAACTCAATAATTGGTTTAGAATTAGGCATTTTGTCAGATGAAAATACTGTCTTTAAATGGAACGGTGAAAAAAGAAGAATGTCTACTTGGGAAAAAGACCTAACATTAAAAGAAGCCTTCAAAGTTTCTTGTGTACCTTGTTATCAAGAACTTGCAACAAACATTGGGACTAAGCGAATGAAGAAATATTTGAAGAAACTAGAATACAAAAATATGATTTTCAATAATGAAACTGTAAATGATTTTTGGCTGACTGGTGAATCTAAAATAAGTCAATTACAGCAAATTGAGTTTCTAAATAGGTTCTATTCTTCAAAGTTACCAATCAAGGAAACGACACTTGATGTTATGAAAAAAATCATGTTAATTGAGAAAACTCCTGAATACTCTTTAAGTGGAAAAACTGGTTGGGGAGTAATTCAAGACGAAAATATTGGTTGGTATGTGGGATATTTAGAGAAAAATGAGAAAGTATACTTTTTTGCTGTTAATATAAATTCAACCGAAAAAACGGACATGAATAACTTTACGTCCATCCGTTTAGACGCCACTAAACAAGCTTTTAACGTTTTAGGAGTTGTTGAGTAGTTAAATAAAATTCAAATAAAAGACTATTAGCTTTTCTTTAACTCAAAAAAATAGAAGATAAATTAAATAAAACTAATGATAGAATACTATTTATTATTGATGCTAAAAACTCGACTGGATTTAAAGAATAAATCTAAATTTATAGTCATACTGAGCAGATTGAACTTAATACAATACTTGAAATAGAAAAAATGTTTAAATTTCTAAAATCAAATAAAAAATATGAACCTCTTGATAAAGAGTTAAGGAAATATTTTGAAAATAATCTATTATGGTTTATTCAAGAATTCCCTGATCCAAAAATTGAAGAACGTAAGATTTTAGTTCCTGTTGAACAAGACTTTCCAATACTTTGGGACAAAAGCCAAAATGTCGCATTTGAAACATTGAAAATCATTTGTTTAAATATGCGAATAGATTACAATGAGGTTGAACTCGATTTTTTTGACAATGGTATCAAAGAAATAAACATGGGGTATGAAACCCTTTTTGTTGAATCAGACCCTTCAATTCCTGAAGCAGCTGGGATATATCATCCTGAAAAAATAAATGATAGGTATCATATTTCAATTGATGCGACATTATTAGAAAACCCTGATAAATTAATAGCTACAATAGCTCACGAACTTGCACATGTAAAATTGCTTGGAGAAAAGGAATTAGATCAAAATGATGAAATGCTTACAGATTTCGCAACCGTTTTTTTTGGTCTTGGAATTTTTAATGCAAATACTTCTTTCCAATTTAAAACTCAGACTGATCGCTGGGTGGCTAGTAGTATGGGGTATTTGAAAGTTGAAGAATGGGCTTATGCTTTGGCATTATTTGCTTTCAAAAGGAATGAAATTGAGCCTGATTGGAAGCAGTATTTGAACTTAACAATTAAAAAAGAATTTGAAAAATGTCTAAAGTATCTATTTGATAATGAAAACGAAATTTTCAAATTTGATGATTAATGTCGATATAGGAAGTAATTGAAAAAGATAATAAATTAGTAATTATGAAATTTACTCAATGAAGTACATACTATTTTTAATGTTGTTATTTCAATCCGTATTTGTCTTTTCTCAAATTTGGAAAGAACCATATGATACTTTGTTTTTTGATAATAATCTTGAAAGAGTATCAGTAGAAATGGGAATAAAATCATATACAGTTTCCGATTTTGATAGTTTAGGTGTCATGTATCAATTCAGATATTTAGAATTCAATAGTAAAGGTAATTTAATCAAGGAATGTCAAGGAGTTCCCTCAGAACAAACAAATGATACTGTTTACTACTTTTATGATGATACTGATAAATTGTATGAATTCGAGTTTCAAGGAAAGATAATTCAATATCCAAAACGAAATTTCATTAAAGACTCTCTAAATAGAATAGTTACAATAGAAGAAGTTATAAATGATTCAACTTCTAATACATACTTTTACTATTCAAAATTAGGAAATCTAGATTCAATAAATTTTCAAAACAATAGTATTATTTACATTTATGATGAACAAAATAAACTAAAATCAGAAACTTATTATTAAAAATAAGAAGATAAATAGTTTTTTCAATTATTATCACCCTAACAAAAACACCTTAATATATAGTGATTGCAACTTAATCAAAGTTTGGAATGAAGATATTATTGCTTGTGATAGTACAATTGGGATTTATAATAAAAAGGGACAACTATCTCTAATTGAATCGTATTTCTATAAAGAAGATAAACCACATTTAATAAAAAACAGATATGATAGAAAAGATAGAATTGCAAGGATTGACTTAGATGAATTTACTAAAAGTTCAGTTATCTACTATAGAAATCGAAAAGGATTATTAATTAAAATTGAACATGTTAATGACAAAGGAAAAGTTTTTTCATATACTGACTTAAAATATGAATATATAAAGTAAGTATCCGAATTAAAAATTTCATTACACAAAAAATCATAAGTAGCATTACTTTTTTAAGTATCATTGTAAATAGCTTTAAATTTGTTGTAACATATTTATATTAATTTAAGCCTTAATAAATAACGAGTCAACTACAATTTATTCAACTTCATCCAAGAAAACTAATGGAACGAGAAGATATTCACATACTCAACAGATTTAGTAATTTAGAAGAAACGGAAATTGCAAAAGCTTTGCAAGACAATGTCTATAATGACAAACAGTCGTGGGAGAAATTCATTCGATTGTTTATTATTAGTTTAGGAGTTGGTTTTACTGTTTCTGGAATTTTGTTTTTTTTCGCATACAATTGGGCTGATCTTCATAAGTCCATCAAAATTGGATTAATCGAAGGGTTGTTAATTGTTGCGACTACCCTATTGCTTTTACCAAAAATAAGAGATACTACCCGAAACATTATTCTCACAGGAGCTTCGGTTTTGGTTGGTGTTTTATTTGCAGTTTTTGGACAAATTTATCAAACAGGAGCAAATTCTTACGACTTCTTTTTAGCCTGGACCATATTTGTAACTTTATGGGCAATTGTTTCAAATTTCGCTCCTTTGTGGTTAATTTATATCTTATTAATCAATGTAACTTTAATTTTGTATTCACAACAAGTTGCCAAAGATTGGTCAGATGTTTTTGTTTTTACTTTACTTTTTAGCTTAAATATAGTTGTGTTAATTTCAGCTATATTATGGGGTAAGCACAAGCTTCCAAATTGGTTTTTATATTGTATTGCATTAGCAGCCATTGGCTATTCAACAATTGGAATTTATATTGGGATTTTCGAACAGTATCAAATTTCATTCTTATTTTTGATAGGTGTAGCAACGATAACTTACGCTTTAGGAATATGGCATGGATTAAAAACTAAAAGTAGTTTTTATCTTGCAATTATTCCGTTTAGTCTCATTATTATCTGTATAGGTTTAATCATAAAAGCATCAAATGATGAAGTGATGTTTTTATTTATCAGCATTTTCATTATTGCTAGTGTTACATTGACCATCATAAATTTGATTAACCTTCAAAAGAAATGGCTAAATGAAAAATAAAGAAGAAATTAAAGGGCTAATGGATTATTTTCAAAATTCGGAAGATAAATCATTACAATTCGATGAAGAAGCTATCATTTCATCGTATCAGAAAGATAACAAAAAACAGACTTTAACTATAAAAATACTTTCTATTATCGGTGGTCTTTTAGCGAGTATTGCTTTTTTAGTTTTTATTTTTATTTCTGGATTCTATGAATCTAAAATTGGAATGATAATACTAGGAAGCTTCCTTATTAGTGGTTCTGTTTTGATAAACCACAAACAAAATAACATTAGTATTGATACATTCAGCGTTTCTGCTTATATCATTGGATTTGTTCTAATTGGAATTGGTTGTGATCAATTTAAAATTGAGGCTAATTCAATAATAATCGGATTCATTTTTGTTGCATTAGGTGTTTTATGTTTTGCACATAATTACATCCTTACTTTTGTATCAGTGCTAATTATTAATGGAAGTATTTTATCACTAATTTTTATCAACGAAAAATTCAATCTTTTTCATATCTACGTTTCAATTCTTACTTTGTTAATGACGTTTTACTTTCTAAAAGAAGCCACAATAATTACCAAATTAAAAATCAAATCATTACTATACAATCCTGTAAGAATTGGATTGGTTTTCTCATTTTTATCTGGGTTAATATTCCTGAGTAGAAAAAGTTACATGTCATTAACACTTGATTATAACTGGCTCTCCTCTATCGTAATTATTACTGCTATTATTTTCATTATTTCAAAACTGTTAGCTGTTTTAAATATTACAGATATAAAGCATATCATTAGTGTCTATGTTTTAACGATTCTTTCCTTATTACCGACAGCATTATCTCCTGCAATTGCTGGATCAATCCTCATTATTTTATTGTGCTTTTGGGTGAATCATAAAACTGGATTTGTATTGGGAATCATCTCATTTATCTACTTTCTTTCAAGATACTATTACGACCTGAATTTAACATTACTCACTAAGTCTATTCTGTTAATGTTGACTGGTGTGCTTTTTATAACACTTTATTTGTTTATCAATAAAAAAACAACATCAAATGAAAAAGTATAAATGGTTTATCATCTTCGGAAACCTTGCTCTTTTGTTGATTTATTTTAATCATTCTATATTTAAGAAAGAAGAATTGTTAAATGACGGGCAATTGGTTTTGTTAGAACTAGCTCCAGTCGATCCTCGTTCTTTAATGCAAGGTGATTACATGGAATTAAGATATGGAATTTCGGAAGGAATTGATCTAGAGAACTTACCCAAACGTGGCTATTGTGTTGTTAAGCTTGATGAAAAGAATCGAGCTCAAAGAGTAAGGCTTCAACAAGATGTAACTCCTTTGAATAAAGATGAATATCTGATTAAATTTACATTATCAGACAGATGGAATATCAACATTGGAGCTGAATCTTTCTTTTTTCAAGAAGGACATGCCGATAAATATGAAAAAGCAAAATTCGGAGGTCTGAAAATTGACAAAAATGGTAACAGTTTATTAATTGGACTTTACGATGAACATCTTAAGAAAATTAAATAACTAACTCATTAAAATAATTTAACAATGACTAGACATCAATATTGGGGAGAAGTTGAACAAAGTTGGGCTGGTTTTTCATCTGACGTAACATTTTCACATCTGTTTTTTAATGAACAAAACATTGAGGTGTTTTTAGGAGAGGAATTTGACGAAGAAGGAGAGGAAATTGAAGAGCCTCCAACAAATTTACAATTGGCACAATTTTCACAGACTTACCTTGACTTCTTGACTAATATTGAAACGAATCTGTTAAACATTCAAAAAGAAGCCTTTGAAAGATATTTGAAACTATATGCACATTTTTATGAAAATCCTGACAAATCAGGAAATCCAGCATTAAATATTGATTATGTACACAAACATAATGACTACATTAAAGATATTTTGAATTTGAGGGTTTTGGATGACCAGACAATTAAGCTAACAATTCGTTATAAATTAGACACTGAACACGGTCTTGAATTTAAATTTGTAAATGGCCAAATAACAAATGTTGCTGGAATAGCAGAAACTTAATCTTCTGTTGCAATTTGAGGTATCAATCCATCCTCATGAAAACGATAAATATCCAAAAAACAATTATATAACAACAACTTAAACCCATTCCAACTAAAGTATCACTATCTTTTCTCTACTTGCTAACAACTTAAATATTCCATTTTTGTTCATATTTTTTGAACTATAATTTTAAAATTCTTTTCTAAAACCAAATTTAAAATAAATTAATGCAACAATGTTGCAGTTAAGGTTTTTAAATTACATTTGTAAAAAAGATGAGAAGAAAAGAAATGATAAAACTAAGTGGATTTGCTGTAACCTCTTTGCTATTACCATTTCCTTTAAAAGCACTTATAAAATATAATAATATGATAGATAATAAAAACTTTGATGTTATCATCGTTGGTGGAAGTTATTCAGGACTTTCTGCCGCAATGGCATTAGGACGATCCAACAGAAGTGTATTAATTATTGATAGTGGATTACCTTGCAATCGTCAAACTCCACATTCACATAATTTCATCACACATGATGGTGAAAAACCGATTGAAATAACTAAAAAGGCTAAGTCACAAGTTTTGAAATATGATACAGTTCAATTTTTTGAAGGATTAGCAACAAGTGGTCAAAAAATCGATAACGGATATTCAATTACAACAAATACTGGAGAAGTGTTTACTGCAGAAAAACTAATTTTTGCAACCGGAATAAAGGATTTGATGCCGAACATAAAAGGTTTTTCAGATTGTTGGGGTATTACGTTAATCCATTGCCCATATTGTCATGGCTATGAATTTAAAAATAAAAAAACTGGAATCTTCATTAACGGAGATAAAGCAATGCATGTAACTTCTTTAGTGAAAAATTTAACAAATGACATTACCATTTTGACTTCTGGTAAATCTGAATTCACTGAAGCACAGCTAGCTAAATTAAAAAAACACAAAATACAGATTATTGAAAATGAAATCATTGAGATTGAACATGAAAACGGTCATGTGAAAAATGTAATTTTTAAAGACGAAACTAAGATGGATTTTGAAGCAATCTATACCTCTATTCCATTTCAGCAGCATTGCGAAATTCCTATCTCATTAGGTTGCGAACTGACAGAACATGGTTATATCAAAGTCAATAATTTTCAAAAAACTTCAATTGAAGGAATATTTGCTTGTGGAGATAACTCAGCAATGATGCGCTCCGTTTCCATGGCCGTTGCTGCGGGTGGGCTCACGGGTAGTATGGTCAACAAAGAACTAACTGACGAACAATTTTAATTCGAATTTTAAAGTTTCTTTTTGTTAAATAGATAATTGAATTTTTATATCTAATTTAGACAATAACAAAAGCTTCTTCTAAAAATTAGTTTAAGTTTTAGGAAAAATATGATGTTTATAAAGTTAAAATAAATATAAGATGATAAAAAGAATAATAATCCCTACTTTATTATATTTTTCAATCATTTTGACTTTAACTTTAAATATGGAAAAATTGGGTAATTCTTTTATTTATTACATCCTAATTTTAAGTTTTATTTTTTCAATTTTCATAATTAGCGTATTTTATAAAAAAAATCTAAAAAATTTTAAGCCTAAAAATAATGTGGTTGAGTATTCAAAGGTTGTGAATTTGAATACTCAACTTAATAAAATTTCAACTCGACCTTTTCTATTTGGACTTGAGAGAAAATTAATAAGTGATGATGAATTATTTTTTGATAATGAGCATTTTTATGCGATTAATAATGAAAAACAAATTGCAACTTTTAAACTTATTGATATTACTGAAATAAGTAAAACCAGTTTAACAATAAATAATAGACGGCTTTGGCAGGTGAAAATTATTCAAGATAATAATAAAGAAATTGTATTTAAATTTGCACATAACTATACCATTTGGAATAGAAATTTCGCATTATTTTATGATAAGATAAAAGAAATAAATCCAAATGCTGTTAAATCAAAATGGAACATATTTAACATATAATTGACCAATTAGAATTCAAAAAACTAACATTTAAGAAAAATATTAATCAATTATTTTATGAAATATTTTTTTCAATTATTTGCTTTCCTTTTTACCTCATTCAATTTATTTGGACAAACAAGTTACACAGGATTTATTGATAAATATCCAATTGAATTAGTAACATATATATATTCAGATGGCGATGCCAGAGCAATTTACGCTTATTCAAAGTATGATGAACCAATTGAAATAAATGGAGATATCAAGGAAAATAAATTGACACTATACGAAAAGGATGCTGCGAATAAAGATAAAGCAACATTAACATTCGATAATTTTGATCCTAAAAGCAATAAATTAGTAGGAATTTGGAAAGATTTAATTTCAAATAAGGAACTAAAAATTACATTAACTAAAAACTTTGATATTGAGTATGGAGATACTTCTGAGTGGTCAAATCGAGAAATCATTCAACCTAATTCATTAAAAGATAAATACTTTAAATTGATTATTTCCAAAACAAAAGATGATTTTTTTGCTTATGTATCTGGAGTTAAGGTTATCGAAAAAGGAACGGATAAACTCATTCAGAAAATAGATTTAGAATGTCAACTTTGGGGATTGAATAACATAAGTGTTGGCGATTATAACTTTGATGGACTTGAAGATTTCTCAGTTTTTGAACAAAGCTATGCTGGTCCTAATACTTCAAGTATTTATTTCTTATATAATAAAAATACCAATCAATACTTTGAAAGTGGATTTAGTGGGACTTCTTTAGAATTTGACAATGAAGCAAAGCGAATTTATGAACACAATCAATGTTGTGCTGGTCGAAATCATATGAATGCAGAATATAAAGTTGTTAATAATAAAATGGTATTGATTAAACAGACTTGTATTGAATATGATGAAGAAAAAGAAGATTTTATTACAGTTGAATGTGAGCAGTAATCAGTATTTACTTTGTCAAAAAAAATATTTTACCTCAATTTATTTAGTATCTAAATACGGATATTGTCGAATGTGTCCAGTTTCAAAATACCTATACCATTTCCAAAACATCCACCATTTGATATTGTAATAGTTACTTGTTCTGTACAACTTTAAATTCTCAAATTCTGGATTGTCCTTTTTAAATGTTTCAAAATTATTGGTCAATTCTTCTATTTCTTCTTCGGCTGTTGTAAATTTTGATAAAATCAATGTATGTTTAAATTCTCCATTATAAGTTTGAAAATTCTCTTGACTTCCGTAGGGAATATTACCACTAAAAGCCTCACCCCACATTGTGAATACGTTACTGAAAAACAGAAAAAGTAGTAATAAAATAACTAATCCTAATGGATTTTTAAGTAATGCTTTAGGCGTAAAATGAATTTTCCCAGTTTTAGGATTCATCAATGAAAAATTTAATTGTTAGCAATATTTTTTGATTTCAAATAGTCTTTGTTTGAATATTTACGACTCTTTTCTTTTTTAATCTACTTGTTATTCTAATAGTTGAACAATTTGTTTGAAGTTGTTTTTCTTTGCGATTTGAAGTGGTGTTTTTCCAAGATAAATTTCATCTCCACAATCAAACGTTTCGGCTTTCTTTTTGTCAGCATTTCTATTTAATAAATATTTCACCATCTCAATATCATTTTTCTTTATTGCAATTATTAATGCTGTTTCTCCTTGACAATTATTGTTGTTGATTTCATCAATCGTGAGATTTAATGTATTTAAAGCTTCATAATCTGATTTAATCACTGCTTGTTCAAAAAACCATAATTTACCTCTAATGTCCCCTATTTCCTGATTTGCCCCATTTAATAATAAAAATTTTGCTCCTTCATAAAACTGATAAAATCCTGCTTTGTTAAATGACTCATTATCTTTAATATCTGAACCATTCTCAACTAAATATTTTAAAATTTCTAATCTGCCATATTCTACAGCAATTAATATCAATGGATTATCTTTATTTGTAATATTCGCTCCACCATTTACAAAAAGTTTCATCAAATCGAGATTGTCTGATGTCCAAATTAAGGCTTGTAAAGGATGGATTTTATTTTTTGGTTCATAATTCGCTGGGAAATTTGTCCTCAACATTTGACTTACTTTTTCACTATTATTGTCAAAAATTGCCTGATAAAATTCATCAACGATTTCATCTGTTGGTGCTGGTATTTTATTTTTTTCTAGCGTGTCTTTAGATTGATTGATATCCCAATACTTTATAGGTGTATCATTATTTGAGAAATTACGTGCTTTGTATTGACTAGCAAAAGATTGAAATACAGCAAATAAAAAAATGAGGATAGATATTGATTTCATATTTATTTTGATGTTTTTAAATTGTTCAAATGTAAGTTATCATTTTTAAATAAATTAGACCAATCACTATTGCCAATCCAAAACTTAATAAAGTACCAATAAGAATATACTCTGTTAACTTAACATCTTTGGGATCTTTTAAATCTCCAATTCTGAAGATAGATTTTGCGGCTAATAAAAATCCGATTCCTTCCCAAAAATTATTAATAACAAATAGAAAAACAAATGCTCGTTCAAGCATACCTATATATTTACCCGCATCTTTTAAACCTGAAGTAGAAATATTAGAATCAAAGAAATCGATAACCTTTTTGATGATAATTGAAGAGACAAAAGTTATTGATATCAATGCAATAAAAAGAGTTTGATTTTTAAGATTTAATAATTCCGAATAATTTATTTTATATGTATAAAAACAAGAAATGAATACAAAAATTGACAGCAAATGTAACGATTGATCGATGAAGAAATTTGTAATGTCTTTAACTTTGTTTCTTAGGTAAAGTTTCGTTAACATATCAATCAGTAGGTGTGATATTGCCAGTAAGAATGCAGGAAAAATATATGCTGTCTTGAATCCGGAAAGGAGTAAGATTAATACAAAATGAATAAGTCCATGAATATATAATGACTTCGACTTAAATCGCTTAAAGTAAATATCATTCACCATTTTGTTGTTTTGAAAAACAAAATCACCAAGTAAATGAGAGGTTATTAATAATAGTGCTAATTGATACATTTAGATAGTTTTTTATTTAGCAAGTTTAAAATTTCAATGATTTCTTCATAACCTCCTCTTTTTAATGCTCTATTTACCGTCGTCCTATCTTTTTTTAGTTTTTCTGCAATTTCTTTTTGCAGCAAATCTTTATTTATCAAAGAGAAAAAAATAGTTTCAGAAGTAACAGGTTTCCAACCATCTGCAGTAAAACATAAAAGTTTTAATATAGGATTAAATTGTTCATTTATATCATTGAATGGTGTTTTTATTGTTAATGTATTATTTTTTAATTTTTCAAAAGCTTCTCCAGAATTTACAAACGCAGATCCATTGGATTCAATGATTTTTGTTCCTCTAAATGAAACCTCCCCAATTCCAATTGCAATTCTTACATCAATTTTAGAATTTATTTTAATTAATGCTTTTATAGATAATGCTATTTCTAATGCCTTTTCAACAGTTGTTTGAACTTGAAAACTATCACCTCTATAAATTTCCCATTCTGTTTCATTGTTGGTAATTTCAATTAAAAAGGATTTAAGCTGAGGCAACCAATCTTCTGGATTGACCTTTCTAGAATTAATAATATCTCCTGTTAATATAGCAATCATCTTTTTTATTTCAAATTTAATAAAAATTGCATTAAAAGATACAATTATTTAAAATTGCACTAAATAGTACATTTTATAAATGTTTTAATCTTGAATTGCTCTTTTTATAGCAACTATTTAAAATTGCACAAAAAAGTAATTAAACACTTATATTAAATTTTAAAGACTTTTAGTCATTCATCAAGCTGATTTGTTAATCTCTTTTATAATTCCTTTTAACATCGTTGGGACAATCTTTTTGTGAAACGGTTTGACAGGGATGAAATAGATTTTACCAAGTTTATTATTGAATTTCACTAAGGTTGAAATAGTCAATTGTTTTTGATCAGGTTCAATACTACTCTGTTCTAAAAAAAGTGACACTCTGAAATCCAAATGTTTATCATCTTCTCCTAAAACAATTTCATTATCTGTCCTTTGAAATACTTTAAAAAGTCCAACTTGTTCACCAGGCTCACCTTTAAATTTATCAAGTTGTAGCTGTCTTTTTGAAATATTATCAGCAGTTTTTAAACCAACTAATTTCACAATCTTATTCCGAAATTTGAATAGTTTATCAATCCATTTTGGACCAGTAGTGAAAAATAATTTACCTATTGTTTGAATATTGATTTCATTATTTTTGTCAACAAACCTGCCTTTAAATCCATCAATAAACTCGAAACTAGATTCTGACTTTACAATAGAATTTTCCGGAAGATTTGACTTTGTAATTTTCATAAATCTATATTAAGCACAATCTGACTTCTTTCATATTACTTTTCCCAATGAAAATCATCAACATTAAATTCCATAATTTGACTCCCAGAATTAAAAAAAGTAGTTTCGATCATAACTGTTTTAGCCGTTTTTAGTTTTTCGATAAACTTTGAAGAATTTATTAAAAATATTAAATCACTACTAGCATCTGCTGCAGAATTATATGAGTATAGTTCTGGTTTTTCATCATCAAATTTAACTTTCACCGATTCACTCCCTCCTATACTTGTCATAAATTGTCCTTTAGATACAGAAATTAAAACTTCATTTTTTCCTTCATAATTTCTCACTACAATACCAAAATTAGAACCTCCATCGTATGGGAAATCAAATTCAACCGTATTGGTAGATGTGGTAGATGCATAAAAGATTTTTGTACCCTCCATTTTATCAGTATCTTCTGAATAAGTCCAATTGTTCTTTTGAGTATTTTCAACAGATTTAGACTCTGTTTTTGATTTATCACTCTCACTCTCACTTGTGGCAATACTAATCAATGAAAAAATTAAAATTGAAATTCCTGCAAAAAAATGTTTTGAAAATTTAAGGTACTTTTTGTTCATAATAAATTGATTTTAAGTTATTTTTTGTGGTAATTAAAAGCGGAATTATCAGCCCGATAGAAATAAAAAGAATATCTATAGGATCAAACGTTCCAAAATTTATTTCAAAATAGATTGAAACTACGATTAAAATAATAAACCATAGTAGAAGAGATTTTTCAAATTTCCAATTCCAAATAATTTGTAATAATGATGAAATTGAAAAAGCCCATAAACCATCAATTATGTTGAATTTAATTACACCAGGAAAATTAATCTTCTCATTATCAATTGATAAAAACTCTAAAAAATAATTTGAATTGGTTCGTGAAATGATATAAATTAATGCTCCCATTACCAATGGGAGAATAGTTAAAAATAATAGTTGAAATATTTTTATTTTGTTCATTTCGGTCGATTCCGACCAATATAGTAACATTAAACGAAATTTACTTATATAAAATAACTTTTTTTGTCCATTTAAAATGGATTAAGCCATTAATTAATAAGTAAGTAAGATTTTTTGCATTTCAAAAACAGAAAAAAACAAACTTTAATCAACTCAAATTAAACACATTAACACGAGATTAAAATCGACTACTGACAAAATCACTTAAAGTTAAACTTGATAAAATAATTTTTTTAATTTTAGAATAAGTTTAATGGTCTAAATTTTAAATGCTTTTTATTATTAAACGTATTTAATTTAAAATCAAAAACTTGTAATCGTAGCTTAACTTTAATAAAATCAATTACAATGAAACAAATTTTCATCAATTTAGCTGTAAAAGATGTTCAAAAATCAGAATCATTTTACGCTGCATTAGGTTTTACTAATAATCCTCAATTTTCGGATGACAGTGGAAAATGTATGGTTTGGAGTGAGAACATTTATGTAATGTTATTATCACATGATAAATTCAAATCTTTTACAGACAAGCCAATTGCCGATACGAAAAATAAAATTGCAGGACTTTTCTCACTATCATTCAATAATATTGATGAAGTGAATGAAGTAATGAGAAACGGTTTAGAAGCAGGTGGAATCGAACCGAACGAGATGAAAGATTATGGTTTTATGGTACAACGTACAATTGAAGATTTTGATGGTCATACTTGGGAAGTGTTCTTTATGGATATGTCCAAAATGCCAGCTTAATTGGATTAATATAGCAACTAATTAAACTACTATTTTTAAAGTGTTTGTATTAATGCAAACACTTTAAAAATAGATTGCCAATTAAAAATAATACCGACAATTACAAAACCCATTAAATTGCTCAATTAATCATTAAATTTCAATAAATTATTTACATAACAAATTGCAATAAGTTCAGTTGTAGATACAGATCCATCAATTAAAAAGAGTAAATTATTCCTATTTGTTAAATTGCCTTTATAAACCTTCCCATCCTCAATTGTTGCAATTAAATTCATTAATAAAGTAGTATTACCTTTGTAAATCTTGTTGTTTTGAATGGTATATAAAATATCCTTACTCATAAAAGAACTGCCGTTGTATATGTACTTATCATCCTTTATATTAAAAATCATATCAGAACTGAATAATTTATTGTTTTTCTGATAAACTTCATTACCCTTAATCGTTAAAATAATATCAGAAATTGAAGTTGATTTTTTTGAATATATTTTGTCATCTTTTAAATTATTCAAAATTTCAAAAGTGCTTTTCGATTCTGTTTTGTAAACGTTAATCTGAGAAAATGAATTATAAAAAAACAATGAAAAAATAAGCGTTTTAAAATACATATAATTGATTTTTAAGTGATCGTACTCAAATCTAGTTATTAATTTATTATTTCGGTTCACTTAAAATTTTATTTCCAATCAATTCGAAATCATTTAATGTTTCTAAAAATCTTTTTAAATTCTTTTTATCTTCTGATGTTAACGGTAGTCCAGCATTTAATAAAGGATCTAAATTAGCATGTTGCTTTATGCCACTATTGTAATGTTCCAAAACCTGATCTATAGTAAAAAACCGTCCATCGTGCATATAAGGATATGTCAATAGTACATTTCTCAAAGTCGGAACTTTAAATTTTCCTTTATCGCTTTCATTTTGCGTAATTAAAAAACGACCTTCATCTGTTGATACTAAATCAAGTCCATTATTTCTGAATGAATAATCTGTAAACAATGGTTCTTGGTGACAAGAGGCACACTTTTGTAAAAAAAGATTATAGCCTGCTTGTTGCTCATTTGTAAAAATAGCCTCTCCTCTTTTTACTTTATCATAATGTGAATTATCAGAAATAATAAGTAACATATATTGAGTTAAGGCTAAAAACAACTGTTGATCAGTGATGTAATCTGTATCAAAAGCCTTTTTGAACTGCTTTTTCCAATATGAGGAATTATTTAATTTAGCAATTACATTGGCAATTGTTTCATTCATTTCAACAGGATTGGTTATTGGTGCAATTGAAAACATTTCCAAGTGATTAACACCACCATCCCACATAAAATGTGGCTGCCATGCTAAATTTGTAATTGAAGGAGAATTTCTAGTTCCAAAAGCGCCTCCGACACCTACACTTAAAGCAATATTATGATCCGCAAAAGCATGCGTTTGAGCATGACAAGTTGCACACGAAATAGTATTGTCAGAAGACAATGTTGTACTATAAAACAACTCTCGTCCTAATTTAAATTGATTGGAATTAATTGGTTTTTCTCCCAGAGGATAAACAACTGAAGGAAATCCATTCGGATACCTAAAACTAATAAGTTCTGTATCCATCTCTTCCACTTCAACAATTGTATTCTTCCTACATGAAATAGTTAAAACAAGAATACTTAAAAGAAGCAAATATTTCATTTTAAATAATTTAAAGGGTTGAAACCAATGTAACTTCAACCCTTTTAGTTTATTAGTTTTGAATCATGTTAAAAGTCACCCCAGAATTGTAAAAATCTGTAGCCATTGTTAATGAATTGGCACCTGGAGAATGAATCATTCCAACGTTATTCACAGAACCAATTGTAGTGAATAATTTAGAAGGATCAACAGATAAATAAATTTTAGAATTACTACTTTTCGTCACATTTAAAGTTTCAGCACCAAAAGTTGCATTTTTCAATGTCACAATGTTGTTTGCTCCGGCAAATCCCCCTAAGTGATATGTAAATGCTCCACCCATACTAGCTTGTGGAGACAATCCTTCAGCTTTTACCATTATATAACCTGAATTCCAACTCCAAAACATTCCAGAGGTTGTTGACAATGCTCCTGTTTGTGCACCACTCACATTTCGAAGACTATCAACTCCCATGATGTATGAAACTTCTGTATAATTTCCCAAAGGAACACCTTCAAGATTTAATTGAGTCGATGATGTATTCGCTAAATCGACAAGGAAATAACTCTCTGGGTGTGACCACCATGTACCATCTTGTCTTTTTAATTTCAAATTAGATATAAAATACATTAATTTTGTAAACTCCAGTGTATCGCCTGTTGTTGCGTGAATATATTCTGTTTCTAATTGAAAATTTGTTGTGTTATCTCCCCATTGATGCTCTAGTGATACTATCACTTTTCCACTTTCTTGTTCAGTATCCGTAAATTGACAAGAACCATCATCTTTTTTAGCTTTATCATTATAATTAATCGCATTTTCGTCCATACAACCTTCTTTTTTGCACGATGAAAACGTTAATACACTTAGAATAAGCATTATTACTAATTGATTTTTCATTTTAATTTCTTTTAATTCATGGTAAACAAACCACTTCTCTTGTTAATATTTCTTTTTCCCCAGCATCATTTTTTACTACTTCAACTTTTACAGTCACATTTGTTGTGTCATGTAAATTATTGATCCAATGCTCATGGAAATTATATGCTTTTGATTTTACATCATATGTCGTTGTAAACAATACTGCATTTGTTGAGTTATTCAATGCAGACAAGGTATAACCCTTCATCTCTCCATCACCAGTAATGGTTCCTTCCATGTGAATTTGATTCCAAGAAGGTATCGTATCACCAATTGATGGCTCTGTAAATGTGATAGTCACGGATGTAGCACCAGCCTCTTTTTTCTTACATGCCATTATTCCCAAAGACATCAGCATGATAATTATTAAATATTTCATTTTTTGCTATTTATAAAATAATTAATCCCAATTCTAAACATCGATTTTTGAGAAACATACCCTCTATTCAATTGTTGTTTTAAAGGGAAATAAAACTGAGCAGATATCCCAATATTTCTATATAAAACAAATAGATTTACTTGGCTATTGAAGATATCACCACCATTAAAGGTGTCTTCAGAAAGAATGCCATTCTTAACGTCCTTCCAATTATGCATATAGTTAATACCAATTTGTGGAATTAATTTCAAATCTTCACTAACATCCCAACGATAAAAAATCATTTGAGAAATACTTAATGCATTCCCAAATCGATACTTATATTTATTTGTTGTTTTGTAAGTAAATCCTGATTCATTCTGTAATCCAAAATTATTATATTGGATGGTATAATTCACATTTACCAGGTAATCGACAGAACCTGTACCAGGTAACATGTTTATCTCTTCAAATCCTAATTTAAAAAACTGTCCTGTAGGAGCTTTTACTCCTAAGCCAACAGTTCCGGAATGACGAAACTTTTTGTCTAAAGAGTTCATGTTATCCACAAAAACATAGTTACCAATTACAACAATATCACCTAATCCTTTAATTGTTGTAGTGATACTATCTGTTTTTTGATTTAGAACAAAAGGAACAAATCCTAATAATTGAAACTTATTCCCAATTTTATAGCGACCGTACACTTCAGAAGTAGTGAAAAATTGAGAAGAAACCCCTCTATATCCATGTACATCTGGAGCAGGTTGACTTTCAAACCAACGCATTCCTGTTCTCACCCCTATAAAATGATGCTTGCTATTTGGCAACATTCCGACTGAAAAGGAATTTGCTGCACATCCACATATATCACATGCCGATGTAAAGAAAGATACAAATGATATGAATCCTCCTATTACAAACTTTTTCATCTGTTTGATTTTTATTTAAATGACCGATTAGACCAATCTAAAATGTGAGATATAAAATATATTCTCCATTTCAAAACAGTCGATAATAAGCACGCCAAATTAATCTTAGTAATTAGGCGAAATATAAAAATCAGATGGTGGGTGGTTGAAAAATTTTATTTAAAAATCCTTCAGGGATTTGTTTGTTATAACACGTGTAATAAGTTTTTTCTGTCGGAAAATCAAACAATTGATATTCAAACGATTTTATTTTATTCTCACTAACAAATAAAAGAACTTCGACTTGTTGTTTTTGATCCTGTTGTTTCCGATCATCATCTTTATCTAATTCCTTTTTTAAGTGACATTTACCATTACATTCCATCACTGGTTCATCACGGTTTTCACATAAATTTTGAGCAATAAACTCTTGATTAGACCAATAATTGAAGTAAACAATCATTCGACTTGTAGAATGAAGCAGAAATGCTCCCAATAAGAGATATGTTATAAATCTCCCCATTTATTACTGCAAAAATAGAATTTATTTCAATAAAGGGTAATAATTCTAATTAAAATGATTCCAACCCTGTGCTTTTATTGTAATAGCACTTCCGTTTTTATCAATGAAATAACAACCATCATTCTCATTTGCAATGTGCCCAATAACTGTCATGTGCGGATTTCCTTTAATTTTCTCAAAATCAGATTGTTTAATGGTAAATAACAGTTCATAATCTTCTCCGCCATTTAACGCACAAGTTGCTGGATCTAAATTAAAATCAATTGCAGCTAAAGACGTTGCACCATCAATTGGAATCTTCTCATCATAAATATGACATCCAACTTTACTATTTTTACACAAATGAAGAATTTCAGAAGCCAACCCATCAGAAATATCAATCATTGAAGTTGGAACAACATCCAACTCATTTAAAAACTCAACAATATCTTTTCTCGCTTCAGGCTTTAACTGTCTTTTTACAATGTAATCATGTCCTTCTAAATCGGGTTGAATTTCAGGATTTGCTTTGAAAACCTCTTTTTCCCGCTCTAAAACTTGTAATCCTATATAGGCTGCTCCTAAATCTCCTGAAACAACAACTAAATCATATTCATTTGCACCTGAACGATAAGCAATTTTTTCTTTTTTCGCTCTTCCGATTGCTGTAACACTGATAGTTAATCCTGAATAGGAAGTACTTGTATCTCCCCCAACTAAATCTACTTTATAATGTTCACAAGCTGCTTTAATACCTTTGTATAATTCTTCGATAGCTTCAAGAGGAAATTTTGAAGAAAATGCTAATGAAACTGTGATTTGTTCTGGGATAGCATTCATTGCGCAAATATCTGAAAGATTAACAGCTACAGCTTTATATCCTAAATGCTTTAAAGGCGTATACATTAAATTAAAGTGTATACCCTCAACCAACATATCTGTCGAAACCAACATTGCTTCTGAATCAGAAATATTAATTACAGCTGCATCATCACCAATCCCTAATAACGTTGTTTGATTTACACTTGTAAATTCACTACTTAAATGATCAATCAAACCAAATTCACCTAATTGACTTAAATCTTTTTCTTCAGACATTTTCTTAAAACATATTTGAGTGCAAAATTATCTATTTTATTTTGGATACTTCTATAAAATGATTACAAATAACAATAAAATGATAAGAAATAGAATGAAGTTCCCTTTCATTTAATAGAAACTTTCTATCTTTGAAGAATAAGAACAAAAATACACTCATTTCAATTATGAATTCAAAAATAGAACAAGCATTAAATGCTCAAATTGAGAAAGAAGCATTTGCATCACAATTTTATCTTTCAATGGCTTCCTGGGCTGAAAATAATGGCTTAAATGGAACAGCTCAATTCATGTACGCACATTCTGATGAAGAGCGTTTTCATATGCTTAAATTGGTGAAATTTGTTAATGAAAGAGGTGGAAAAGCTGTGATACCACCAATTTCAAAACCACCAGTTGATTTTGTAAATTTGGAAGATATTTTTACACGTTTGTTAGATCATGAAATTTCTGTTACAACAAGTATCAATGATTTAGTTGGGTTATGTTTAGATGAAAGGGATTATACAACACATAATTTCATTCAATGGTATGTTTCAGAACAATTAGAAGAAGAAGCATTAGCAAGAGCAGTTTTAGACAAAATCAAATTAATTGGTAATGACAAAGGTGGAATGTATTTATTTGATAAAGATTTAGAAAACTCTGCAATCCAATCAACTAAAGCGACAACATCAACAGCTAAGTAATTTAGTCGATCTGTACAAAATGTTTAAACTACTTATATTTACTACCATATTTTTAAGTTTTTTTTTGAATGTAAATAATAAACTTTATTCGCAAAGTATTTATCATTTCAAAAACTATACAATTAATGAAGGCCTTTCTCAAAGTTCTGCACTTTGTGTATTTCAAGATGAAAATTATGGTCTTTGGATAGGTACACAGGATGGTTTAAACAGATTTGACGGTAAAACTTTTGAGGTTTTCAGTTCTGAGGATACAAAAGGATTAAGCAGTAATTACATTCGAACAATTGATGTTGATGCTAACGGGAATTTATGGTTTGCTACAGGTAATGGATTAGTTACCAGAGATAAAAAAACTGACAAGTTTAGTACCTATGCTCCTAACAAGGAGATATTTAGTATTGAAAAAATTGCTTTTTCCCCTGATAGAAATACTATATGGGTAGCAACTTCTAGAAATGGTGTATGGAAGTTTGACATAAAAACGAAAACATTTACTAGTAAAACTTCTATTTTTCCATCTAGGTTAACAAAAGAGGTTTTTATATCGAATGAAGAAATTATTTTCGTTGCTTCTGAGGATAGAAATTTAGAGGCATACAACCCTAAAACGGGACAATTAAAAAAAATCGTTTTCCCTTCTAAAAACAACACTCCAATTGTAGTAAATACAATTACTCAAGAAAAAGATGGAGTTATTGTTATAGGAACAAATCAAGGACTTTTTAAATGTACTCTTTCTACTTTTAAAACGGTCCCTTTTTTACCAAATCTAGACAAACAATTTGGTTATTTAAATATAAGTGGAATTCTTCATTCTGAAGATGAATATTGGTATATTACAACAATAAACAAAGGGTTATTTACCGTTTTACCAACTGGAGAAATTGTAAATTCAACTGAAGATAACTTCCTTGTTTATAATAGTATAAATTCCATTTATGAAGACAGAAATAAAAACATTTGGGTAGCAACGTCCAGAGGTATTTCTACTTTCAATCCTGTCAATCAAGGCTTTTTAGCGATTACAACGAGTTTAGATCCTAAGCTAGGGTTACCCTCTCCAAGTGTTTGGAGTATTACCGAAGACAATATCGCTAGAAACTTATATATTGGTACGGACTTAGGTGTTTCAAAATACGATCGTTTAAAAAGAGAATTTTCACATTATATTCGAAAAGATAAAACTTCAAAAAATTCTGAAGTTGCAATACTAGACATACATTATATCACGGATAATCATCTACTTATAGCTGCAGAAGATGGTGTGTATGAACTTTTTATCGAGTCAAATGGTAGTTTTAAATATACTCCAGTAAAATTTATTTCGGAAGACATATACAACCGTCACGATAAAGTTTACAAAATAATAAAATATAAAACTGACAGTTACTTTTTAGCAACAAAATCAGGTGCTTTATTAATTGATCTAAAAAAGAAAAAAACTCAGGAGTTTGTTAATGATATAAAAAATCCAAAAGAATCAATTCTATCAGGTATTTGTAGATTCGTTTTTAAAGATTCTCAAAATCGAGTGTTTTTTGCAACATCATCTGGTGGATTATCAATTTTAGTTGACAAAGATCCAGCTAATTTAAAAATTGTACCATATTCTAAGAATCATCTATTAACAAAAAACATAACGTCATATATAACAAGCATTTCTGAAATAGATAAAGGAGTATTCATTATAGGGACAGGTGGTGATGGTGCTATTTTGTGGAATGAGGCAACTGAAAAAATCATTGTTTATGATAAGAAAAAAGGACTTCAAAATAATTTTATCTATGCTTCAGTTTTGGACAACCAAAACAATGTTTGGTTGAGTACAAATAAAGGATTGTCCCAATTAAATCTTGATTCTAAGAAAATTGTGAATTTTTCAAAAACGCATGGTTTACTAAGTAATGAGTTTAATACAGGTGCTGGAATTCGTTCCAAAAGTGAACAACTTTTTTTTGGGGGTATTTCAGGTGTTATTTATTTTGAACCAGAGTCACTTAGTAAGTATAATTTCAATGTAAAAGTAATATTCACCAAGTTCAAACTTGATAATAAATGGCTATCTCCAAACGATTCCAATTCTCCTTTAAAACAGTCAATTTCTTACACAAATGAATTGACATTAAATTACAAACAACGAAATTTCACGATTCGTTTTCAAACTGATAATTTATCTAATACTGAGTTAATTAATTATAAATATAGACTTATAGGAAGTGATAATGACGAGATTGAAATTTCAAATAATAGTGAACTAAGATTCAACTCATTGTCACCAGGAGAATACGCACTAAAAGTATATGCAAGAGTTGGTTATGGTGATTGGATTTCAAAACCAAAAACGTTGTATATTACAATTAATCCACCTTTTTGGAATACTTGGTGGTTTTGGACAATCATCGCCTTTGTCTTGTTTTTAATTGTTCGTTTTTCAATAAGAAGAAGGATTGATTATGAACGTAGAGAGCAAGTTCGCCTTGAAATGAAAATTGCTGAACGAACAACAGAAATTAGAGAACAAAAAGTTGAAATTGAAAAACAAAAAGAAAAATTAGAAGTTCAAAGTAAGCAATTAGCAATAGAAAAAGAAAAATCTGAACGTCTACTTAGAAATGTCATACCAGATAGTATGGCGGATGAATTACTGGAAAAAGGTGAAACAAGTGCTCGTGCATTCAAAGTTGTTTCCGTTATGTTTACTGACATAGTTGGCTTTACTAATATTGCCGACACATTAAAACCAAGTGAGTTAGTAAAACGTCTGGATAAAATCTTCAGAAAATTCGATGAAATTATTTTCAACAATAATCTTGAACGAATCAAAACAATTGGTGATGCTTATATGGCTGCGGGTGGTGTTCCAGTAAGAAACAACACCAACCCTATTGATATCTGTTTAGCTGCTTTGCAAATTCAAAAGTACATGAAGGAACTTGAAGAAAGTGAAATTGCAAATGATCAAACACCTTGGAAACTTCGTTTGGGAATAAACACTGGGGAGGTTACAGCTGGTGTTGTTGGAACAAAAAGACTTGCATATGACATTTGGGGATCAACCGTAAACTACGCCCAAAGAATGGAGATGTTGGGTGAACCGGAAAAAGTAACAATCACATACAATACATTTCTACACATTGAACCTTATTTCGAATGTACATACAAAGGACAACATTCAGCTAAAAATGAAGGTAAAATTCAAATTTTTCAAATTGACAGAATTAAACCTGAATTATCGATCGATGGGAAAGGTATTTTTCCAAATGAACGCTTTCAGAAAATTGTTAATCTTCACCATTATAGCTCAATAAACTATTATAAAGCGGAACGTTTTATAATCAAAAAATTAAGTAATGAATTATCTAACAAACTTCACTACCACAGTATAGAACATACACGTGATGTGGTGCAAGCCGTAGAAAGATTAGCTTTAAGTGAAAACGTTACAGATGAAGGTTTGTTTCTGTTGAAAACAGCTGCAACTTATCATGATGCGGGATTTGTTGAACAATACGAAAAAAATGAACCTATTGGTGTTCGAATGGCTTCAGAAATACTTCCAAAATATGGGTACACTGAAGAGCACATTGAAATAATTAAAGAGTTAATCTTTGTAACATCTGTTCCTCATAAACCAAAAAATTTATTGGAAGAAATTATTTGTGATGCTGATCTTGACTATTTAGGTAGGGAGGATTTTCATGAAATTGCAGACCGTCTGAGGAAAGAATTGAGAGAACATGGTAAATTAAATTCAGATAGAAAATGGGATGAAATACAGGTTCTATTTCTGACTCAACATCAATATTTTACAGAAACTTCTAAAAGTACTAGGGATCCTAAAAAATCGGAAAATTTACAAGAAATTAAAAATCGTTTAGAAAGGAATCAATATAAAGACTAACACTTGTTTTATTACTGTTTAAGTCAATTTAATTGAATCGTTTCAATCTAATGTTTAATAACTTTTTTATCTTTGAGCCAAATATGGATTTATGATATAAGTTCATGTTTTATTATCGGAAAAAGTACCCCAATCTGCGAAAGCATAATTTTCTGGTATCAAAAGAACGAACTAGATTGTATGGAAAATATAAAATTTATCATTAACCGATCAGAAATAACGGCAGGAACTCGTGGTGCCTCATTGGGCCCAGATGCCTTGAAAATTGCAGCTTGGAAAAAAAATGACCCTTTTTTTGGGAAGTATCCATCTGTTGATATTGAAGATGTAAATGATGTATTGAACAAACCAATAATTCATCAATTTGCTAAAAGGATTGAAGGGTTGACAAAAATTTTTGATCAAGTTTCACAAACAGTATCTGAAACTATTTCAGAAAACTTATTTCCAATAGTTCTTGCTGGAGATCATGGTTCTGCAGGAGGTACAATTGCTGGAATTAAAGCAAAATTTCCAAACAAAAGATTAGGTGTTATTTGGGTCGATGCTCATGGTGACTTACATACTCCCTACACTACCCCATCAGGAAATATGCATGGAATGCCACTTTCCACGTCTTTAGGTGTAGATAATCTTGAAGAAAAGAGAAATGATTTACCTGAAGATACAAAAATCCTTTGGGAAAAACTTAAAAACACAGGATTTCCTGGTGCTAAAGTTTCTCCTGAAGATCTAATTTTTGTTGGTGTGCGTGATGTTGAACATGAAGAAGTCGCATTAATGAATCGATTGAATCTTCGAAATTTCACAGTCGAGGAATTAAAACAAAAAGGGGCGGAAAATGTAGCTCATGAAATAAATAATTTATTATCTAATTGTGACTATATCTATATTTCTTTTGATGTAGACTCAATGGATCCTCAGGAAACCAGTCATGGAACAGGTACTCCTGTACCAAATGGATTATCAGTCCAGGAAACTAAAACTCTTTTAATTAATTTGGTGAAAAATCCAAAATTGATTTGTTTTGAAATAGTTGAAATAAATCCTTGTTTGGATGAAAAAATAAATAAAATGGCTGAAACAGCTTTTGAAGTCTTAAAAGATGTTGTTGATGTTATCGAAAAAAAATAATTAGTAAAATATTCAATGGAACAACTTATAAAATCTAAAATTTTAGCAAATTCTGAAGCATTATTTGGGTCATTAATTGAAGAAAATTTAATCCAATTTCAAAAAACAAGAAAGGATGTAAGGGGGGATTTAACTTTGGTAATTTTTCCTTTCGTAAAACTTTTGCGTTGCAACCCAATAGAAGCTGGAACAAAAATTGGCGATTTCCTATTGAATGAAGTATCATTTATTTCTGAATTTGAAGTTGTAAATGGATTTTTAAATCTTATTATTTCAGATGATTTTTGGTTAGGTGAATTAAATAGTATTCACACAAACAATAAATTTGGTATTGCTGAAGAAAATTCTAAACCAGCCATAATGGTTGAGTATTCTTCTCCAAACACCAATAAGCCGTTGCACTTGGGGCACTTAAGAAATAACTTTCTTGGCTACTCCGTTGCTGAAATTCTCAAGGCAAATGGACACAAAGTCATTAAAACACAAATCATTAATGATCGAGGTATTCATATTTGTAAAAGTATGTTGGCTTGGGAGAAATTTTCACCTTTAAATGATAAAGGCGAACGAGAAACTCCACATAATACTGGATTAAAAGGTGATAAATTAGTTGGGAAATATTATGTTGAATTTGACAAACGTTTTAATTCTGAAGCAAAAGAAATAATTGCAGAATGGGAACAAGGAAAATTTGACGATTATAACTCATCAATAAAAACTGAATTTTCAAAATTATTTGAGGCTAAATCTGGAAAAGATGAAAAAACCATTAAAGCTATTGATGAGAAAATTAAAGATTTAGCGAAGAATCAAACAACTTTACTTCAAGAAGCCAAAGATATGCTGGTAAAATGGGAAGCTAGAGACCCACAAGTATATTTACTATGGTCAACAATGAATAGTTGGGTTTATGAAGGTTTCGAAAGTACTTACCAACAAATGGGAGTGAATTTTGATAAATTATATTATGAATCTGACACATTTTTACTTGGAAAAGACATTGTAATTGAAGGTCTTAATAAAGGTGTTTTCTTCAAAAAAGATGACGGATCTGTTTGGATCGATCTAACTGCGGATGGATTAGATGAAAAATTAGTACTCCGTTCTGATGGGACTGCAGTTTATATGACGCAAGACATGGGTACAGCAGTGGATCGTTTCAATGATTATCCAGATCTTTCAGGAATTGTTTATACAGTTGGTAATGAGCAGGATTACCATTTTAAAGTGTTATTTTTAATTTTAGCGAAATTAGGCTACACTTGGGCTGAAAATTGTTACCACTTATCATATGGAATGGTTGATTTACCTGAAGGGAAAATGAAATCTCGTGAAGGAACTGTTGTAGATGCTGATGATTTAATGGCTGAAGTTATTGAAAGTGCTACTGAAATGACAAAAGAGCGTGGTCATATTGAAGGTTTATCTCAAGAAGATACCAATAAGTTATTTAGAATGATTGGATTAGGTGGATTAAAATACTTCTTATTAAAAGTAGATCCTCGAAAAAGAATGAAATTCAATCCTGAAGAATCTATCGAATTAAATGGAAATACTGCACCGTTTATACAATATACACATGCAAGAATTCAATCATTATTAGCAAAGGCAAATATTGAATTAGTTAAAATTGCTCCAGTATCAGTCAATGAGTTTGAGAAAGAAATCATCAAGCAATCAACAGAATTTCCTGGAGTTATTCAAGAAGCAGGAAAAGATTATTCACCAGCACTAATTGCTAATTATACGTATGAGTTGGTGAAGACTTATAATCAATTCTATCAATCAGTTTACATTATTAATGAACCTGATGAAAGCTTAAAAACATTCAGATTAGCGTTGAGTTTTAATGTCGCTAAAATAATTAAAACATCAATGTTACTCCTAGGAATTGATGTTCCTAATAGAATGTAATTATACGTAAATATATTTTAACT
Source organism: Taishania sp. (assembly GCA_036758285.1). Lineage (GTDB taxonomy): Bacteria > Bacteroidota > Bacteroidia > Flavobacteriales_D > Crocinitomicaceae > Taishania. The sequence continues at coordinate 25 of DAIOWV010000023.1, read as the reverse complement.
CCGTAAATTTGTTTACGGAGTTTTT
>DAIOWV010000022.1:35437-39997 GCA_036758285.1 Taishania sp. | reverse complement strand
GAATATCACAACAATCCTATTTCACACTGGTTACAATTTGAATTAACCAAAGATTTAGCAGAATTAAACAACAATAAACTGACATTAGGTTTTGAAATGTTTGAAGCCGATCAACAATATTTACTAACTGATGTTATCAATGGAAAAATTGAAGAGAAAAAATTTGAAGACAGCACAAGATTGTGGTCCAATTACAAAACTGATTATCGTCCATTAATTCGATTTGCGAAAAAAAACAACATGTTTTGTGTAGCATCAAATATTCCTAGAAGAATTGCCAGTACAACTTTTAAAAATGGACGAGCAGCACTTGATACCATCAAAGTATCTGAATATGAATTTATGTGTGATAAAACCTTTCCTGTAGACACATCATTATCGCAATATAAAATGATGTTACAAATGTCAACTGATCATGAAAAAGGTCTTAATTTCATTAATGCTCAAGCAATTAAAGATGCAACAATGGCTAAATTCATAGACAAGTATTGGACACCAAATACTCAATTTATTCATTTTAATGGTGCATTTCATACCGATTTTGACCAAGGAATTATCTGGTATTTAAAACATCTTCGTCCAAACGTTACTTACACAACCATTTCAACAATTGAACAAGAAGATTTGAAAAAATTAGATAAAGAGCATATAGGAAGAGCTAAGTACATCATTTGTGTGAACCCAAATATGACAAAGACACATTGATGTTTAGCATTTCTCATTTTATGACTGTAAATGACTGACTTTAAAGAAATAAAAGGTCAATATATTTTATATTCTTTTCTTAATTGGGGGAAAGGACATTTATCTCGTTCAATCGATGTTTGTAGGAGATTAAGTAATCAGGGAAATCGTTTAATTATAGCTTGTGAAAGAGAAGATTTTTTGATCTTAAATCAATACATTGAGAATATTGAGCACATTCATTTTCCTAACTATCCATTTAATTTTTCAGGAAATGGCAACTTTACATCTGATCTTCTAAAAAGTAAAAGAGCAATAACAGATTTTATCAAATGGGAGCAAAAAAATGTTGAAGAGATTTGTTTCAACCATCAAATTTCAATAATTATTTCTGATCATCGATATGGATTTTATTCCAAATCTATTCCATCCTTTTTTATAACTCATCAAGTACAGTTAGCACTTAAATGGTGGCAATTTCCTGCACAAATCATTCATAAAAAATGGATGAAGAAATTTTCATACATCTGGATTATGGATGATAAAAAAAATTCTTTAGCAGGTAAATTAAGTAAAATTGGTAAATTAAAAAATGCTCAATACATTGGTCACTTTAGTCGTTTTGAAAAAAAAAATATTGAAAAAACAATTCATCTAGGTGTTTGCAATGGTCCCGAGCCATATAATCAACTCTTATTGGATCAACTCGTCCAAAAAAAAGAGTTAAATTTCATTATTTCTTCAAAAACTCATTCCGATAATCGTGTCATCCATCCAAAAAATTGGAAAGAAATCGATGATCTATTTTATAAATCGAAGACAATACATGGTTATTGCGGATATTCTACATTAATGGATCTGAAAATTTTAAATTGTAAAGGAGTATTAGAACCCACAAAGGGCCAAACAGAGCAAATTTATTTACATAAATACCATACAAACAAGCAACTAAAATAAACGATTAACGTATTTAATTTACAAATTAAATAAAACCTCTCACATATTAAAATGATAAGATTTTACCTCCAATTACTAACATGTTTTATTCTTACCAAAACAGTTTATTCTCAATCTACAATTTTTGCTACACTAGAAGGCACACCTTTAAATACAACGGGTTGGAATTTAACTGGGGGAGCTTATGTTGGAGATACTGGAGGAGATGCTAACACGGACTCAGATGAGTTGATCATTTGTGGAAATTCTATTTGGAATAGTGGTGCAATATTCTTCAATGAATTGATAGACTTAAACACTTGTTCGAAATGGAGAGTTGATTTTGATTTTAGGATGTTTGATGGAAATTCTGCAGATGGTATTGCATTTTGTCTAATTGATACACCTCCTTCGGGATTCGTTTCTGGGTTAGGTGTTGGAATACCTGGTTCTGCAAATGGTTTGAAAGTAGTTTTGGATACTTGGAATAATTGTGGATTTGCAAATCCCGAAATCCAAGTATATAATGGAATAGGATATAGTGAATGTGGAGCTGGAATTGTTTCAAAAATAGATGCAAGTTCTGGAAATTCAACACTTGCCGGATTGAGGTCAACGAATTATCAATCTGCATCAATTTTATATAATAATGGAGTTGTCTCTGTAGCTATAAATGGAATTGTCCTCCTCACTACCCCACCAATCACAGTTTCTACAACTGGATATATTGGTTTTACCTCAAGTACTGGAACTAATAGTGATAATCATTCAATTAAAAATGTAAGAGTTTATAATAACAAAGCTATTTCTGATGCTGGTCCAGACAAAACCATTTGCAGTGGGGAAAGCGCAACAATAGGATCTGTTAATAATCCTAACTATACATATAATTGGGTTGCTTCTCCAGAATTGAGTAGTACTTCAATATCAGACCCAACGGTGACAATTACTAATACAACTGGTGTTGCACAAAATTATGACTTTATTGTAAAAGCTGTTATAACAAATGATTCTACTTCTTGTCCTTCTGATCCTGACACTGTAACCATAACGGTGCTTCCGCAACCAAGTGTTAATCTCGGGAATGATGTACAAATATGTATTGGAGATACTACAACTTTAATGGCAACTGGTGGAACCTCTTATTCTTGGGATAATGGGCTTGGGAATGGAAACAATAAAAATGTTTATCCAACTGCAACAACAACTTATATTGTGACTGGAACTGATGCCAATAACTGCGTAAATTCAGATACAATTATTGTAAATGTAAATCCACTTCCTAACATCAACCTTGGGAATGACGTACAAATATGTATTGGAGATACTACAACTTTAACGGCAACTGGTGGAACCACATATTCTTGGAATAATGGGCTTGGGAATGGAAACAATAAAAATGTTTCTCCAACTGCAACAACAACTTATATTGTGACTGGAACTGATGCAAATAACTGCGTAAATTCAGATACGATTTTTGTAAATGTAAATCCACTTCCTAACATCAGCCTTGGGAATGACGTACAAATATGTATTGGAGATACTACAACTTTAACGGCAACTGGTGGAACCACATATTCTTGGAATAATGGGCTTGGGAATGGAAACAATAAAAATGTTTCTCCAACTGCAACAACAACTTATATTGTAACTGGAACTGATGCCAATAACTGCGTAAATACAGATACGATTATTGTAAATGTAAATCCACTTCCTAACATCAACCTTGGGAATGATGTACAAATATGTATTGGAGATACTACAACTTTAACGGCAACAGGTGGAACTTCTTATTCTTGGGATAATGGATTAGGGAACGGAAATAGCAAAAATGTTTTCCCAACTACTACTACAACTTATATTGTGACTGGAACTGATGCAAATAACTGCGTAAATTCAGATACAATTATTGTGAATGTAAACACACTTCCAATTGTCAATCTAGGAAATGATGTACAAATATGTATTGGAGATACTGTAACTTTAATAGCAACTGGTGGAACCACATATTCTTGGAACAATGGATTAGGGAACGGAAACAATAAAAATGTTTCTCCGACAATTACGACCAATTACATTGTGACTGTTGCAGATAGCAATAACTGTTTGAATTCTGACACTTTAGAAGTTATGGTAAAATCAAGTCCTTCGGCTACAATAAGTGGTAATGCAATTGTATGTCAAAATGATAATTCTCCTTTTGTAATTTTTACTGGTTCTGATGTTAATTCAGAATATATCTTCACCTATAATATAAATGGAGGATTTCCTCAAACACTTATAACTCTTAATAGTTTTGAGGATTCAATTTTAATAAATACGAATTCTCCTGATTCTCTCGTATTTAATTTAATAAGTGTAACCGATCAACAAACATTATGTACTTCCAATCAGAATTCAACGGTAGCTATTTATATCGCTAGCTTACCTTCTGCAAGAATTTTTGGAGGTGATACTCTATGTCAAGGTGATACAACTGGACAGGTTCGATTTTTAGGAAGTAAAGGAGTCTCCCCTTATACTTTTGATTACACAATAAATAATGGGATCACTTTACACACTACATCTTCAGGTAGTAATCAAGCAATTTTACCAGTGCCAACATCTACCACTGGAATATTTACTTACAATCTTACAGGAGTAATCGAATCTCAATATGGCTGTAGAAACCCATTAAATGAGAGTGTAACGTTTTTAATTGCGCCTAATCCGATTGCACAATTTAGTAAATCTCCAGAGGAAATAAAGGAATCCAACAATGTTGTTTCTTTTATTGATGAAAGTACGAATGCGAATACCTATACATGGATTTTCAATGATGTGGATACTTCTAACCTAAATTCACCTCGTTATCAATTTGATATCAATGACACATCTTCTTACCGAATTTTATTGTTTGTTGAATCAATTTTTGGATGTAAAGATTCTGTTGTTGATTCT
>DAIOWV010000022.1:11140-35426 GCA_036758285.1 Taishania sp. | reverse complement strand
AAAATTGTTGATGATGAATTGTTTTATGTTCCAAATGCATTCACACCTAATGGAGATGGTTTAAATGATGTTTTCTACCCAATAATCACTGAAGGATTGGATGTTTTGGATTATCAATTAAGAATTTTCAATCGTTGGGGTGAATTGATTTTTGTATCATCTGAATATCAATTAGGTTGGGACGGAACTTACAAAGGAGCAATCTGTCAAGACGGAATTTATACTTGGAATATCGAAATTAAGAGCTTTAAAGACGCTGAAAAGAAACAGCACATGGGACAAGTTATCTTATTTTCTGGAAGATAAAAGCTGCAGGAATTGAATTAAAAAGTCATTTTTTGAATCCTTACAGCATTGAGTATCGCTAAAAGTGCGACTCCAACATCTGCAAAAACAGCTTCCCACATTGTAGCCATTCCACCTGCACCTAAAATTAACACAACTGCTTTCACACTGAATGCAAGCGTAATATTTTGCCAAACAATTTTCTTTGTTTGTTTACCAATAGTTATTGCCATTGGTATTTTAGATGGTTTATCATCTTGAATGACAATATCTGCACTTTCAATAGTTGCATCACTTCCTAATCCTCCCATTGCAATTCCAACATCACTTAATGCCACTACAGGAGCATCATTTATTCCATCACCAACAAATGCAACACTTTCATTAAGGTCTTTAATACGTGAAACTTGGTTGACTTTATCCTCAGGCAACAAATCGCCAAAAGCATTATCAATTCCTAATTGCTCAGCAACATGTTTTACGACCGTATTTTTGTCACCACTTAACATTGTTACTTTCACATTTAAATTGTGCAATAAGTCAATCGTTGTTTTTGCATCTTCCTTAATTCTATCAGCAATTGTAATATATCCAACAAATTTTTTATCATACGCTACAGCAATCGTTGTATAAATGATATTTGCTGGGTTAATGTCGTATTGAATATTAAATTTATTCATCAGCTTAAAATTCCCGACTAAAAATTCTTTTCCATTGATTAACGTTTTCAATCCATGACCTGGAATCTCTTCTGTATCTTCTAAAAGAATCGATTTATCAATTTCCCCGACATATTCGTGGATGGCAGTTGCAATTGGATGAGTACTCAAACTTTCAACAACATTAATCATATTTAATATTTCTTGTTGATTAAATACTGAGTTAAAAGCAATTTCTTGAACCTTAAACACTCCTTCAGTCATTGTTCCTGTTTTATCCATTACTACATGATCAATTTCCGCTAATTTGTCTAGAAAACTACCTCCTTTAATGAGAATCCCATTCCTACTTGCAGCTCCAATTCCTCCAAAATATCCCAATGGTATCGAAATTACGAGTGCACAAGGACAAGAGATAACTAAGAAAACCAATGCTTTGTATAACCATTCATTAAATTGATAATTTTCTACAAACAAAACTGGAAGCAAACAAATTCCAATAGCAAGAAACACAACAATCGGTGTGTAAATTTTAGCAAATTTTCGAATAAATAACTCCGTTGGTGCTTTTTGATTTGAAGCATTTTGAACCAACTCTAATATTTTACTCAATTTACTATCGGAGTAAGCTGTTGTAACTTTTATCAAACTCACCGTATTTATATTAATCATTCCTGCCAATACAACTTCACCTTTTTCTTTCGTTTTTGGAGTACTTTCACCTGTTAATGCAGAAGTATTAAAAGCTCCTTTGTCAGAAATCAAAATCCCATCTAACCCCAATTTTTCTCCTGGTTTTAGTTGAATAATACTACCTATTTCTGTCGTATGAGCTTTAATAACTTTCAAGTTACCATCCTCAATAATTGTAACCTCATCTGGTCGCTGATCTAATAATGCTTTAATATTTCCTTTTGCTTTTGCAACAGCCAATGTTTGAAATATTTCTCCGATTGCATAAAATAACATAACTGTTACACCTTCAGGATATTCTCCAATAGCAAATGCACCTATTGTAGCGATGGTCATCAGAAAAAATTCAGAAAAAAAAGCTCCTTTTCGAATACTAACAAATGCATCTTTGATAACTGGATAACCTACAGGAATATACGCAATGACATACCAGACAATTCGAGTCCATCCTGTGAACCAATCTGCTTTAACCCAATTATCAAGTACAATTCCAACAATTAAAAGAATCAATGAAATAATTGCAGGTAAAAATAAATGAACAACATTTCCTTCATGATCGTGATTGTGGTCATGATCGTGGTCATGCAAATGATTTTCTGATTGATTATTTTCATTGTGAGTACAACATGAATGTTCTTCACTATTGTGTTGATGATTATGTGCCATTTTGGTCAAATTTGTATTATTTTACAAAGGTAGGAATAGAATACATGCAATAATATTGCATTTTTAGAATCAATTACTGCTCTTTTTTAATTAGTTTTAAATGATTTAAAAATGTATTGGATTAGAGTACATTTGCTAATAAATATTCAAAGATGGTAAGAACTCTTATTTTAGTTGGTCTTGGAGGTGGTTTAGGAAGTATTCTTCGTTATTTAACTTCAATTTTTATTGCAAAATATTATCAAACGACATTTCCATTAAGTACATTTATTATCAATATTTTAGGATCGTTACTTATAGGTGTATTTATTGGTTATTTTGACAGACAACAACTTGCGAATAAAGATTTATATTATCTCATAATCACTGGTTTTTGTGGAGGTTACACCACATTTTCTACTTTTTCATCTGAAAATTTGAGTTTACTACAAAATGGAAATGTTTTACTTGCAATCACATATATGACTCTAAGTGTACTATTCTGTTTGCTTGCCGTTTGGTTTGGTTACTATCTAACAAAAATCTTTTAAATATTATTCATTCCTCAGCATACATTTTTCACAGATGCCCTTTGCAAAAAAACGAATTTCATCTACTCTAAAGTTTTCTGCAATATTATGCGAAATTAAAATATCTTCTTTACAGGTTGTTTGCTTACATATTTTACAATAAAAATGCAGATGCCAATCTTTGTGAGTGTTTTCATCACAATCATCATGACATAAAATATATTTTGTTGTGTGTTCTTCTTGAATACTATGAACTATTCCTTTTTCTTCAAATGTTTTTAAAGTTCGATATAAAGTTGTTCTATCTGCTTGATCAAAATAATTTTCGATTTCTGACAACGACAATGCAACCTGTTCTTTACTCAAAAAATCATATACCAGAATACGCATACTTGTAGGTCGTGTATTCTTCAATGTTAATTTATTCTCAATCGCTTTATTATCCATAATTAAGAGTTAAAACTGCAGGTGTTTTATAAGTCAAACACCTGCAATTTTAATTAATATTAATGTGCGTGACCTTCTTCTCCAGTATTACTCATTTTAGCATTAATAAAAAATGCTCCCTTTACAACAATTTTTGCATGTTGAGGTATTTTATTAACTGGTGTTATTGCTGTGTATCCCATATTTGAAACACCTTTTGAAACTTCAATCTTTTGAAAATAAAACTCTTTTTCGTTTGCAAATTCATCATGTTCATCTGTTGCTTCATCGTGTGAATGATTGTGATCTCCTTCGTGTTCATGATCATGATCGTGATCTTCATGATTATGTTCATCTTCATTATCCGAATGTTGATGGTCTACATTTGGTTTTGTCGTTCTGATAAAAACATATGATTTCCCATCTGCCTCAACAATTGCTTCATTTGGTACGGCTGACATCGTTACATTATTTAAACTAATCATTGCAGTGATATTCATTCCATCAATTAGTCCCGATTTTTCACCTAAAACTTCACTGTGAACAGCAATTGTTTTACTAGAATTTTCAAACGATGAACCAATACTGAAAACTTTAGCTGCATATGTTTTAACTGGGTTATTTGTTAGTGTAAACTCAACAGTTTGGCCAATAGAAATTTTTGGTAAATCTTTTTCAAAAACTTGTAAATCCAAATGCAAGGAATTATTGTCAACAATTTCTACAATTGGAAATGAAACATCTACATAACTTCCAATTTTTGCTAAGACACTACTCACAGTTCCATTAATTGGGCTTTTGATAATCAACGCTGATTGTAAGTTGGAATTATTAATGGCATTTGGATTGATTCCCATTAACTCCAATTGTTGCTTCAATGATGCTTGTCGTGTTTTTAAAGTACTTAGTTCTGCTGTTGCGTTTTGCAAATTTCTTTTGGTTCCTGCATTTCCGTCTGCCAACTCTTGTTGACGTTTCATCTCTGCTTCAGCTAAGACAATCTGACTATTTATAGTTAAATACTCCTCTTGAAATTGTATAAATTGTGGATTTGAAATGGTTGCAATAACCTGTCCTTTTTTCACATTATCACCAAATTCAACATTTAAAGTTTTTACCACACCTCCATACAATGTAGTTGCATTTGCTTTAAAGTTATTCGGAACACGCAAAACCCCATTCACTTTAATTGTTTCGGTTAATTGTTTCTGCTCAATTTCTCCAAATGTAATACCTACGGTTTTAATTTGTTCTGCTGTTAGCGAAGTAATCAACGTTTCTTCGCCATGACCTTCCTCTTCATCATGATTGTGATCATCTTGTTTTGCATTTCCACCACATGAAGCTATTAAACATAATAACAAGAGGATATTTAGACTTTTTCTAATTTTATTTTGATTAAAATTCATAACATTTATTGATTGATGAATGAATAAATTGTAATTACAGATTCATTAACCTGCTGAATACTTTGCAAATAATTAAGTTCGATATCAGTTGCAGTTTGCAATGAAAAAAGATACTCTACATAAGAAATATCACCTGTTCGATATCCTAATTGAGCTACTCTAATAATTTCATCTGCATTTGGAACAGCAATTTCTTTCAAGTATGTATATTTTGAAAGTGCTTGTTCATATTGATTAATTGCATTTAAAAAATTTGTTTCCAATTGTTGCTGTTGCCATTTTGCATTTGCTTCAGCAGCTTGCTTTTGAAATTCTAATGAACGAATACGTGAATTAGTAGCTCCATAAGTAAGTGGAATACTCAATCCTATATCTACATAACTAAATCGTTGATTTCTTCCATAATATGCATCTGATCCATTTTTAGTATGCACGCCTAATAACGAAATGTTATTATAACCCAAATTAATATCAGGTAATGAATTTGCACGTTCAACCTTTTTAATCTGTTCTGCGATTTTAGCTTCTTGGTACAATGCTTGAATCATTGGATGATTTGCAACCACAGTACTATCCATTGATGTAGTAACTAGGAGCGGTTCAAATTCTTTTTTTGAGATTGTGAAATCATTGTCTATTTGAAGAAGATACTTTAAATTATTATAAGCATTTTTTCTATAGGTTTCATTTTGCTGAAACAACAAAGTTATCTCCCCCCTTTTTGTTTGAGCAGTTCTAATTTCAATTCCTTGAATGTCACCAGTTTTAAAACGCAATTCTGCAGTTCTAATAAATTCAGCATAAATACTATCAAGAGACAATAATTCTTCAGCATTGTGTTCTAAATATTCTAATTGATAGAAATACGTTCTCACCTTCTTTTTGAGATCAATTTCGGTCAATTGCTGCAACCATTCTTTCCCTTTGATCTGTTCATTTGCTAAATTTCGTTTCGCACCAAAAACACTCGGAAAAGGAATACTTTGAGAAATCATAATTCCATCATTGTATTCAAATCCTTCGTTTTGGCCATATTGAAAATTAATATCTGTTTTGGGTAATTCCAATGAACTCTTTTTTAAATTGACTGCCATTTGTACTTCAAATTGTTTTGCTTTAATCTGCAAATTATTTTCCATAGCAATCTGAATAGCTTCTTCAACTGTTAATCCATTTTGAGAATAGGATGTTGGATGTAATCCTAAACAAATAAATAGGATAACAATCGGAGTTATAGACTTAACATTCATACGATTTGATTTTTTTCCTTGAAATACGATATACAATAAAGGCAATACAAAAAGTGTAAGAAAAGTAGCAGTTATTAATCCTCCAATAACTACTGTTGCTAATGGTTTTTGAACTTCTGCACCTGCACTAGTACTAATTGCCATTGGTAGAAATCCTAATGAAGCCACTGTTGCTGTCATTAACACAGGTCTTAATCGAATAAGTGTTCCTTCTTTCACACGTTGTAAAACATCTGTCATACCTTCTTTTTCGAGGAGATTAAATTTACCTATTAACACAATTCCATTTAATACAGCAACTCCAAATAGGGCGATAAATCCAATTCCAGCACTAATACTAAAAGGCATATCACGAAGTATTAACGCAAATACTCCTCCAATCGCACTCATTGGAATGGCCATAAAAATAAGTGTTGCTTGTTTGAAAGAATGGAAAGTAAAATACAATAAAATGAAAATTAAGACCAAAGAAACAGGTACAGCAATCATTAAACGTGCACTTGCTTTTTGTAAATTCTCAAACTGTCCTCCATACGTAAAATAATATCCAGATGGTAAATTAACTTTAGTCGTTAGTTTTTCCTGAATTTCCTCTACAACACTTTGAACATCTCTACCTGACACATTAAAACCAATTACGATTCTTCGTTTTCCTGCCTCTCTACTTATTTGAGCTGGTCCGAGTTTATATCCTATCGTTGCAACCTGTGATAGAGGTATTTGAATTCCAGTATTAGTAGGAATAACCAAATTCGAAACATCTTCAATACCACTTCTATGAGCACTATCTAAACGAACAACTAAATCAAATCGTCGTTCATTCTCAAAAACAACTCCAGTACTCTTACCTGCGAATGCAGTACTTACAATATCATTTACATCTTGAATTGTTAAACCATAATTAGCAATCCTCGTTCGATCATATTCTATATTTATCTGAGGTAAGCCACTCACACGTTCGACTTGTGGAGCTGTTGCACCTTCCACTGTTTGAATAATTTCACTTACTTTATTTGCGTAGGTAATCAAAGAATCAAGATTTTCTCCAAATATTTTAACTGCAACATCTTGGCGAATTCCTGTCATCAACTCATTAAAACGCATTTGAATCGGTTGATTTTTTTCAAAGAATACACCAGGAATAACTTCCAAAGCCTTCATCATTTCATCACCTAATTCACTATAATCTCGTTTCGATTTCCATTCCTTTTGGGGTTTTAAAACAATCATCAAATCCGTTGCTTCAGGCGGCATAGGATCAGTAGGAACCTCAGCAGCACCTGTTTTACCAACAACCATTTTTACTTCGTCAAATTTTCTGATAATTTTTGATGCTTGCATAGACGTTTCAATACTTTGATTCAAAGAACTACCTTGTGGTAAAATACAGTGAAAAGCAAAGTCTCCCTCTTGTAATTGAGGAATAAACTCCCCTCCCATTCGATTGAATAGAAAAATACTCAATAGAAAAATAGCAACTGTACCTCCAATTATCCAATATTTTATTTGAATTGCTTTTTGTAATAAAGGTGCATAAACCGCTTGTAGTTTTTCAACCATTCGATCGCTAAACGTCTTCTTATCACTGATTGTTTTTGGTAAAAACAATGCACACATCATTGGAATATATGTCATTGATAATATCAAAGCTCCTAAAATTGCGAATCCAACTGTTTTTGCCATCGGTGTAAACATTTTTCCTTCTACCCCAATCAAAGTTAATATTGGAATGTACACAATCAGAATAATGATTTCACCAAAAGCGGCAGTTGTTCGAATCTTTGATGCCGATTCCAGCACCTCATTATCCATTTCCTGTTGAGTAAGTCGTTGCTTCGTCTTTCTTAATCCTAAATGATGTAAAGTCGCTTCCACAACAATTACTGCTCCGTCAACTATTAATCCAAAATCAATAGCGCCTAAACTCATTAAATTTGCACTTACTCCAAAAACATTCATCATTCCCAAAGCAAATAACAAAGAGAGTGGAATTGCTGAAGCAACAATCAATCCAGCACGAAGATTTCCAAGAAAAAGCACCAATACAAATATGACAATCAACGCTCCTTCAATGAGGTTTTTTTCTACAGTTCCAATAGCACGATCTACTAAATCGGTACGATCTAAATAGGCTTCAATAACCACATCATCTGGAAGAGATTTTTGAATAGTTGGAAGTTTTTCTTTAATTCGTTTTACAACTTCATTGCTATTTTCACCTTTTAGCATCATTACAACACCACCAACGGCATCAACCTCTCCGTTGTATGTCAAAGCACCATATCTTACAGCACTTCCAAAGCGAACTTCAGCAACATCTTTTATAAAAACAGGGACAATTCCATCCGTCTTTACAGCAATATTCTCAATGTCTTCTAAAGATGTAACCAATCCGATACCTCGAATGAAGTACGCATTTGGTTTTTTATCAATATAAGCACCACCTGTATTTTGATTATTCTTTTCAAGGGCTATAAAAATATCAGGGATACTTACATCCAAAGCACGTAAACGATCTGGATTAACAGAAACTTCGTATTGTTTTAATTGTCCACCAAAACTATTTACTTCAACTATTCCAGGAGTACCATACAATTGTCTAGCAACAATCCAGTCCTGCATTGTACGAAGGTCTTTAGCTGAATATTTATTTTCGCTTCCTTTTTTTGGATGAATAATATATTGATAAACTTCACCTAAACCTGTGCTTACTGGTGCCATTTCTGGAGTACCAATACCTGGAGGAATAGTTTCTTCTGCTTCTTTCAGTTTTTCATTAATAAGTTGTCTTGCGAAATAAATATCGACGTTTTCTTTAAAAACAACTGTGATGACTGACAGACCAAATCGTGAAATACTTCTAACTTCCTCTATTCCTGGAACATTTGCAATACTTTGTTCAATTGGAAATGTAACCAACTGTTCAACTTCTTGTCCTGCGAGTGTTGGACAAGATGTAAAAATTTGCACCTGATTGTTTGTTATATCAGGTACAGCATCAATGGGAAGTTTTGTAGCACTCCAAACACCCCAAATGATGAGTATCAATGTCATAATCCCTATAAAGATTTTGTTTTTGATACTAACATGTATGATTTTATCTAACATTGATTTTTAAATTAATGTTGATGAATATTAATAAAAGCATTCTTCAGTAAGATTACTAAGAAATGAGACGCGAATACAACTGTCAAAAGATGACAATATATTGTAATCGAATCACTTAATTATTCATACATTAATTTGAGGCGGTTGCCAAATTTCACCAAAATAGGTAGAATGTGATGAAACATATTCGATAGATACTTTCTCAGAAATATGTTCATTCACTAATTCAGGTTGAATTTTTGAAAGTTGATAGTCTGTAATGGTCATTTGAGTTCCACAACAAGAACAACAACAGAAAGGAGTACACGAATCATCTGCATCGTGATTATGACTATGTTCTTCTGAAGAAGCAGTTGTTGATTGTTCGTCACAATGATTTTCAGCATCACCGCATGGACTTATTGCCAAAACGGAAATGTACAACGTGAATATCATTATTAACCATCTCATTAGGATACAAAAATATAAAAAATATTTTGCAATAACATTGCAAATAAATCTGTTAGACTAATCAACACGATCAGGCACTACATTGAGAACTAATTCTATCCAAGATTGTCAAATACCATTTACCTTCAATTTTAGAAAGATAAAACACTAAATCATTTTGTTTAGCATCTGTTAAAACTACTCTATGGCTTATCTTTTCTAGTGCCAAAAATCTATCAATATCTGTAGATGGAATATTATCCCCTCTATATTCGATTAAGTTTTTAGCTGTTGTTGATAATAAATTATCTGTTGTATTTATTTCACAAAATAATCCTGTTTTACTCCATTTTTCTGTATCACAACTAAAGGAAGGTAAATTTTCAAATGACAATTTGTTGTTCGAATTTACAGCCACATAAGCTGCATTTGCTGGAACAGGTTTATTAAAATCAATTGTTTTATTGAAAGAATATTGATTAAAAACACCTTCTCTATGGAGAATATAAACACCCTGTTTGTCAGAAATATATTTTTGAATTAATCCTTGATTTTTTTCATTAAAAGCTTTAATTACTTCCGAAATTGCCAATTCCAACTCAGCATTATCAGTTGTATGTTCTGAAGTATTCTCAACTTTCGGAGTTTCCACTTTGTCATTAACTTTCGTGCCTGCACATGAAACTGCTAGAAAAAATAAAGATAAAATTAAGGCTGTTTTCATAAATTGAGTTTTCGTTGATTCGTAATTCATATCAAATATACAATTAAACATGAATTGAAATTCATTCAAAATTACTTTTCTGTCGTTAATAATTCAAACAAAGGATTGCCATTTTTATCAAAAAAACCTACTTCACCTTCTTTAACGACTCTGATTATCCCATTTGATAAAATTTCAATTTTTTCAAAAACACACGGTATCACTTCTTCTCCATTTTGATCCATAATACCAAATAATAGTTTTTTATCTGTTGTATATTTGAATAGCTAAATATAAGTACAAAAAAGTCGTTCCCCTGTAGTTGGAACGACTTTTCAACGAAAATATACGTTGTTGTGTAGAATGCTATTTTATTTTGAAAGTTCTTCTTTTACAATTGCAGAAATAATTTTACCATCTGCTTTACCTGCTAATTTTCCAGTAAGAACTCCCATTACTTTACCCATATCTGAAGGAGCTGAAGCACCAACTGATTGGATTGCTGTTAAAACCTCTGCACGGATTTCATCTTCAGATAATTGTTTTGGCATATATTCTTCAATAACTTTTGCCTGAAACATCTCTTCATCTGCTAAATCCTGTCTCCCTTGCTCTACATATAAATTATATGTATCAATTCTTTGTTTATATAACTTCAAAACAATTTTAGCTGCAGCTTCTTCTGTCACTTCACCTGAACCTCCAGAAGTTGCTTCTAACAATAATTTTGATTTAATATCTCTTAATGCCGCCAAACGTTCTTTGTCTTTTGCTAACATAGCCGTTTTAATATCTGCATTAATTTTATCTGTAAAACTCATATTTTTTATGTTGTAAGTTAGATAATAGGAAGATTTTCGTTATTTATATACTCAACCTTCCTATATAATCTTCTTCAATTATTAATCTACATTATCATGTAAGAAAGAATTTCCTCCTTTTAATCTTGATTCACCATTTTCTCCTTGTTGTACAGAATATCTTGATGAATTTGAATCTGAACTATAGTTATTGTTATTATCCACAGAAACATTTCTTCTTGTATAAGCAGGTTCTTTTTCGAACTGAATAATTCCATCTGCTTTTTTCAAACGAGAAGTGAATTCATGAATACGATTCATTCTTTCTTGTTGCTTTCTTTGTTGTTCTTCCGGAGATAAAACTTGTTTTGATTCTTCAGTAATTTCTGTTGAATTTACAATTTCATCTTCCTCTTCCAAAGCATATCTTTTAATTTCCGGAGTTACATTTTGAACAGATTCTTCAATTGTTTTTTGAACTGAAGCTGATGATTCATTCGCAACATCCCAATCAAAATTCATTGCACTTTGTTCAACTGCTTCATCATCAAGATTTACTTTTTTCACAACTTGTTCAGGCTCAGATTGTGTATTTACAACTTGAGTCGGTGCTGTATAAGTTGGAGTAACATTTACAACAGGCTCCTCTTTTTTGATGAATGGTTCTGCTTGTTCAATCGTGATTTCTTTTGCTCCTCCCCAAATGTTTGATTCTGTTGGAGAAGTCAAAGGAGCTACAATTTCAGCTTTTGTTTCTTCTTCCAAAACCGTACGTTGCTTCTCAGGAGCTTTTTCAAAACCCGTGATAGGAGTTGAAGCAAAACCTGTAGCAATTACAGTTACACTTAAACGACTTCCTAACGAAGCATCATATCCATGTCCAAAAATAATTTCGGCAGTAGATCCAGCTTCATCTTGGATATAATCAGTGATTTCAGCCATTTCATCCATTGTTATTTCAGCATCACCATAAGTAATGTTTAACAATACATAATTAGCTCCTTTAATATCATTATCATTTAATAATGGAGAAGACAACGCTTGTTGAACAGCCAACATTGATCTATTTTCACCTTCTGCACTTGCACTACCCATAATTGCAACACCTGAATTTCTCATTACAGTGTTAACGTCATTAAGGTCAGTATTAATGATTCCAGTTACAGAAATTACTTCAGCAATTCCTTTTGCAGCGACAGTTAATACATCATCCGCTTGTGCAAACGCATTACCGATCGTTAAGTTTCCTGTTACTTCTCTTAAACGCTCATTATTAATAATCAACAAAGCATCTACACTGCGTCTCATTGCTTCCAATCCTTCTTCAGCTTGTTGACGGCGTCTTCTACCTTCGAAACTGAATGGTACTGTAACAATTCCTACTGTAAGAATTCCTAATTCTTTCGCAACACCAGCAATTACAGGAGCAGCACCTGTACCAGTACCACCACCCATTCCTGCTGTAACAAACACCATTTTTGTGTTGTTTGCTAACAAATCACGAATTTCATCAATATTTTCAACAGCAGCATTTTTACCGATTTCAGGAATTGACCCTGCCCCTCTTCCATCTGTAAGGGAAGGTCCTAACTGAATTTTATAAGGTACTGGAGAAATATCCAATGCCTGCTTGTCAGTATTGCACACGATAAAATCTACACCGATAATCCCTTGGTTATACATGTGATTCACAGCGTTGCTTCCTCCACCTCCAACACCAATTACTTTGATGATTGAAGAGTTTTCTTTTGGCAAATCAAATTCCATTTTCTATATTTTTTAGTTGTCTGTTGTTTCTTTTATTCTTTCAGCTTATAGACTCTTACATAATCTACTTGCATATTTTGTGGAAGTAAACTGTCATCTACTTCAATTTCTGGTCTTAATCCAAAGCTCAGAATCACTTTTACAGGATCTACTATCCCATGTTTTTTAATTGTTCGAATTTTTTTTCCATCTAAGTAAAATCGAATTCTTTTTTCATCCCAATCAACACCATACACGTGCCAGTCGGTCCAATCATACTTTTTAGTTGAAAAGGACTTGAAAAAATCACCAATTTCTGGACATCCACTCGAAAAGCTTTCTTTATCAGGTGTACAATAATCTGTGTGAATATTTGTCGTCAAAGTATTAACGCCTTTTTCACCCAATTGTTCTACAATATCAATTTCAGCTGCATTTACATTTACTTCATTTGTACCTTGAAAAGTCCAAAATGCAGGCCAAAATGCTTTTTGATAAGGAAAAGAAATACGAGCTTCAATATGACCAAATTTGGTGTCTTTTTCTGCTTTCGTTTCTACCCAACCAGAAGTATACTTATATGGTTCTCCTGTTTTGAATTGATGAACACAAGACCAATTAGGCTCTATCATCCATTCAGGGCAAGAATATTCTTGTGCTTTCATTGCAAGAATCAATCTTCCATTTTCTGTATAAACATTTTCATCTAGGTAAATTGCGGGCTCACCATAATGATCAAAATTTGAAAGTTTCTTCCAAATGGTCGTGTCAAAAAAATTAAATTCATCATTCCAAACCAATTCCCATTTTTTTGCATTCTGTCCTTCTTGAGAATATAAATTCTGAAAGAGAACAAATGAAATTAATATGAGAAAAAATTTAGCATTCATCCTTTAATCTTCTTCCATGAACCAGCTTTTCCCTTTTTCAACCAACGATTCAAAAAATCCTCCGCGACGTTTCACGGATTGTGGTACAACTTTTTCAGTTTCAGTTTTGTTTTCTGTCAATAATCCTTTTCTATCTAGGTCATTAAATCCATTCAAAACCAAACCAATTCCAGTTGCATAAATTGGACTAGCTAATTTATCCAATTCATTTGTGTTGGCTAGATGCTCAGTTGGCAATCCAATTCGAGTATCTAAACCAGTAACATATTCAAATAATTGTTTTACATGTTTCAATTGAGCACCTCCACCTGTAACAACAATTCCTCCGATTAATTTTTTCTTCAATCCTGAATTGATGATTTCATAATCAACCAATTCGATAACTTCTGTCATTCTAGCACTAATGATTCCTGCTAAATTTCTAACAGATATTTCTTTCGGCTCACGTCCTCTTAAACCAGGAATACAAACGATTTCATTTTCCTGACTTTCACTTGGAAGAGCTGATCCGAATTTAACTTTCAAACGTTCTGCTTGATTACGCATAATCATGCATCCTTCTTTGATATCATCAGTAATTGAGTTACCACCAAAAGGAATAATTGCCGTATGCTGAATAATTCCATCATGGAAAATAGCAACATCTGTTGTACCCCCACCGATATCTACCAACACTACACCTGCTTCTTTTTCCTCAGCAGATAAAACAGCTTCAGCAGATGCCATTGGTTCAAGCACTAAATCTTTCACTTCTAATCCAGAGCGAGTAACACAACGCATAATATTTGTACATGCACCTACATTACCAGTTATGATATGAAAGTTTGCCTCTAATCTTACGCCTGCATGTCCAATTGGCTCTTTAATCCCCTGTTGATTATCAATGATATATTGCTTAGGAATTACTTTAATAATTTGTTCACCTGGAGGCATTAACATTCGATACATGTCATCTTCCAAAGCATCCAAATCTAATTGAGCAATTTCGTTTTCAACATTATTCCTTGTCAACATTCCTCTGTGCTGCATGCTTTTGATGTGTTGTCCAGCAACTCCAACATAAGCGCTTCTGATAACTAATTCATAATCACCATTAATACTAGCTTGAGTCAACTCAACAGCAGAGCGAATAGATTGAATTGTTTTCTCAATATTTTCTACGATACCACGAGCCACACCAAGAGATTCAGCCTGTCCCATAGCAAGAATTTCAATCTTACCATGGTCATTACGTTTACCTACAAAACATGCTATTTTTGTAGTACCAATATCAAGTCCAACAACTACTTTTGACATATATTATTCTTTTTTCTTACAAACAATTTGCTTATCATACTTGAGTGAAATTTCAGAATACTTATTCCAACCCTCATACGGTATGCCTTCTTTGTAAAATATCTTTAATTTTTTAAATTTTTCAGTCACTTCCTGATCGGTATATGCCGAACCAAAAATGATTTTTTGATCCCCAACAATCGGTATTAGCACAAAATCTCCGTTATTTTCTCGGTGAATCTGTCCAATTAACGATAACATTAGTGGATCTTTGCAAACATAGTTCGAAATTCGATACACATCATCTAATTTTCGAATAGTTTTCAATGAGTCATTGTTAATAATTTCATGTACATTTTCCTGACCTATTAAATCAGGGATAAAACCTGTTACTACCAGTACTCTAGCTGTGTGTTCAGAATTACTTGCAATTGTAAAACCATCTGCATCAAGAAAAAAACTTTGTCCAACTTCGTTGAAAATTCGAGCAATTGGTTTTCTCAATTCAACATCAATATTCCAGCTACCATCTAACGCACTATATACGGAAACATTTTTCACTTCTTCCATATTTTGTATAAAACGTTCTATTTTTTCTGGATTTAAACTTTCAACTCGTTGATTAACATAAATCAAACCTCTTTGTTCAAGTCTTGCTGTAAGTTCAACTTCTGTTAAAAATGAATTTTCACCGTCAACAGCAATTGTAATCAAAGGTTTTTTTAATGGCAATTGCTTTAATTTCGCTTGTACAACAAACAACAAAACAACAACTGCTAAACCAAAGCTGCCCCATAATGATATTTTCACCCATTTATTCACCCCAAACGTTTTTTAAAGGGTCAACAATTCTATCAATATCACCTGCTCCAATCGTTAGAAAAACACCTTCACTTTTCTTTGATAAATAAGCAATTACTTCATCGGATTTAAGAATTTGCTTTTCATTAGCAGTTAATTCGTTTACTATTTTATCACTTGTAACACCTGGGATTGGCTCCTCTCGAGCTGGGTAAATAGGCATTAAAATAGTTTCATCTAATCGCGACAATTGCTCAACGAATCCATCAAAAAAATCACGTGTTCTTGAAAACAAATGAGGTTGAAATACCCCTGTAATTTTTCGATCAGGGTACATCAATTTAATGGAATCAATCAATGCTTTAATTTCTGTTGGGTGATGAGCATAATCATCGATATAGATCAATTCATCTGTTTTTATGATGTATTCAAACCTACGCTTCACACCTAAAAACGATTTCAATCCATTTCTAATTGTTTGCTCATCTAATCCTAAGAATTCACAAAGTGCAATACAAGCAATCGCATTCTCAGCATTATGTATTCCTGGAATTCCTATTTCTACAGCACTCCAGTTTTTTGTCGGTGTTTGAACATCAAACAAATATCTTTCATTTTCAACACGAACATTTGCACCGCAATAATCAGCCTTTGACTCATTAATGGCATATTGAACAACCTTTGCTTCAGTAGCAAGATTCAATCCATAACGTTGAACAACAAGTCCATCCTTTTTGTGTAATCCTGCATATAATTCAAATCCTTCACGAAAATGAGACGCATCTCCATAAATATCTAAATGATCCGGATCTGCAGATGTAATAATACTTGCAAAAGGTGATAATCTTAAAAAAGAACGGTCAAATTCATCTGCTTCAATAACAGTATAATTTGAAGATGGATTTAAGACTAAATTTGAGTTGAAATTAGAAGAAATCCCACCTAAAAAAGCTGTACACTTCACTTCAGATTGACTTAACACATGTGCGAGCATTGTACTCGTTGTAGTTTTTCCATGCGTACCAGCAACTCCTATCCCTTTCGATGTTTTTGTGATTAATCCTAAAACCTCAGAACGTTTTACTATTTCAAATTCATTAAACTGAAAATGAAGTAATTCACCCAAGTTTTTTGGCACGGCTGGTGTTAGAATAACTAATGTTTTCGTTTTATCATTAAAAGGAGCTGGAATGCTAGAATTTAAATCTTCGTAATGTATTACTATACCTCCTCTTTCTAACGCTTCGGTTAAAGGGGATTGTGTTTTGTCATAGCCCGCAACTTGTTTACCTAAAGATTTGAAATATCTCGCAAGTGCTGACATACCAATTCCTCCAATACCTAAAAAATAGATATTATCAAAAGAGTGTAAACTAATATTTAATGTTCTTATTTCCAAACCTCAAAATTTAAAAGTTGTCTAATAATTCATTCGTTTTTGGTTTCCTAATTGGAACAGGAATCGTCATTTTTAAAATTGAAATAGCTAAAAACAAAAGACTTACAAATATCAACATGTAAAAACCAATAGCTGGAACTTGATAATCACCTTTAAAATTACTATTGTAAAATATTAACACCACAATGAAAAATATAATGCTGACAATCAAACAAATTACTCTAGAAAAAAGTGAATGCCTAATCAAAGAGAAAATCAACAATGGTAAAGTAAATACAAACAACAATACAAATTCTTCCTTATAACCAGGACCTGAAGGAGTGAAAGCATTGGGATCTATACCATAAATTCTATATTTCGTATAAGGTAATAAAAGACTAATAACAAAAATTACAAATGAAATAATTGCCAATATCTTAGTTAATTTAATTTTCTTGTCCATCAGTTTGGTAATTATTTAAATCCTTATTTTTTTTATTTCTTCCACGATATCTTTAGTCGCATCGGGTTTACCCAACAAAGAAATATTTGCAGACAATTTACTTTGCATATTCGTGTCATTCAACAACCTTAATGCTTCATCTACAAGAAGTGTATTTGCATCAACATCTTTCACTAGAAGTGCTGCACTTCTTGATACCAAAGCCATTGCATTGTGCGTTTGATGATCCTCTGCAACATTGGGAGATGGGACTAAAATGGTTGGTTTATTAATCAAACAAAGTTCAGAAACAGAAATTGCTCCAGCTCTAGAAATAACTACATCTGCAAGTGCATACGCCAAATCCATTCGAGAAATAAATTGCAATAAATGAATTCCTTTTAAGTCCTTATCTTTTAGTCGATTATTAATATTGTCATAATATAGTTTTCCACACTGCCAAACTAGTTGAACATCTTGAGATTGTATTTTTTCTAATTGTTGAATAATCGCCTCATTCAATGTTTTTGCACCTAAGGACCCTCCAATGACTAAGATTGTTTTCTTTGCAGGATTTAGTCCATAATAGTCAAAAGCCTCTTCCCTTTTTCCTTCAATTTGAGTCACTTCAAAACGAACTGGATTACCTGTTAGAACAATTTTTTCTTTTGGAAAGAATTTTTCCATTCCTTCATAAGCTACACAAAGTACATTTGCTTTTTTTGCTAAAAGCATATTCGTTTTTCCTGCAAAGGAATTTTGTTCTTGTACCAATGTTGGAATACCTAACATTGTTGCCATTTTTAAAGTTGGACCAGAAGCGTAGCCCCCAACACCAATAACAACTTCAGGTTTAAATTTTTTTATTGTTTTTCGCGCCATCATCATACTTTTTATGATTTTAAATGGCAATAAGAAGTTTTTTAAAGTTAATTTCCGTTGAAGTCCAACAATTGGCAAACCGATTATTTTATAACCAGCCTGAGGAACTTTTTCCATTTCCATTTTTCCTTGAGCACCAATAAAAAGTATTTCAATCTCAGGAAACTGTCTTTTTAATTCGTCTGCAATTGCAACAGCTGGGAAAATGTGCCCACCTGTTCCACCTCCGGAAATAATTACCCTTTTCATTCTTCTTCGTTTATAATTTCATTATCAGGCTGACCTACTTTTTCAACTTTCGTTTTCTTATCTTGTTTTGCTGCAATACTTTGAATCATTCCAATCGACACACAAGTCATAATCATTGCTGAACCACCCATTGCAAGTAAAGGCATGTTTTGACCTGTTACTGGAAATACACCTGTACAAACCAACATATTAACAGAAGCTTGTGTTATGAGTAACATTCCTATCCCAATACAAAAATAAGTTTCAAATAATTTCTCTGATTTAAGTCCGATTTTAATAATTCTAAAAAGTAAAATCAAATAGGTCAGAGATAAAAACAGTGCTGCAATAGAACCAAATTCCTCAACAAATGACGAATAATAAAAGTCGGCATACGCTTCTGGGAGAAACTCTTTTAACTTACCATCACCAACACCTTGTCCAAACAACCTCCCATTATAAATTGCAAGTTTCGCATTTACGGCTTGAGCGTTATCTACAACATTACTTTCCGTATCCATTCTGTTCAAAATACGATTTTCCCAGGTTGTATATCTTGGAAGTAAGTTTAAGTCAGGCAACGCTTTATGAAGTAAAACAATCATAAATAATCCACCAAAGGCTAAACCGAAAATTGCCAAAATCCTTGAGAATGGAAAACGACCAAGAAATAATAATCCTATTGCCAACATAAAGACAATTCCTGCTGTCGAAAAATTATCTTTTACAATCAAACCACATACAACTACAATTGGCAATACAATAGGAAAAAAACCTTCTTTCCAATCTTTAAATTTATCTTTCCTTTTTACCAACTGACGAGATAAAAATAGGATTAAGGCCAATTTAACAAAGTCAGAAGCTTGAAAAGTCAATCCGATAAAAGGCACTCGAATCCAACGCTTTGCATTATTCACCTCATTGGGTAATACCAATGTAAGGACTAGTAATCCCAAACCAAGAATAAGTGCAAATTTTGCTACTTGTGAGAAATATTTCGGATCTTGTTTATGTACCCAGAACATTGCTGCAAAGCTCATCAACACGTAGATAAAATGTTTAAAAAGATACTTGAAAGGAGTTCCACCTTCAACTTTAACCAATACTGGAACAAAACTAAATACTGTAACAAGAGAAAAAGCCATCATCAACAATGTGATAATCCAAATGACCCTGTCTCCTTTTAGATATTTTAGATATTCCTTCATTCTTAAATTTGGTGTAATTCCAAATAGTTATTCAACTCGTTTTGACACATCATCGTATCAATTCCTTCACCACAAAACAAAAGCACACCTGGAGTGAATTTATATTCTACCATTTTCTGTAAAGCAGATTTTACATCATCAGCTATATAGATGGTTTCGAATTTGTTTAAAAGAAAATTAGTGTCTTTGTTGTCTTCATACGAAATAACTGTTCGAATATTGCTAACAATTGTGGAATCTATTTCTTCAATTGCTGATAATAAACTAGAATTACCTATTAAAATTAATGGAAACGGAAATGAATGTATAGTTGAAGTTATAGCTTCCAGATCTGGATTCATCCAAGAAAAAACATCCATTCCCCATAATTTACCATGTGGGCGTATAACTCCTTTAACTGCATCAGCTAAAGCTTTTTCTCTGGCTTCAAGCAAATTATGTTTGGATGCTACTTGTTTCATGTTTTTATGTTTGTTCTAGTAAATAGAAAGACAAACAAAGTTAATGCTTTATCGTTTTAATCAGAAAAACATACAATTTGGTTATGAACAGTTCAGTGATAATAATTTTTTCAATTTAGAAAAAGACTCCATTGAAAAAACACATTTTCAATCTGTTTATCAATGATAACTCAAATCATAAAAACAATTGTTTTTCAGCAACTTATTTTAACGATACTTTTTTAAAACTTGAAAATTAAAGCCTAAACCTGCAGTCAACATGAGCTCATCTGCCAGGCCACTAACTCTATTCAAATTATTCATTCTAGAATGAATGTAACTGAAATTACTAAAAAAGTGAAAATATTTCCACACATAAAAACGTACACCAACATTCAATTGAGCAGAAGGTACAAACTCTGTATTATTAGGAGCTAAGTTGGATTTCATGATAGCAAATCCAGGAGCAAATCCAGTATGTAATTCTAAGTTACCAAATGGAATACCATACTGAATTCCAAAAAAGCTTCTAAGATTATTTCTAAGAAATTTTTCATCATTATTAGCTAACATATAGTGGATTTCACCTCGAAAACTAATATTTTTTTCTATTCTTCCCTCCAGAAAACCTGTTATGTAATAATTCGACTCACCTCGATTCAACATTTTCGAAGGAGATAAAATTACAGTTGCATTAAGTAACCCTGGATTGATATATGTATCCTTCTGACCATAAATAAATGATAGACAAAAAGATAAAACACAAAGCAGTATTAATCTATTTTTTTGTTCTTTCCCCCATGCCATAAGTCTACAATTTTATAATTAATACCAAGATTCAACAACAAATGCCCTTCTATACCTGTTCCTTTCTTTTTGTGGAGCATTACCATATCATTTTCAATATGAGCGTGAACATCTGGACCAAGGTGAAACATATATTGTGCTAACAAAGTAATGTCAAATCGTTCTGTAAGATTAAAATGAACGCCTGCTCCAGCCTGAATCGCTGAACTTGCTTTAGAAATTTGGTTGTTTCTATTAGAATTATCCACTAATTCTGTTTTATCAAAACAATGTCCCACAATAAGATAAGGCTTTACTGGAGGAGCTATTTTATCAGTAAAATAATACATTACACTCCAACCAATATGATAATCTGTTCTACTAGCTAGTTGGTCGATACTACCTCTCATATAATCACCAAACCATTCGGTATTTAATCTATCTGACAATTGTAATCGAAACTGCATTCCATAACCAAATCCATTTATACCTAAAGTTTTATGCTCAAAAACACTTGACGTTGAACGAAGACCAACAGATAATAAACCCGCTTGATTTGACTTTAGTTTTAGCTCTTGAGAAAATGACTGTGACGACCACATAAGTAAGATCAATCCAACAAATAAGTTTTTCATGATGAATAATTTAGCAATTAAATCATATACGAATTAGTTCTTCTATTATTGTAGAAAAATTTGTTTTTTACAAATTAAAATGTGAATCAATTATAGATCCACATTTTACAAAAAAATACTATTAATCAATTCAACAGAAACTTCAATTAAAGTCCTCTTACAGCTTCTTTGAACATATTTCCTCTTTCTTCATAATTTTCGAACAAATCGAATGAAGCACAAGCTGGAGAAAGTAAAACAGTTTCATCTTTTTTAGCTAATCTATAACCGTAAGCAACTGCTTCCATTGCTGATTTTGCTTCAACAATTGTATCCACAACCCCTGTAAAAGCTTCGATAATTTTTGAATTATCTACACCTAAACAAATAATTGCTTTAACACGGTCACGTACTAAATCAGTTAATTCTGAATAATCATTTCCTTTGTCAACACCACCGACTATCCATACAGTTGGTTTATCCATGCTTTCCAATGCAAACCAAGTAGAATTAACATTTGTGGCTTTTGAGTCATTAATAAACTCAATGCCGTGGACTTTTGCTACAAATTCTAAACGGTGTTCTACATTTACGAAATCAGAAAGACTTTCGCGTACTGTTTCTTTACGAATCTCTAGTAAACGAGATGCGATTCCGGAAGCCAATGAGTTTTGTGTATTGTGCTTTCCTTTAAGGGCTAATTCATGAATTGACATAGTGAATTTTTCTTTATTTGTTGTTATTGTAATTTGTTGTTGTTCGTCGTTTAAGTATCCTCCTTGAGCGATTTCTTTACTCAATGAAAATGGTGCAAGTTGTGCCTCAACTGTTCGTTTGTTCATTTCTGTCGCTATGATATTGTCATCAGCATTATATATGAACCAATCGTTTTCAGTCATATTTTGCAAAATGC
This sequence comes from Taishania sp., assembly GCA_036758285.1. Taxonomy (GTDB): domain Bacteria; phylum Bacteroidota; class Bacteroidia; order Flavobacteriales_D; family Crocinitomicaceae; genus Taishania. The sequence goes on along the minus strand of DAIOWV010000022.1, from coordinate 12,886 downwards.
GGAACTTGCTATCCACGTAATTTTGCATTTTGTAATCGTAGCGATCGAGGTGATCTGGTGTAATGTTTATCAAAATCGCTATATCAGCTTTGAAGTCAAACATCCCATCTAATTGAAATGAACTTAATTCAAGCACATACCAATCAAATTTTTCTTCTGTTACCTGTTTGGCAAAACTTTGTCCAACATTTCCAGCTAACCCGACGCTTATCCCTGCATTTTTAAGGATATGGTATGTCAGCATTGTTGTTGTTGTTTTCCCGTTGCTTCCTGTGATACAAATTGTTTTTGCTGTATTGTAGTAACCTGCAAATTCAATTTCCGAAATCACTGGAATATTTTTTTCTTTTAATTTTTTTACAATTGGAGCTTTATCAGGAATTCCGGGTGACTTCACAACAATTGTAGCGTCTAGAATTCGTTCTTCGGTATGTTGACCTTCTTCCCACTCAAAACCTCCATCATTCAAGTCTTGTTTGAATGAATTTTTGATGGTTCCAAAATCCGATATGAAAACATTCCAACCTTCCTTTTTGGCAAGAATGGCCGTTCCCACACCAGATTCTCCAGCGCCTAACACAACGATATTTTTAGCTCCGTAAGGTTGCATTTTATCTTAATTTCAATGTTACGATAGAAACCACAGCAAGTAAAACTGCTACAATCCAAAAGCGTGATACAATTTTTGCTTCGTGTAACCCCAATTTTTGATAATGATGGTGAAGTGGAGCCATTTTGAATATTCTTCTTCCTTCCCCGTATTTCTTTTTTGTGTATTTGAAATATCCAACTTGCATCATCACTGACAAATTTTCAATCAAGAAAACACCACATAAAACAGGGATTAACAACTCTTTACGAATTGCTATTGCAAATACTGCAATAATTCCACCTAAAGCTAAACTTCCTGTATCTCCCATGAAAACTTGAGCTGGATATGAATTATACCATAAGAACCCAACACAAGCACCAATAAATGCGGAGATAAAAATTACCATTTCTTCTGCGTGAGGTATGTACATTACATTCAGATAATCGGCAAATTGAACATGAGAACTAACATAAGCCAAAACAGCAAGAGCTATACCGATAATTGCAGAAGTACCAGTTGCTAACCCATCTAAACCGTCAGTCATATTAGCACCGTTTGAAACAGCTGTTACAATAAAAATCACAATTGGAATAAAAATTAACCAACCATAAGGAGAAGCTCCATTTTCACCTAATAACCAATTGTAATTGAACTCATTTCCTTTGATAAATGGAATAGTCGTTGTTGGATGGTCTGTTTCTATCCACATTGACCCAACCTCTGCTTTCGCATGCATATGAGTTACAACTCGCTCATCTGCCTGAATTTCGTAATCAGTAGATACTTTCTTATGCACTTTCACATCATTCGAAAAATACAACATCGATCCAATGATGATTCCAACACCAACTTGACCAACAATTTTAAAACGACCTGCAAGACCTTCTTTGTTCTTTCTGAAAACTTTAATATAGTCATCTGCAAAACCAATAAGTCCCAACCAAACGGTCGCCACTAACATTGTGATTACATAGATATTATCTAGTTTAGCAAATAACAATGTTGGAATAAAAATGGCACTCAAAATAATGATTCCTCCCATTGTTGGAGTTCCCGATTTTTCCAATTGACCTTGCAATCCTAAATCACGAACAGTTTCACCAATTTGTTGTTTTCTTAATAAATTAATGATTCGTTTACCAAAAACAACAAAT
>DAIOWV010000022.1:8522-11092 GCA_036758285.1 Taishania sp. | reverse complement strand
GTGCCATTGCTGCTCGAAATGAAATATAACCAAACAATCCTGCTCCAGGAAAGTTCATTTGGTCTAAGTAATTGAATAAATAGTATAACATAACTTTCTATATTAATTCCGTATTTTATTAATTATTCATTTGTTTAAATAGTTCAAAAGCAATTGCTCTATCATCAAAATCATGTTTAACGCCTTTAATTTCCTGGTACTTTTCATGTCCTTTACCAGCTATTAAAATAATGTCCCCTTTTTCAGCCATAGAAATTGCAGTTTTAATCGCCTGTTTTCTATCTGTAACTGATAAGGTTTTCTTGAAATGATGTCCAGATACTCCAGCATTCATTTCTTCTATAATTTGATTGGGATCTTCAGAACGAGGATTGTCTGATGTCAAAATCACTTTGTCACTCAATTCACAAGCAATCCTTGCCATTTCTGGACGTTTTGTCTTATCTCTATCACCACCACAACCAATGATTGTGTAAAGCGTTTCATTCTTCGTACGAATATTGGAGATTGTTTTCAATACATTTTCCAAAGCATCGGGAGTGTGCGCATAATCAATGATTGAAACCACTCCATTTTCAGAAATAAAATACTGAAAACGTCCTTCAACGGATTCTAAAGAGCTCAAAACAGTCAACACCTCTTCTTCTTCCTCACCCAATAAAACACTAACAGCAAAAGCTGTTAATAGATTGTAAGCATTAAAATCACCAACTAATCGTGACCAAACTTCCTTTCCATTAATATTTAGCACAAGCCCTGAAAACTGATTTTCCAATACTTTCACTTTAAAATCTGCTGGGGACTTCATAGCATATGTGCTAATTTTTGCACGTGTATTTTGAACCATCACATTTCCATTCTTATCATCTACGTTTGTTAAAGCAAATGCTGAGTTAGGTAAATCATCAAAAAATTTCTTTTTTACATCTAAGTATTCCTTAAACGTATTGTGATAATCCAAATGATCGTGTGTAATATTTGTAAAGACACCACCTGCGAATTCTAATCCTGCAATTCGATGTTGATGAATCGCATGTGAACTAACCTCCATAAAGCAGTAATCGCAATTTTCCTCTACCATTTTTGCCAACAAAGCATTTAATGCAATTGGATCTGGTGTCGTATGCGTTGAAGGAATTTCGTTTTCTCCAATTTTATTGACTACAGTTGACAACAACCCTGTTTTGTAACTCAATTTTGAGAATAAATTGTACAACAAAGTTGTCGTTGTCGTTTTTCCATTTGTACCTGTAATACCCACCAATTTTAATTGTTTGGAAGGTTCACCATAAAAGTTACTTGCTACAATCCCAGCAGCCTTATGAGAATTATCTGTAATTATAAGCGTTACATCTTGAGGTACTTCAACGAATTTTTCTGCAATAATTACTTTACAACCTTGCTCAACGACAGAAGTAATAAAATCATGACCGTCAAAACGCGTTCCACTTACAGCAAAAAACATTGTTCCTTCAACCGCTTTGCGCGAATCCAATGTAAGTGCATCAACAGTTGTATCCAATGAACCAAGTACTTGTTTCAAGGAAATGCCATACACAATATCTCTTACTACTTTTACCATCATTTCAATGTTATTACCACTGTATTATCACTCACTTTTGTTCCTGCAGCAATCGATTGATGAGCAACAGCTCCCATTCCAATTACTTTCACTTTCATTCCTGTTTTCTCGATTAAAAAAACAGCATCTTTTGCAGACATCCCAACAACATTCGGAACTGTTTTTGCTCCAACATATCTTGGTTCTAAATCAATATTTTTTTCTTGTTTAGTTGTACTCAACCATTCTCCGTCATTGTGAATTGTATGAGGTATCCTAAACGAACGCAATACTTTTTCTAAATCCATTTTATTCCCATCTTTAGAAACAGGAACCTCTTCTAAGCGTCTATTTTTTTCATTTATCGCTTCGTGATATTTTAGTGAGTTTGCATATACTTTATTTGCAATTGCAGCAAAGACAGTCCCCGAAACTCTTGCTCCATAGATATCTGATTTTGGTTCAGACACAACTACGATGCAAGAATACATTGGCTCTTCTGCTGGAAAATACCCTACAAATGATGCTTGATATTTATAACTTCCTTTTTCACCATAACTGTTATCCGCATTCAAAATACGCGCTGTACCTGTTTTACCAGCTGTGGTAAAAGAAGATGATTTCAAGCTTCTACCAGTTCCATTAACCATAACACCTTCCAGGCACTTTCTTAATGTTCTCACAGTTGATTCAGAACAAATCTTTTCTTTAATAACAATTGGTTCAAATCTTTTTATTACTTCTTGACCTCTTCTAATTTCCTGAACGAATTGAGGTTTCACAAATTTTCCATTGTTTGCAACAGCATTGTAGAAAGCTAATGTTTGCATTGGAGTTTGCTGAACTTCGTAACCTACAGACATCCAAGGAAGTGAAATTCCAGACCAGTTAGGATGTTTTGGGTAATATAGAGTTGGTTTCACTTCTCCTTTAATTTCCAAACCAAGAGTATCGGCTAAACCAAAGCTTCTTAAGCGATTTACAAAAGCTTCACTGTTCCCTTTATATG
>DAIOWV010000022.1:6810-8502 GCA_036758285.1 Taishania sp. | reverse complement strand
ATTATAAACAATTTTTGTAAACACATTCGAGGACTTTTCAAATGCTTGTTGAACAGTAATCTTTCCATACCCGCCATCATGGTCTTTCATTACTCTATCAAAAAAATGATATTCTCCTGAAGCGTTCACCTCATCTGTAACCTTAACCTTTCCATCTTCAAGTAAGGCCATTAATGAAGCTAATTTAAATGTAGATCCTGGTACTTCTTTCGTACCAATAGCATGATTAAACGTTTCGTAATAATTTCCATCACTTGCCTTTGTTAATGAAACGATGGCTTTAACAAATCCTGTTTTAACATCCATTACTATTACAGAGCCATGTTTCGCTTCTTGACTAGTTAATTGACGTTCCAGTTCTGTATGTGCTACTTCTTGAATTTCAAGATCAATTGAAGTAACAACATTTGCTCCTTCTACAGATTCACGAATAATTTGTCCTGTTTTTTTCCAGCCATTACCATATTTCTGTTCAATTTCTTCACCGTATTCACCCGCTAAATAACTATTGAAAGCTCCTTCAATTCCAACTTTCAACTCACCAACTCTTCCTTCTCTCGGTCTGAAATACCCCAACGTTCTTTTAAGCAACTCACCGTGAGGTCTTTTACGTACAATCGTTTCTTCCGAATCGATTAATCCACCTTTCAATCTACCTTTATTGAAAATAGCAAGTGTAGTTAACTGCTTTTTTTCTTCAATCGTTGCTTTTCTATGAATCAATAAATAACGATTTTTAGATGATCGACCAGAACGAATGTAACGCTCCCATTCACTCGCAGAACGTGTTGGATACATTTCTGACAAACCTTGAGATAATTCATTTATTCCTTCATCAAAGATTTTTTTATCCACTACAGTAGGATCCATGTGAATATCGTAAAACGAAACTGAAGTAACCATTGGATTGTAATTGGCATCCAAAATCTCTCCTCTTCTTGGAATACGCTTCACAGTCCTAGTAGGCATCTTCTCTTGAACTCCATCATTCGTTGTAAAAACTTCCGATTTATTTTCAAATTGAAGCATAACAGTCTTCACTACTACAACTAACATTATAGCAACAAAACTGAAATAAATCAGATAAGCTCTTAGATATATGGACTTCTTATCGTTCATTTTATAGCAAATAATTATTCGCCCTTATTTTTTATTCTTATTACTTTCGTTGGGTTTACAGTCTCCTTCAATCCTCTAGAATCTAATTTTTCAACCAAAACCTGTCTTCTTGTATCTTCTTCCAACTTTGCTTTTGCCTCAACATATTCAGCTGTCGCTTCGTCTAATTCTTTTTGAGTTTTTTCAACCTCTTTCGACAATTGTTTTCCATAATATCCCTTACCTACAGTTAACAATAGAAGAAATATTAAAAAGAAAATGAAATTGAGATTGTTCAACACAAATTCTTTCGTCAAAAACTCACCATTTAAAATTTGCGTCAAAGCACGAGAAGTAACCCCACGATCAACTTGTGATTTTGTTGTGGTTTTTCGTGGTTTTTCTTTCACCACTTCTACTTCAGGTTTTTTTGCAAATTCGTTATCCATTTTTTATAATTGGTAAGATGAAAAAAAGAACGCTGAAAAGCGTTCTTTTTTTGTTGGAACTTTAGAGAAGCTTGTTTATACTCATCATAAGTTTTATTTATATTTTCTGGAGTTTCTAATGTTTGAAAACCCTTTATATATCATC
>DAIOWV010000022.1:3033-6800 GCA_036758285.1 Taishania sp. | reverse complement strand
ATTGGTAAGATGAAAAAGAAGATTTAGTTTACCTTTTATTTCCCCTCTTCAACCTTTCTTTTTTCAGCTATTCTTAATTTTGCACTTCTCGCACGGGAATTGTTTTCACATTCTTCTTCTGATGGAACAATTGGATGCCTAACAATCTCATCAAAAGGTTTTAATACATTTCCAAAAAAATCTTTTTCAATTTCACCTGACAAATTCCCTCGTTTCATATAGTTTTTAACCAATCTGTCTTCCAGTGAATGATACGACATAACAACCAATCGACCTCCTGGTTTTAAAACCGATGCTGTTTGTGTTAAAAACCTTTCCAAAACATCCATTTCTTGATTGACTTCAATACGAATTGCTTGGAAAACTTGTGCGAAAAACTTATGATCTTTGAATTTTGGAGCGCATTTAAAAATTGCATCCATGAACTCTTGGGTCGTTTTTATTTTTCCATTCTCTCGTTTTGAAAGAATTGTCTGTGCTATTTGACGGGCATTTTTCAATTCACCGTAATTCCTGAAAATGCGAATCAATTCACCTTCCTCATATTCATTCACGATTTTTTCAGCTGTCAATTCTCCATTTTGATTCATCCTCATATCTAGAGGTGCATTTCCACGTATAGAAAAACCACGTTGCTCCTCATCAAATTGATGTGAAGAAACTCCTAAATCAGCCAAAATTCCATCTACTTCTTTAATTCCAAGTAAACGCAAATGATTTTGAATAAATGCAAAGTTTGCCGCTACAAAATAAAAATTAGGTGCCTCCCAAATATTTCTTTTAGCATCAGGATCTTGATCAAATACAATCAATTTCCCTTTTGAACTTAACTTTTCAAATATTGCACGTGAATGACCACCACCACCAAAGGTAACGTCAACATAAACTCCATCTGGATTAATATTCAATCCTTCAAGACACTCCGATAGCATTACAGGAATGTGGTATGTGTTATTCGAATTCGCCATTTAAATCTCCCATTACTTCATCCGCCAAATCAGCGAAATCAATCATGTTTTCCTCTATAAGAGCAAAATATTTAGTCTTATCCCAGATTTCAATGCGATCATTATATGCAATAAGCATAACATCCTGATTTATCCCTACTCGCTCCACATGTGTTGAAGGAATCAAAACTCTCCCAGCATTATCCAGAGAAACTTGTTTTGCTCCTTGATGAAACAATCGATAAAACATTCTGTTTTTTGGTTTAAACAAATTCATCTTCGAAAGCTTATCGCTTATCTTCTCCCACTCTACAAGCGGATACAGTGTAAGGCAATCTTCAAATCCTTTATTCAGCATGAAATCATTCTGAGAAACAGGAGGAAGTTGCTTCCGTAAACCTGCCGGAAACAAGAAACGCCCTTTAGCGTCCAATTTTACTTCATATTCTCCTACTAAACCTGCCATGATATTAATAATGGGTAAAATTAATGACTATTTACCACTTTTTACCACTAAAATAACAATTGTTGATAAATTATAACGAAATAAAGAAAAATAAGTTTCATTAAATTTTAATTAAAGCACAAAAACAAAGGAAATAAAAGGAAAATTAACAATGTGGTAAAAAGTGGTAATTGTTGAAAAAAACATCAAAATGAGTAATCACTTATATATCAAACAGAGTAGTAAAAACAATTGAGAATAAACAGCTTAAAGCTATTTTATAGTTTTTGTAACAGAATAAAAACTAAGACCTCTAAATACGAAACTATTAAAACATTATAGTCAAATTTTAAAGCTTCTTTTAAATTTAGGGGTCTATTTTTCAGACTGTAACTCCATCATAAAATCCTGAAAAACAAAGAATTTACGATTATTCATAACAATCCAAGTAAACTGAAAGTCGTCTATACTTCAGTATCTACTCAAATAAAAAAATAATTAGGATTTAAGGTTGGATTTATGTGCCTTTTTAAATAGCTTAAATTTCCACAGGAAACAATCATCAACCTCTTTAGAGACGAATAAAAGACAATAAAATCTAGATTACACTAGCAACTAACACATTCACTCACTAAACTTGTTAACACAAAACTTCAGACATTACCTCTCAATCAAATAAATACAAAACATAAGATGGATTATTCAATTTTTTTATGATCTAAAGATTCACAATTTAATTTATTGATAAAATCAGAAGGGTGGTTATTCGTTTCTCTCTTGAAAATTTGAGTAAATCTGCTATGAGATGAAAAACCAGATAATTCTGCCAAATAACTAATTTTATATTTTGACAATTCAGGTTTTCTATACAGCTCCTCAACGATATAGTTGATTCGTATAGAATTAATGTATTCAACAAAGCTTTTACCTCGATGTTTCTTCAGTATATAGGACAAATACTTTGTGTTTGTATCTAAGGCTGAAGCCATAGAAGCTACAGATAGTTTATTATCAAGAAATCCATTGCGTCTTTCAAACGTAGATAAGCGATTCAAGATCTCTTCTTCCTTTGTTTGAGAGATATTAAAATTAGTATTTTTCGTTAATTGCTCATCTTGCCTTTCAACTTTATTAAATGGAGATGTTAACTCTTCATTTTTTTTCTTTTCTATTTTTTCAACAAATGCTTTGAAATAAAGTTCTCTCTTTTTTTTACTATATCTGTTGTAGATATACAAACTCATTGTTAAAATAACAAGTCCTACAATCAATAGAAACAAATAGTTTATCGTTGTTTTTTTGCTTTTTACTGTATTGATATTCTCTTTTATAATTTTATCCGACACTTGAATATTAAAATCACTCTTCTCAAGTTTTATTTTCAACAATTCAGATTTAATACTATCAGCAGCTCTATGATCGCCTACTTCCAAATAATATTCTATCAAATTTGTATAGACATGTTCCATTAAAAAGGTATTGTCAAATTTCTTTGCAATGATTTCAGCTTTGGAAAAATAGTGATATGCACTATCTATTTTGGATTCTTCCATCGCAACTACTCCTAAATTATTATAACAGATTGATACATCTTCACTCTCCATGTTATGAAATTTATTTGCCAGTGCTAAACAGGACATGAACTCCTTTTTTGCAGAGAAGAAATCTTGTTGTTCTAGATGAATGTAACCAAGCTTTAAATGACTATCAAAGAAGTAACTATAAAATTTTTTATTGTTTCTATTTTCATCTTTGATTGCCAACATATCAATACTTGCCTGTAACGCTTTTTTTGCATTTACAGTGTCTTTTTCAGCCATAAGAAAAAGGCTCTTTTCATTTAAAAGTCTTGATTTGTTAAAAAGATTAAATTCTGAATTTTCTTTTTTTGGCAAGCGATTACTTATATCTAGCGCAGCCTCCAGTTCTTCCAACCCTTTATTTGTCAATCCCATTTCCCGATAAATCTGTGCTAAAGCAGTTTTTATGGTAACTCTAGATTCAAACAAATCACCTGCTATTGCTATTGAATCTGCTTTAGATAAAGCTTCAATGGCTTTTGGAAAATTATTTTGATTTGCATATACATTGTAATAAGTAATTAATGCCGCTATTTTTTGTTTTTTATTTTTTGCAACAGAATACAATGAATCTGCAATGATTAATAGTTCTTTTTTTCTTTTATTCTCAGCATTGTTTAATACATCATTACAATATTCTGAAAATTTAATATCATCGTGTTCTATTTCTTGTTGCGACAAAGAAAAGAAGCTGTTAAGCAGAATTATAGAGAAAAAAAACAGATTTTTTTTTACATTTAAACTCATTCTTCAGATGCTTTTAATGGCTGATACCAATCGAATAATCCTTGTTTT
>DAIOWV010000022.1:0-2925 GCA_036758285.1 Taishania sp. | reverse complement strand
TCTTTTTAATGTTTTATTCCAAAGATCAAAAATAAATATAAAATATTAAATATCAGTAATTTAAAAAAAATTTATCTTATTAATATTCCGGAATAGTAATAGAACTTCTAAAAAAAAAGAAGGCCTTAATCGTACATTTGGCAAACTTAATTTTATACTGAGGACTAATTATAACAGATTTTGTTTACTACAATAACTTTTTGAAAATAAAAAAATTAACCACTAAACTTTTTGAAAAATTTATGAAAAGGATATTACTTTTTTTGTTCTTACTCAATGTAGGAATCAACTTTGGTCAAATTACTAATTTTACTGTTTCTACAACACGTACAAATGAAACATGTACATCCAATGGACGTATTGATTTTTCAGTAAGTAATCTCACACCAGGGGCAACGATGGTTGCCAGTTTATATAAACTTCCTAACACAACAACTCCTGTAGCAACAACCACAAATTATTTTTTTGCAGGTTTAGATGCGGGGAACTATAGGGTGAGCGTAACACAACAACAAGGCAGTGAAAGCTTAACTGTTAATTCCACCAATGTTGTTATTAGTAATACATTTGTCCCTATGCAGGCAAATTTCACAAAAAGAGATGCAGCCTGTAATGATGGTGTTATTCGTGTAAATGTGACACATGGATCTCCATCTACCTATGAGATTGTAAGTGGGCCAGAAACAAGGATTGCTCAGACATCCAATGAGTTTACAGGTTTGCAATCAGGCACCTATATTGTACGAATTACAGATATTTGTGGCAATACATTAAACTTAACGGTTAACATTTTGGTATTTAATGAAGGATTTAATTTTTCTTCTCCTCAACCAATTCGTGCTAATTTTTCCATCTGTGATTTTGTTGATATCCATATATGGAGTTTAATGAGTGGAAACTATGCCTACCCTTTAACTATTTCAGTTGTTGTATATGATGCCACAACAAACATTGCAATTGCAAATAAAACAGGTCAAAATCCCGTTAATGGTGCAATTTCCAATGGTGGTGGTTCAGGAAACACCTCTATTTTCTTTATTAGCATCCCTTGGATTCCTGGACAACAAGTCAGAGTTGTTGCAACAGTAACAGACAGGTGCGGCAATGTATACCCTCTTGATCAGCTTTATAGCGTACCAAACAACAAATCATTTGTTCTTGCACAATATCCTTCATGTATTGGTGAAAAATATTTTCAACTTGATTATTATACAGGCTCTGACAAAGTTGTACTTCCCGTTACAGAACAAATCATTTCAGCTCCAGCAGGAGTTGATTTAAGCCTATATCCACCAAGAACTAACTCCAGTAATTATAGCTACATAGGATCTAATTCACAAGGTTTTCCTGTTGGAAGTTATACCATCAGAGTTATTGATGCATGTGGAGATACGATTGACAGAACTGTAACTGTTACAGCATCTTCTTTTTCAGTAAATACTGCTTCCAGAATAAATTGCTCTGGTAGTGGAACAAATCTTGTATTGCACACCTCTACATTGAGTGCTAATGGAGGTGTATTAGGTAGTGTAATATTAACTAGTGCTCCAGCCTCATTTCCTCACCCCCTCCCTTATGATTACAGTGCTGGTATTAATATTGCTAGTGTAAATAACGGAGTTCCCATTCTTGATCTCCCAAATGGAAGTTACGTATTTAGTGTTTCAGATACTTGTGGAAAAACATCTACCCGTACAGTAATAATCAATAATACATTTTCGTTCAATGATATTACATCTAATGTCAGTCGTAATTGTGGAAGTTTTAATGTTTATGTTAATAAAGCTTCTGGCTCCCTGTTTACTTACATGTCTTACAGACTTATTCGATGGAATCCTTCTACGAACAATTGGAATACAGGCTACTCTCCCTTAAATAGTGGCTGGAATTATAACTACAATCAACCTGGAAGATACAAAATTGTTGTTGCATATGATACATACGATTCAAATTCCGTTAATGGTGCTAGTGGTGCTTTTAAATGCGAATACATTATTGATGAATTCGTAATTGATTTTGAACCTGTTATTTCAGGAGCTTACTCTTTTCAATGTTTAAACGGATCATATGATGTGGGATTAACAGCAGTTGGAGCAGCTCCATTTAATTACAGCATATCTTCTTACAATGGAAGTCCCTTAAGTATTAATAATGGAACCAATCCTTTATTTACAGGCTTGACACCAGGAGTTTATACATTTAACATTGAAGATTCCTGTCAGAATATTGTTGTCCGTACATTTGATGTATCTGAATTAACATTTCCAACTATTATTCCTTACAACTTATGTGAAGGTGAAAATGGAAGTCTTATCCTAAATGGTGTAGATTATTTAAACTTTGAATGGTATAAGCAGGGAAATGAATCGACAATTTTAAGTACCACCAATAGTTTAAATTTTAATAATTTTAACTCAGCAACAGATGCAGGAACTTACCACGTCAATATTAGTACACTTGAACCAACCTCATGCATCAATCAGACATTAACTTTTAATATTCCAACAAATCCAGCTCCTCCAACAGCAGGTAGAGACACTTCTGTTTTTGCTTGTCATCAGATAGATTTAAACTCTCTTTTGGAAAGTACGGCAGATAACTATGGTACATGGAGTGAATTGACTCCCGGTTCTAATCTGGCAGGCACCTTCTTTAATCCTTCATTATCCAACCCAGGTTCTTATGTTTTCCAATACGTTGTTCCTGGTCTATGTTCAGGCAGTGATACTGCTCTGATTACTATCAATACAGTTGACACGGTAAACCCTGTCTTTTCCAGCTGTCCATCCAATATCACGTTGAACAATGATCCAGGTACATGTGGAGCGGTTGCAACATGGACAGCTCCAACAGCAACAGATAACTGTGGCACACCAATCGTTACAACTTCTCATGCAAGTGGCTCAACATTTACTTTGGGTACAA
>DAIOWV010000021.1:36657-40352 GCA_036758285.1 Taishania sp. | reverse complement strand
AATTGCGTCAATATTCAAATTTTGATTTTCAAACTCGAAGAATATATTTAACATTGACTTACAAGTTTGGTAAAATGGAATTTTCACAAAAACAACTTCCAAAAGACACCGATGGAGGAGGAGGTGACTTTTAATGGAAATTGAAAATCAATTAATTAGTTGAAACTGATTTTTTCTTTTTTTCTTCCTTTTTGTGTGATACACCAAGTCCTTTTAGTGCATCGTCAAAAGCTGATGTTTGTTGTTGATTGTTTTTTTTAAACTCTTGTCCATTCAAAGAAGTCAATCTTGCGTGTTTGATGGCATTTTTCTTCATGATGATAATTTTTTGTAAGGTAAAACAATTTATGTGCCACTTTACAGACGAATGATTAAAGTTCATTGAGTGTAAAGATTATTTTATTGATTAAAGTTAAAATGACTGATTTATCGTTAATTGAAAATCCCTTAAAAAGTTATAAAATCAGTTAAAAACGATAAATGATTATTATTTTTGTATTCTATGAATAATAATACTGAAAAACAATTAAGATATGATTTAGCTTACCTTAAAATGGCTAAAAGCTGGTCAGAATTATCTTATTGTCAACGAAAAAAAGTCGGGGCAATTATTGTTAAAAATGATATGATTATTTCAGATGGGTTTAATGGTACGCCTTCTGGATATGACAATTGTTGTGAAAATAATTTAGGTGAAACACATTGGTATGTATTGCATGCAGAAGCAAATGCAATATTAAAAGTTGCTAAGTCAACAAATAATTGTGAAGGAGCAACATTGTATTTAACGTTATCTCCATGTCGTGATTGTAGTAAATTAATACTTCAAGCAGGGATTAAACGAGTAGTTTTTAAAATGAACTATAAAGATACTGAAGGGGTTACTTTTTTGAAAAATGCAGGTATAGAAGTTGTACAAATTGAAGAATAATAAGATGGGAAATAACAATAATTTACGCCTTTGGACTCCCATTCTAATTGGTGGAGCTTTAGCTTTAGGGATTTTATTTGGACGAAAAATGGCAATTTTTGGATCCGAATTTTCAGGAATTAAAATTGGATATACAAATTCCAGTTCTCAAAAAATTCAAGATATTATCGATATCATTGATAATAACTATGTAGATAGTGTGAATAGAGAAGAATTACTTGAAGAAACAATTAGTGATATGCTTCATAAATTGGATCCTCACTCTAACTATATTTCAGCAAAGGATTTAGAGCTAGCAAATGAACAAATTAAGGGTGAGTTCTCAGGAATTGGGGTTCGTTTCTTCATTTTAAGAGACACAGTTTGTGTAACGAATGTTGTGCCAGATTCGCCATCAGAAAGGGCTGGATTAAATGCAGGTGATAAAATTATTAAAGTTGATGGTAAAAGTGTAGCAGGTGTCAAAATTAAAAATGATGACATTATGTCGAAGCTAAAAGGCAAATCAAATACTGAGGTGAAAGTTGAAGTATTGAGAAATGGTAAAAAAATCACTAAATCGATCATTCGTGGAGCAATTCCTATCTATTCGATTTCATCTGCATACATGATTGATAAAGAAACTGGATTTATAAAAATAGATCAATTCTCCATTACAACCGATACAGAATTCAAAGAAGCTTCAAAAGAGTTACTGGCGAAAGGGATGAAGAATTTAATTTTGGATCTTCGTAATAATGCTGGTGGTGTAATGCAAAGCGCAACTAATATTGTGGACGAATTTTTACCAGCAAACAAGATTATTGTTTCTACAAAAGGGCAACATTCAAAAGAAAGACATTACAAATCAACTAGTAATGGTATTCTGGAGAAAATAAAAGTTGCAGTTTTAATTAATGAAAATTCAGCATCTGCAAGTGAAATTGTTGCTGGAGCTTTACAAGATAATGATCGTGCAACAATTTTTGGAAGAAGAAGTTTTGGAAAAGGTCTTGTTCAAGAAGATATGAGATTACGTGATAACAGTAGCTTGAGATTGACAATTGCAAGATATTACACACCAACAGGTAGAAGTATTCAAAAGCCATACAATGGAAATATTGAAGATTATTATCATGATCGTGCTGAACGTTATGACAATGGAGAGTTATATGCTCCAGATTCATCAAAATTCGTCGATTCATTGAAGTTTGTTACTCCAAAAGGGAAAGTAGTTTATGGTGGTGGTGGTATCATGCCAGATGTCTTTATCGGATTAGATACAGTTGGAAATACTTGGTTACTAGCTCAATTGAGATACACAATGGTATTTCAAGCGTATGCTTTTGATTTTGCTAATGGAAAATATAATAAGTGGAAAAGCCCAAAAGAATTTGCTGCAAACTTTAGTGTATCGGATGCTTTATTAAACGATTTCTTAAATTTTGGAAAAAAGGAATATAAAATCAAAGTTGACACAAAGGAACTTGCAATAAGTAAAAATTGGATTAAAACTTTTTTAAAGGCTGAAATAGCTCGTCAAATCTGGACTGAAGAGGGGTATTATGAAGTTTTGAATCTTTCTGATAATGAGATTCAAAAGGCATTGAAGTATATGAAATAACTTTGAAATGAAGTATTATTCTCTTGATAATCTAAATAACAGAGTTGGTGGAGTTTTCCAGTTCGATTCAATAGATGATTATTTAAATGTGTCATCAGATTTAGGATTTAATGAATTTTTAACCCATCTTAAAACACCTAATTCGACAATTTTTATTGGTTGGATAGAGCAATGGAAGGAAGTTAAAGAAATACTTTTAAAAGGTGAAACTTCGATTTCATTTTCAAATTATTTGAAATTGGAAGAGCATATTTTATTTCCATCATTTAAAAAATTTATTTCTCCTATTCTTTATCCAATAATTAATAAGTGTGTTGGTGAAAATGTATTAAACGAAACGCTTGAATACATTGTTTTGTTAGAACCAGATACAAGAGGTGTAATTGAATATGATATCTATTTGAGGATTGACGAATTATTCCAAAAAAATCACAAATTAAATGAAGCTAAAAATGTTACCGAAGAGCAATTGATTAATGCTGTTCAAGATGCAGTAAATGAGCAAAACATTAAAATAATTAATTCATTTTCTAAACGCTCATACGCTCATGTAGTTTCATATGTAGAAAATTGCTTTCAAATTCTTGAATCGAAAGGATGCACTATCCGATTGGCCAACTGGATTGTTAAACAACTTCAACTATTAAAATTAAATCCCGAACATTTGCAGCAATTAGCTCGGTTTAAAAATGATTTAAAAAATGGTGCCTATACATTCGAACAGCAAAAAGGGGATTTTAAAATTCATAAATTGAAATATGTTTTTTCTATTATTGGTGTTTGTTTGTTTATCGGAATTTCAATTTGGTTATTGGTTTTTAAACCTTGGAGTGATCAGGTAGTTTTTCAAGAAAAAGAAACCGCTTCGTCATATACCGATTTTACAGTTGAAGAGAGGAAACATATTGATTCATTATTAAAGATAAATCAGCCAGAACCAACTATTATTTTAGAATCTTCTGAATCTTATATTGAAGGTCGTGAATTAATGGTTGATGCTCGTAAAGATGTTAAAAATATTAAAGTAAACAGTTTTTATCGAGTTTGGGAAGAATATCTTGAATTGGATAGTGTTCGCTCAGAAGTTGAATGTAAAAAAAATACAAAGAAAAATTTGATTCCAGAAGGATTTTCAAATCTATTGAGTAAAAAATCAGGGAA
>DAIOWV010000021.1:21627-36627 GCA_036758285.1 Taishania sp. | reverse complement strand
TAGAAACGAGTCTAAATTTTTGGTGCAAGTGATTGTTTATAATAATAGAACACAAGGTGACGCATATTACTACGAATTAAAAACGGATGAACAAATA
Source organism: Taishania sp. (assembly GCA_036758285.1). Lineage (GTDB taxonomy): Bacteria > Bacteroidota > Bacteroidia > Flavobacteriales_D > Crocinitomicaceae > Taishania. The sequence continues at coordinate 36,530 of DAIOWV010000021.1, read as the reverse complement.
GAGTTCAATTTTCAAATTGGAGAGCACATCGCGATTATAGCTGGAAATTATCCTGTTAATTTTAAATCGGAAATAGAAAGTGTTGTATTTTGTCAATTTTCAGACGTCACATATAATTCATTACTTACAACTTATGTATTAAAACACACGAATTCGTATAATTATAAATTCTTAGTTTCTGGAGAGGATATTTATGATTTTCAGTTAGTTGATATGTATGGAGTACTTGTGAATTATTGATAATATTCGATTTATATTTCCACAAAACTAAAAAGGTCTGATTCAATTAAGAAACAGACCTTTTTTATTCTATCTAATATAAATTTACATATTCATTCCACCACAAACATTTATTGTCTGTCCAGTGATGTATTTTGACATGTCAGAACCTAAGAAAATCACTAAGTTTGCCACATCTTCTGGTTGTCCACCTCTTTTTAATGGAATTCCATTTCTCCATTCTTCAACCACTTTTTGATCTAAAACTTCTGTCATTTCAGTTTCGATAAATCCTGGTGCAATTGCATTGGCTCTAATATTTCTAGAACCAAGTTCCTGAGCTACAGATTTTGTAAAACCAATTAATCCAGCTTTTGACGCTGCATAATTTGCTTGACCAGCATTACCACTTACACCAACAACTGATGACATATTGATAATAGAACCCGATTTAGCTTTTAACATTGGACGTTGTACTGCTTTTGTTAAATTAAATGCAGATTTAAGGTTTGTATTTATTACTTCATCCCATTGTTCTTCCGACATACGCATCAACAATGTATCACGAGTAATACCAGCATTGTTTACCAAAACATCTATTGTACCGAATTCGGCAACAACATCATCAACTAGTTTTTGTGCCTCATCAAATTTTGCTGCATCAGATTTAAAACCCTTTACAATTCCTCCATCTTTTGATAATTCAGCTTCTAAAGCTTTTGCTTTCTCTTCGGATGACAAATAAGTGAAGGCCACTTTTGCACCTTGTTTAACACATTCTTCTGCGATTGACTTTCCAATTCCACGAGAAGCTCCCGTAATTAAAACGACTTTGTCTTGTAATAATTTCATTCTGTTTATTTTCTGCTTCAAAAATAGAGAAAAAGATTAAGTGGATTTAATATATCTAGATGATTTATTAACAAATGAAATTTTAGAATTAATCAGATTACTCTTCTTCGTTTCAAAAAATAATCACTTACTTTAATGTTGTTTTCGATGATAAAAGAAAAATGGATTATTAAAAATATTTATTAAATTCAATTAACCGTAAGTGATCGCATTATGAAAATTGAATTGTGTGCAGCATCTGTCACTGCCATTAAATTAGCAAACGAATTGAATTTTGATAGAATTGAATTGTGTGAAAATTTAGTTCAAGGAGGAATAACACCATCAGCAGGTAGAATTGAATTTGCACTTGATACAGGAATTGAAACTCATGTTTTAATTCGACCTCGACCAGGTGGTTTTTATTACTCTTCTGAAGAAATTTCAATTATGGTTGCTGACATCAAAAATGCAAGAAAAATGGGAGTGAAGGGTGTTGTTGTTGGTGCATTGAATAATTACAGAGCAATTGATGAAGATGCTTTAAAAGCATTTATAGATGCAGCAGATGGTATAGATGTCACCTATCATCGGGCATTTGATGATTGTGTTTTGGATTGGCAAAAACGTATAGACATTTTAATAAAAAATGATGTTACTCGATTATTGACATCTGGTTTAGCAAGTAACATATCAACGGGAATTCCAGTTTTGACAGAAATGAAAGAATACATCCAAGATAAAATGGAGTTAATGCCTGGAGGTGGTGTGAACGCTGCAAATGTTTCCAAAATAATTAAGGAAGTTGAACCGGATGCGATTCATTTTTCAGGTACGGTAAAGACTGTTGTTGATGAAGATTCATTTTTTTCAGAAACCTTCTTAGCTGTGGATCAAAATCGAGTGAAACGAATTTTAGATGAAATAAATTCAACATTAAAAGTGAAAAATTGAACTTTTTGTTTGAATGATTGTACAGAAAGGAAAAATGTAAAATGAAAAGATTTATTTATATTGTTTGTTTTTTGTTGTTGAGTATTTTTAGTAATGCTCAACCACCTACAAAAAACAATTCAAATGCTATTCATTTAGAAGAGAGAAGTATACAAAAAAAGGAATCAACCAGTGAAAGCCAATCAATTGATCAACATGAAAATGAAAATCAACATAAGATTATTCAACAGCAAACGATAACTAAAGCTAAATGGAATGAATTCGTAGATTTATATAACATTGCGACAACATCACCTTTGCAAAAAAATCCCACGAGTGCTCAAGAATCTGCACTTAATAAGTCATATGTTGGTCTGAATGCTGAAAAACAATACAATTCTTTTGAGTATAATCTAGCAACTTTTATGAAAAGCAATTACAATATTGCTAACAAAAACTTTTTGGATGAAGCTAAAAGAATTCAGCCGAAAAATAAATTAATGCTTTTACAATCTGTTGGCTTGTATTTTATTTTGAATAATGATAAAATAGTTTACCAAGATTTAATAGAATTAAACAAACAAAATCAATGGAATTCAGATGATTATGATTATGCACGAGATGTACTTGAAAGTGTGTCAGAAAATGGTGTGATTATTACTCATGGAATAAATGATTCATATCCAATGTTGTATGTTCAAAACATTGAAAACAAAAGAAAAGATGTTACAGTCATTCCACTTCATTTATTACAAAGTTTGGAATTTAGAACTACGTTAATCAAAAAAGGCTTCACTTTGACTTCTGAGAAATCAGTACTTATCAATCCTGATTTTATTCAGAAGTTCTGTAAAGAGAATGAATCTAAAAAAATTCAGTTAGCATTAACATTCCCAACAAATTACTTCACGAATATGTCTGAAGCTTTATTTCCGATTGGATTAACATACCAGTATTCAACTAATTCGTTACAAAATGGAAATTTGAATGATAAATTGTGGAGTAATAATCTGGATAAGTCAGCAATTACAAAAGCAAAAGGAGTAACCGGGAAAGAACTTTCTGCAAATTACATTCCAATGCTGTACAACTTATATCAATACTATAAAGCTAAAGATGAAACGAAAAAACAGTTAGACATTCGGAAAAATATCATTCGAATTGGTGAGAATATTAATCATACGAATTTAATAAATGAACTTGGATTGTGATAATGGGTTTATTTAGAGTGTCATATAAAGATTATACAGATGAAATTCTGATGCAAAAAATTGCCTCTGGGGATAAACGTGCATTTGATGATTTGTATAAAAGATATGCCACCCCTTTACTCAATTATTTTTTCAGAATGTTGTGGAAGGACCGAGAGAAAGCAGAGGATTTTGTACATGATTTATTTGCAAAGATTGTTCAAAAACCAGATTCATTTGATACTTCAAGAACCTTTAAAACATGGATTTATTCAGTAGCAAACAATATGTGTAAAAACGAATATAAAAAGCAAGAAGTTCGTTCTGGAACAAAAAATGGTCTGGAAGAGTACGAAACTATTGCCGATTCGAATGAAAATGCACTGAATCAAGCACATCAAACTCTTTTTGGAGAAGAGTTTCAAGTTAAATTGAATGAATTAGATGAAAAACATCGAGAAGCATTTGTTTATAGACACATCGAAGGATTGTCAATTAAAGAAATTGCTGAAATTTTAAACATAAGTGAAGGAACGATTAAATCTCGAATTTTTTATGCAACAAAATATTTAGCAGAAGAATTAGTACATTATCAACCCGAAAAATCTCAATCTCATGGATAAAGATATTTTTGACATAATAAGAGAAAAAGATTTTAGTCAGTTATCCAAACATGAATTGGCTGAAATAAATGAATATTGCAAAAACAAAGAAGAATTTTTTGCAATGAAACAAATCTTGATTCATTCGAAGAACATTTCCGATGGACCAAAGATTTTACCTCGAGAAGAAACTAAAGAAAAATTAGATGAATTGTTTCATGCAACTCATGGACAAAATAGGAAATTTACACCATTTTATTTCAAACCTATAGTTCAAATAGCTGCGGTTTTTCTTGTGGGCTTTGCTGTTTGGATGTTTGTTGCAAAGTCTGAAGTAACAGTAAAAGATCAACTTGCTGTCAATTCTACTGATAAAAAGGAAGAGATACAAAGTGAGGAATTAGAATATAAATCAAAAGATTCTGAATCCAATCAAACGCAGACAGAAAAAACTTTAGGACATAATTCTGACCAGAATCAAAGAACATCTTCAGAAAGGAATACTCTGAATAAAGAAAACAAAATTTATTCAAATGAAGATGCTTTGAATTTTAATGAACCACTAAAAGTATCTTCTTTTTCAAGAAATTATAACAATGATGTAAGAGTTGATGAGGTTGTTGCGGATTTAAATTCGATCTCTGAAAAAAGTGTAATGTATGATTCTAAATCCAAAGATATTACTGTTGCTCAGACTGAAGGTTTGAAAGAGGAAACAGCTTTTGTATCTAAAAAAAGTATTTCGATGGAAAGATCATCTGCTCCAAATTTGTTTGAAGTGAAATCATCTGAATCAATGAAAGCAAGTGATCAGGTGAATGTTTTAAATTATTTGGTTGTGAAATATTAGTAAAAACGGATTTTAACGTTGTCTTACTTGTTTATTTTTCATGTTTTTAACCTTAAAATGTGGAATTCTTTATGTTAAGAAAATGTAAACAAACATACTTTTATATATATTCGCAATACAAACTAAAAAAAATAGAAATATGAAAAAACAATTACTTATCATTTTAATGGGATTTTTATCAACTGTTTCTGTTGCTCAAACTTGTAATCCTCAGTATGCTGATTCTACATTTGGATCTTGGCCAGATACAACTACAAATTTCGCAACTGTTTATGTTGGAACTCCATATATTCAGATATTAGATTTTAAAGTTCCTAACAATGCCGCTGATATTGATCCAGCTTATCCGGGTACTATTCAATCTTTTAGAGTAACTTCAGTAGATGGAATGCCTACTGGATTTTCTTATCAATGTCCAGTTGCTAATTGTCAATATTCTGGAGGACAAAATGGATGTGCTCAAGTTTCAGGAACAGCTACATTAAGTCAAGTCGGAGTTTATCCTTTGGAGATTAAAATTTCTGCAAATGTATCTGTCGGACCGATTACAGCTCCAATTCCCTATACATTTAAAGGGTATAAGTTGAAAATTGAAGAAAATCAAACTGATTTGAGCGTTAGTATTATTTCTGCGAATGAAGTAGCAATTTACCCAAATCCTGCTACATCTGAAGTTACTATTTATAATGCTGATAAATTTGAATATGCTGAAATTTATAACTTGAATGGTCAATTAATGAGTAAAAATACAATTGGTTCATCTGAAGAAAAATTAAATATTTCTGATTTAAATCAAGGGGTTTATTTTATTCATTTAGTTAAGGATTCTGTTAAAAGCGTTCATAAATTCGTTAAAAAATAATTCATTTTCTTTTTGAATAAAAAAAGTATTAGAATTAACACAAATACAACCGATGGAGAAATTCTTCATCGGTTTTTTTTATTAAGTTTGGAATCTGAATTGGTAGCTAAAAATCATGAAAATTAACGGACATGGGCATATTTTGCCTGAACCAAATGAAATCCCACAGTTTTTGAAGGATAAAAACTTGTTTTCTATTGATGACGATAAAAAGTTCATGAGACAAGGAGATTGGAAACGTCCAATAACTGATCCTAGTTTTTTTCTGAAAGAAAAATTAGAGTGGATGGAAAAGTATAAGATTGATCATGCTGTTATGCTGAATCTTTCTCAGATTTATTGCAATGGTTGGAATCGATCTGATACATATGACACGATTCGTTGGCAAAATGATTTTAATGCAAAAGTTCAACGTGAAAATCCGAATAAATTTACTTGCGGATTTGTTGTTCAACCACTACATTTAGAAGATGCTTTAAAAGAAATTGAAAGAAGTGTTGAAGAATTAAAACTTCCTGTACTTTGTTTACCAACACATTTTTTAAATTCTGAAGGTGAATGGTTAAGTGTTGCTGATGAATCTGTTTATCCAATTTTTGAATTGGCCAATCATTATAAATTAGCGATTGAAATTCATCCATATGATGGTGAAAAAATGGTTGCTTTGAAAGATATTTATTGGCGTTTTCATCTTGTATGGATGATGGCACAAACTGCTGATACGCTTCATTTATTTTCATTAAAGGATTTTGTAAATAAATTTCCAGACATTAGAACTTGTTTTGCACATGGATGTATGTTAGGACAAGCTAATTATGGCCGAAGATTACAGGGCTATGATGGTCGTCCAGATTTATTTGATGGTGCAAAAGATCCAAGAAATACTTTAGGTCACCCGAATGTTTTTTTTGATACGCTTGTACATGATTCATATACCTTACAATTATTAAAAATTAGGGTAGGAGCAGGACAAATAGTCGCTGGACTTGACGATCCTTATCCACTTGGAGAAATGGAGGGTGTTGCTCGATCATATCCTGGAAGAGTTATCGATTTTGCTGTTGAAGCGGGAATATTAACTGAACAAGAATCAAAAGATATCTGGCATCAGAATGTAGAAAGATGGTTGGGTAAAAAGATTGTATTTTAATAATTACAAATTGGTTCAAGTTAGTTTTCTGAGTACTAAAGAATATTTTATAATTGAATATATAACATTAAGAATACGAAAAGGGCTAATACTTAATTAAGTATTAGCCCTTTTGATATACTATAAAAGTTATTTAAATCAATACAATGAAGGATAAGAATTAGGATCTACCTCATTCATTATCAAATAAGCAGCTTCAACGATGTCATCAATACTTGGTTTCGAGAAATAATCTCCATCTGTACTATAAGCAGGTCGGTGATCTTTCGCACTAATTGTTACAGGAGCGGAATCTAAGTGATAATATCCTTTTTGTTCAACTAAAATTTTATCTAAAATAAATCCAGTTGCTCCACTACTAACATCTTCATCTACAATCATTAAACGATTCGTTTTTTCCAATGAATCGCTAATAATGTGGTGAATGTCAAAAGGTAAAAGTGTTTGAACATCAATTAGTTCTACATTAACTCCTAACTCTGCTAATTGTTTTGCAGCAACCTCACACAGATTGAAAGTTGAACCATAAGATACAATTGTTAAATCTGTTCCTTCTTTTACAATTTCTGGAACACCTAATGGAATTCTGAATTCACCAATGTTACTTGGTCTGAGCTCCTTAGTTCTATATCCATTTAATGGTTCTACAACAATTGCAGGTTCATCAGCTTCTAGTAATAAATTGTAAAAACCAGCAGCTTTTGTCATGTTACGAGGAACACAAACATGTACACCTCGTGCAGCATTGATAATCATTCCCATTGGTGATCCTGAATGCCAAATACCCTCTAAACGGTGTCCACGAGTACTGATGATTAATGGAGCTTTTTGTCCTCCTTTTGTACGGTATTGAACCGTTGCCAAGTCATCAGAAATCACTTGAATTGCATACAATAAATAATCAAGATATTGAATTTCAGCAATTGGACGTAATCCCCTCATTGACATTCCTATTCCTTGACCAATAATAGTGATTTCACGAATTCCTGTATCAGAAACACGTAATTCACCATATTTTTCCTGCATGCCTTCCAAAGATTGGTTTACACCACCAATTTTGCCTGCATCTTCACCAAAGACAATAACTTCAGGTCGAGTTTCTAATATTTTATCATAATTATCACGTAAAATGATACGACCATCTTCTTGTTGAGCATCTGAAGCATAGATTGGATCAATTGCTTTTATACTTAGTGCAGAATTAGCAGATTGAGAATACAAATGTGAGCTATAACGTTCGTAATTATCTGAAATGTTTTGTTGAATCCAATTTACAAGTGTTGCTCTACTTGGATTTTTTTCATTTCGAGTAATTCGTACTACTTTTCTAGCTGTTGAAAGTAAATCTTTTCGGATTGGGTCCATTGCTTTTTCCAAACCTTCGATTTCTTTTTGAATAAATGCTTTATTTGAACTGTTTTCAGCTACAGATTTTAAAATTTGAATTACAATAGACAAATCTGATTTGATAACATCAGTAAATTCTTTCCAAGCATTGTTTTTACTTTCGCGAACATGTTTTTTAGCATCCTCGGTAATCGTTTTTAACTCCTCTTCAGTTGCTATTGTTAAGCCATCAGCATTGAAGTTTAAAATCCATTCTCTGAATTTATTGATACAGTCAAAATCTGTTTCCCATTGTAAACGCTCTGTTGATTTGTAACGTTCATGTGAACCAGATGTAGAGTGCCCTTGTGGTTGATTCACTTCTTTAACATGTACCAAAACAGGAATGTGTTCTTCACGAGCAAGTGATACTGCTTTTTCGTAAGTTTCACATAACTGCCAATCACATCGACAATATTATTCGCGTAAGTTTCACATAAATGAGCGTAATCCCATCCTTTCGTTACGAAAATTTCATAACCAGGCTTCTCTTCTGTTCGTTGCATTCCTGATAATGCTTCAGAAATACTATCCTTTGTTGTTTGTTTATCTCTTGAAACAGAAATTCCATAGCCATCATCCCAAACAGACATTACCATTGGAACTTGTAAAACTCCAGCCGCATTTATTGTTTCCCAGAAAGGACCTTCTGAAGTAGAAGCATCTCCAATCGTACCAAATGCAACCTCATTCCCACCATTTGTAAATTTCTTAAATGCTTCTAAATCCTTTAAAGTTGGATGATTACGATATACTTTTGAAGCTTGTGCTAGACCTAACAATCGAGGCATTTGTCCAGCAGTTGGTGAAATATCTGCAGAACTGTTTCTTTGCTCCATCAAATTTTTCCATTCGCCATTTTTGTCTAGATTACGAGTTCCAAAGTGCCCACCCATTTGACGACCAGCCGACATAGGTTCAACGTCTTCATCTGTATGTGCATATAATCCAGCGAAGTACTGTTGTACATTTAACTGGTCAATTGCCATCATCAAAGTTTGATCTCTGTAATAACCTGATCGGAAATCTCCATTTTGAAATTGTTTTGCCAATGCAATTTGAGCTAATTCTTTTCCATCGCCGAAAATCCCGAATTTAGCCTTACCTGTCAAAACTTCCTTTCTTCCTAATAAAGATGTTTCTCTTGATATACTAGCTAATTTATAATCAGCTAGAACTTCTTTTTTAAAAGTTTCAAAATCAACTGTTTTTACTTTATCTGTCAATATTTCTTTGGTCATAACTTAGTTTTATCGCAGTACAAATATAGCATATTTAACCCTCAACTAAAAATGATACTTTGAGAATACTAAAAAAGTTATAAAAAAGATTTTTTAAATTTGTAGTATGAGTTGGAAAGATGATATAAAAAAATATGCCCCTTATTTTATTGATTTTTGGCAATATTTACTAATTATTGTTGTGTTTATTATTGTAGCAATATTTGTACTTTAATACAATTTATCAGGTTAAAATCATTCTTTGAATATTGATAACTTTCTGTTTTCTAAACGGATTGCTATTCTCTCGTGATTTTTGCCACCTTAGCAAGGTCTTTATTCGATCCATAAAGAACTAAAATATCGTCTTTTTCCAGAATTGTTTCAAGTTGGGGAATTCCTTGTACATTTGCCACTGTAGATGTTTTTCCAAAAAAACTTGTCTCCTCTGTTTGTTTGATTATTGTCAGAATTACAACACTATGATTTTTTCTAAATCCAACTTCTTTGATTGTTTTTCCAACAAGAAAATCGGGAGTTTTTACTTCCACAACACTATAAGTTTTATTCAACTCAAATGAATCAACAACCCCTTTGATACATAATTTTTTAGACCATCGTTCTGCTGTTTCTTCTTCAGGTCTTACAATTTCATCTACGCCAATTGCACGTAAAATCTTTTCATGTAAGGGATTAATAGAGCGACTAATTAATCTTTTTACTCCTAAGTTTTTAAACAAAGCTGTTGCTAATACATTTGTACCTTGGTTTTCACCAATGCAAATCATTACGATATCGGTGTTTTTTAAAGGTAAATCAGAAACTGTATTTTCATCGGTAGCATCTAAACGAATGGTGTGAGAAATTTTTTCTTTTAATGCTGAAACCTTATCGATACTTGAATCAATACCAATTACTTCATTTCCTTGTTGTGTTAATTTTTCAGCAAGTGATGCTCCAAAATTTCCTAAACCTACGATGATGAATTTCATATTTTCTAATTTTAATTAATCATTATCTCATCCGTCGGATACTGATAACTCATGGTTTTTGCTTTTTTAAAGAATGCAATCAAGATAGACAACATCGTTACCCGACCTGTAAACATCAATATAATCATTACAATTTTACTAGCTTCACTTAATTCAGGCGTTATGCCTAAACTTAATCCAACCGTACAATAGGCCGAAACACATTCAAATGCAATGTCTAATAATGAAAATTGACTATCAAAGTGTGTTACTAAGCAAATTCCAATACCAATTGAAATAAATGACAAAGTCATGGTTGCGAATGCTCTTCTTACAGAGATGTCAGCAACTTCTCGTCTAAATAATTCAATTTTACGCTTACCTTTTGCAAGACTAATGAAATTTAATGTTGCAATAGCAAATGTACTCGTTTTAATACCCCCACCTGTCGATGCTGGTGAAGCACCAATCCACATTAATAGAATAATAACCAAGATAGTTGAAGTATGTAATGAATTGAAATCTATTGTGTTTAATCCGGCTGAACGTGGGGTTGTTGCGGTGAAAAGTGCAGTTATAAATTTACCAAATCCATGATGGATGTTCAATGAATTTGAATATTCAAGCATGAAAACAAGAACTGTTCCCAGTAAAATTAAAATGAAAGTTGTTATCAAATTGATTTTACTACTAAATGTCATTACCCATGCTTTATAATTGATTTTTCCATCAACAAACCAAAGAATGTATCTTTTAATAAAATATTTAAAGTATCTAAGGATGTTTATCATGATTGGAAATCCAAGTCCTCCAAACACAAAAATCATTATGATAATAAATTGAAGAGAATAGTTAAATTGAAATCCTTCTTGCATCATACCTTTTGGCATTGTCGAGAATCCTGCATTACAAAAGGCAGAGATAGAGTGAAAAAAAGCAAAGAAAACTCGTTCCCAGAAAGAGTAAATGAATGCCTTGTCTATGTTTATGAAAATAAAAAATGCACCAATAAATTCAATAATAAAAGTAATTGCAATAATTCGTTTTAAAGTAGTAAAAACTTCACCTATTTTATTTGAATCAGAAATATCACTCAATGCCAGTTGGTTTTCATAACTTGAACCACCTTTGAAAAAGTAGCTGAAATAGCTCGCAAATGTTAATATACCTAATCCTCCAGCTTGAACTAAAAGCATAATTATCGTTTGTCCGAATTGAGTAAAACCAGAGCTAATGTCAATTACTGTTAAGCCTGTTACACAAACGGCACTTGTTGAAGTAAATAATGCATCAAGAAATGAAATCCTGCTATTTGTAGCGTTTGGAAGTGAAAGCAATAATGCTCCAATAATAATCAAACATAAAAAACTGATGATAAATAATTGAGCTGGATTTAAAACAGAACGTTTGTATTTGATTCTTGGAGTTACGATTGCTCGAATTAATTTTAGGATAATAGCGGCTTGAATCCACTCAGTTGTTATTGAAAAATAGGTTTGGGAAATGATTTGTTTATAGATGAAAAATAAAATCAAACCAATACTGATACTGTCAAAAAGTAATAATCTGAAATTTTTATTTTTCTCATAGATAATCATGATGAAAGTATGCACCAAACCTAAGATCAGCGTAATGTAATAACAAATAAGTATTGTTTTTTCAAAATTTCTTGAGATAGTAAAGCCAATATCAACAATATATAAACATAGAGTGATGATGTTTAACACCATCAGAAATTGTTTGATATATAAGTTGTTAATGATCGTTTTCACTTTTTGGATTGTTTGCTCAATACAATATAACCTAAAATTCCTCCTATAATTGAAGCTACAAAAATTCCAATTTTTGCTTGAGTAATGTATTCTTCATGGCTGAAGGCTAATTGTGTAACAAATAATGACATTGTAAAACCAATGGAGGCAAGTAGACCTAATCCAAATAGATTTTTCATGTTCATTCCTGTTGGAAATGGTGCAATCTTTAATTTTGCACTCATCCAGGTAAACCCTACAACACCGATAACTTTCCCTACAAGTAGACCTAATCCAACTCCTAAAGTAACATTTGTACTAAAAAGTGTATTTAAATCAATATTTAAAACTGATACACCTGCATTCGCCAAAGCAAAAATTGGAATGATTACAAATGTAACAATCGGATGAAGCGCATGTTCCAATTGTTGTAATGGTGGAATTGCTTTGTTGGTGTCTTTTTTTACTTCATCTAAAATGTGTAATTGCTCATTGGTCAATGTTGGAGTCTTATCATTCGGGTCTATTCCTTTAAATTTATTTAAATAGTTTTGAATGTTATTGATGTATAAAATCTCTTTAATTTTCACATCAGCTGGAATCATGAAAGCTGCTAAGACTGCTGCAATTGTAGCGTGAATTCCAGAAAGTAAGAATGCTGTCCAAACACCTCCAATACCAATTACAGCATAGAAGAGAATACTTCTTATCCCCATTTTGTTCCCAAGGTACATCAGGGCAAGAAAACAAATACCAATTAATAGACTTACAGTTGAAATTTCAGAAGTATAAAAGAACGCAATAACAAGCACAGCTCCAAGATCATCAACAATTGCTAAAGCAGTTAAGAAAATTTTCAATGATAAAGGAATTTTATCACCAAGTAGAAATAATACCCCTAAAGCAAATGCAATATCTGTAGCCATTGGAATTCCCCATCCACTATGGACTTCTCCAGTTGGATTGAAAGAAATGTAAATTAAAGCGGGAACAATCATCCCACCAATTGCAGCAATGATAGGCAACATTGCTTTTCGAGGATTTGATAATTCGCCAGCTACAATTTCACGTTTTAACTCGAGACCAACAACAAAAAAGAAAACAGCCATTAGACCATCATTTATCCAATGATGGATACTATTTTCAAGATAAGATTTCCCATCAAATTGAAAACCAAATTTATGTTCAAAAAAATGATGATACATTTCCGACCAAGGAGAATTTGCAAGTATTAGTGCAATTATTACACTAATGCCCAAGACTAAACCACCTGATTTTTCTTGTTGAATGAATTTTTGAATCGGTGTTACTAAATTGTCTATAGGTGCTTTTTTCAAAGACATTTTTCTTTCGATTTGGATTAAACAGACAAATATAAGTTAAAAGAAAACATTTTAAAAATTAACAAGGCTATCAGAAATAAATGTAGATTCAATAGCAAAAAAAAACATCATTTATCTTTTTAATTATATTTATAAGCTTCAATGAATCAGAAAGTACTTTGAAATGTTCTTCCTTCGTTATTTACAAACAGACGCTATTGTCTTTTAATTCACAATTATATATACAAACAATCATCAATTAATAATTTAAAAACAAACAATTAATACTATGGAAAACAGAACAGTAAAAATTCAATTAGCAGATCCTACAACATTGGGTTTATTTGGATTAGCAATGGTTACACTTGTAGCTTCGTCTCAAAAATTAGGATTAACAGAAGGATTGTCTTTTGTAATTCCTTGGGCATTTTTTTTAGGAGGGTTGGCTCAAATTATTGCATCTTTTTATGATTTTAAACACAACAATCTTTTTGGTGCCACTGCATTTGGTGCTTATGGGTTATTTTGGTTTGCTGTATGTTTATCATGGTTCATAAATATGGGAGTTTTTGGTGAAATTCTTCAATCTTCAGTTGATTTGAAACAATTAGGATTTGCTTTTTTAGGATATTTTATTCTGAGTGTAATATTGACTATTTCAACATTGAAAATGAATAAAGGTATGTTCTTATTAATGTCATTAATTTGCCTTTTATTTGTTGCTTTAGCAGGGGATGCTTTTGGCTTTGGAAGTAGTTGGAAAACCTTAGCGGCTTATGTTGAATTAGCAATTTCTTTGGTAACATTTTATGCCCTTGCAGCAAGATATTTAAATGCATTTTTTGAAAAAAATATTGTTCCAATGGGAGCGCCATTTATTAAAGATTAATCCTGTTTTACAGCTGTTTTAATGTGAAAATGACATATGAAAAAATGTAAGAAATGAGAATCAATGTTATTTTCTATTTTTGATTAACCTGAATGCAATTTTTAATCGAACTCAGGTTATTATTATCAAAAACTGTATATTCGCAACTATATCAAATAATGACTTCCAAATGAAAAAAGTTTTAATTGCAAATAGAGGGGAGATCGCACGGAGAGTTATTCGAACACTAAAAGCTATGGACATTAAAAGCGTAGCTGTTTACTCTGATGCAGATAGAAATGCACCACACGTTTTAGAAGCTGATGAAGCTGTATATTTAGGTGGTAGTCCAGCTGCGGAAAGCTACCTAAAAATGGATGTAATTTTAGATTATTGCAAACAATTAGGGGTTGATGGAATCCACCCAGGATATGGTTTTTTATCAGAAAATGCAAATTTTGCTAGAAAAGTAAAAGCTGCTGGAATAACATTAATTGGGCCTTCTCCAGAATCAATGGAGGTGATGGGTGATAAATTAAGTGCTAAACAAGCAGTGAAAGACTTTGGAGTTCCTCTTGTTCCAGGTGTAGATGAAGCAATTACCGATGTAGATGAAGCGATTAAAGTTGCAGATCAAGTTGGTTACCCAATTCTTATTAAAGCTTCTGCTGGTGGTGGTGGAAAAGGAATGAGATTGGTAGAAAAAAAGGAAGATTTTAAGGAGCAAATGCGTCTTGCACAAAACGAA
>DAIOWV010000021.1:9606-21601 GCA_036758285.1 Taishania sp. | reverse complement strand
TATTGAAAAATTTGTTACCAAACCAAGACATATTGAAATTCAGGTTTTTGCTGACAGAATGGGAAATACTGTTTATCTTTTTGAAAGAGAATGTTCCGTTCAACGTCGTCATCAAAAAGTTATTGAAGAAGCTCCAAGTGCTTTGTTAACTCCAGAATTACGTAAGAAAATGGGTGAAGCTGCAGTTGCGGTATGTAAATCATGTAATTATGAAGGTGCTGGTACCGTTGAGTTTTTAGTAGATGGAAATATGGATTTCTTTTTCTTAGAAATGAATACTAGACTTCAGGTTGAACACCCAGTTACTGAGGAGATTACAGGCTTGGATTTAGTTGAATGGCAAATTCGTGTTGCAAGGGGAGAGGAATTACCTTTAAAACAAGATGAGTTAAAAATTAATGGACACGCAGTTGAAATTCGAGTTTATGCAGAAGATACTTTGAATGGATTTACTCCTGATATTGGTAATTTAAAAAGATATCGAGTGCCTTCAGGTAGAGCTGTTCGAGTAGATGATGCTTTTGTTGAAGGAATGGATATTCCGATTTTTTACGATCCAATGATTGCAAAGTTAGTTGTATGGGGTAAAGATAGGAAATCTGCTATCTCAAGAGCGATAAAGGCAATTGATGAATATCAAATTTCAGGAGTGAAGACGACCTTAGATTTTGGGAAATTTGTTTTGAAGCATGAAGCCTTTCAAAGTGGAGATTTTGACACGAATTTCATAAGGCATTATTTTTCAGACCCTTCAACGGTTGTTGCAGCTATGGAAGAAGAAAAAGATGCATTGCTTCATGGCATTACTCAAATTTGGGAAGACATTAAAAAAGCGAAAGCAGAAGAATTTAAATCTCAAAATATTAAAAGTAGTTGGGTGAATGCTCACATATGAAGTAAATATTAATGTATTAGAAAACTATCAATATAACTTTGAAAAGTTTCGATTAAATAGTATTTTTACCACGTAATAAACTAGTTCAAAAATGAATTTACACGAATATCAAGGAAAATCAATACTTAAAAGTTACGGTGTAGCTGTACAAGAAGGTATTGTAATCGACAAAGTAGAAGATGCTGTTGAAGCGGCAAAAAAACTAACTGAACAAACAGGTACAGGTTGGTATGTTGTTAAAGCTCAAATCCATGCAGGAGGTCGTGGAAAGGGGAAAGTTCAAGAAACTGACTCTAATGGAGTTGTTTTAGCGAAAGGCCTTGGTGAAATTGAAGAAAAAGTGAAAGGGATTTTGGGAGGTCATTTAATGACAGCTCAAACAAATGGTAAAGCTAAAAAAGTAAATAAAGTTTTAATTGCTCAAGATGTTTATTATCCTGGGGAGTCTGAAACCTCTGAGTTTTATATGTCAGTACTTTTGGATAGAGAAAGAGGTAGAAATACGATCGTTTACTCTACTGAAGGAGGGATGGATATTGAAGCTGTTGCAGAACATACACCACATTTGATTCATAAAGAAGAAATCGATCCTCGTGTTGGTATTCAAGGATTCCAAGCGAGAAACATTGCTTTTAATTTAGGATTAAGTGGACAAGCATTCAAAGAAATGACAAAATTTGTTGTTTCATTATACAACGCTTATGTTGGAATTGATGCTTCAATGTTTGAAATTAACCCAGTCTTAAAAACTTCAGATAATAAAATTATTGCTGTTGATGCGAAAGTAACTCTAGATGGAAATGGATTATTCCGTCATCCAGATTATTTAGCAATGCGTGATGTTACTGAGGAAGATCCAATTGATGTTGAAGCAGGTGAAGCAGGTTTAAATTTCGTTAAACTTGATGGAAACGTTGCTTGTATGGTAAATGGAGCAGGTTTGGCAATGGCAACTATGGATATTATCAAATTGTCAGGAGGAAATCCTGCTAATTTCTTGGATGTAGGTGGTACAGCAAATGCTGAAAGA
Source organism: Taishania sp. (assembly GCA_036758285.1). Lineage (GTDB taxonomy): Bacteria > Bacteroidota > Bacteroidia > Flavobacteriales_D > Crocinitomicaceae > Taishania. Next base: position 19,676 of record DAIOWV010000021.1, on the reverse strand, counting down.
GTTGAGAAAGCTTTTAATATCATCTTGAAAGACCCAAATGTAAAAGCAATTTTGATTAACATCTTTGGTGGTATTGTTCGTTGTGATCGTGTTGCTCAAGGAGTAGTTGATGCATATAAGAACATGGGGAATATTCCAGTTCCAATTATCGTTCGTTTGCAAGGAACAAATGCTGAAGAAGCGAAAAAACTAATTGATGAATCAGGTTTAAATGTTCATTCAGCAGTTTTATTACAAGAAGCAGCTGATAAAGTAAAAGAAGTATTAGCTTAATTACTTTATTAAGAATTCATATTAAAAAGAAAGCGTTTCCAAAATATGGAAACGCTTTCTTTTTATACGTATTTTTTAGAAAATAATTATTTGGGTTGCATATTCTGACGAATTTCCTTCATAAAGTTTGAAGCATACACAAAGTCAATTATTTCTTGATTATCAGTTGTCAATATTGATTTTCTATCACCTTGCCACCAGTTCTTCCCTTGATGAATAAACATTACACGATCCCCAATTTCAATTACTGAGTTCATATCGTGAGTAATAACAATAGTCGTCATGTTATATTCATATGTGATTTCCTGAATCAAACCATCAATTACGATTGATGTTTTAGGATCTAAACCTGAATTTGGTTCGTCACAAAATAAATATTTAGGTTGCATTGCAATTGCTCGAGCAATTGCAATCCTTTTTTGCATACCACCACTACATTCTGCTGGATACAATTTATTTCTACCACTTAAGTTTACACGATCAAGACAGAAATTTGCTCTATCCAGCTTTTCTTTCTGAGTCATGTTTGTAAACATTTTAAGTGGAAACATGATGTTTTCTTCAACTGTCATAGAGTCGAAAAGTGCTGATCCTTGAAATAACATTCCAATTTCTTTTCGAATCTCCGTTCTTTCAACACGTGACATTTTTAAAAAGTCTCTGTCGTTGAATAAAATCTCTCCAGTATCTGGTTCGTGAAGACCAACAATTGACTTCGCTAAAACAGATTTACCACTACCAGATTGACCAATTATTAAATTGACTTTTCCTTGCTCAAATTTTGCATTTATATCATACAAAATATGATTTTCTCCAAAAGATTTATTAATATTTTTAATTTCGATCATTAGAGTAACATCAATTGAGTTAATATCAAATTAACAAGTAATACAGTAATACTATTTGTTACAACAGCTTGTGTTGATGCCTTTCCTACTTCCAAAGCTCCACCTTTTGTATAGTAACCATAAAAAGAAGATATTGAAACGATGATAAAAGCAAAAAATAATGTTTTAACCAATGCATAAACGACTTCGTATGTCCTGAAAAACGCCCTAATACCATAGACATAATCTTCTGTGGATCCAAGGTTTGAAGACACTAGAGCAAACCAACCTCCGATTAAACTTAATGCCATTGAAAATATCACTAAGATGGGAAAAAACATTACAGCTGCAATGATTTTCGGTAAAACAAGGTAAGACAATGAATTTACCCCCATTATCTCAAGAGCATCAATTTGCTCAGTAATTCTCATTGTTCCGATTTCTGAAGAAATATTCGATCCTACTTTTCCAGCAAGTATTAATGAAATAATTGTTGGAGAGAATTCTAAAATCGTAGTGGATCTCGTGATATAACCTACAGTATATGCTGGTAATAATGGATTTTCTAAATTAGAAGCAATTTGTAATGCAATCACTGCACCGATAAACGCGGACATAATTCCAACGATAAGTATAGAGCTAATCCCAATAATTTCGATTTCATCAAAAACTCGTTTACGAAAAACACTCCATTTCTCTGGTTTAGAAAATATAATCCAAATCATTTGGAAGTACAGTCCGATATTTTCAATTAGTTTTTTTAACACAGATTGCTAATTTAAAGTTATATTTTCTTTTTTTTGCACAAAAACTGAATTTATTACAGGTATTTTGGACAAGAGCACAAAAATAGTAAATGTATTGATAAAATACCTTCCCGAAGGTACTGAAAATTATATTGTGTCTTTATTTGAAAAATTTCCAGTATCTTTTAAAATAGTAAAACCCAGAAAATCAAAATTGGGAGATTTTCGTGTAGGAAACCGACATGAAAAACCTCAAATTACAATTAATGGAAATTTAAATAAGTATTCCTTTTTAATTACAACTGTTCATGAATTTGCTCATTTAAAAACCTGGATAGAATATAAAAATAGCGTTAATCCTCATGGGCAAGAATGGAAGAGAAACTTTATAACGTTAATGTTTCCGCTTGTAGAAATGAATCTTTTACCTAAAGATATTGAACAAGGTTTATTGACTTCTTTTACAAATATGAAAGCTTCTTCCTGTACAGATATTCAATTACAAAGAATACTTAAGAATTATGATGATTATTCAGGAAATGAAATTATTTTAGAAAAACTACCAAAATATGCTACTTTTGTTTTGGATGCTAAGGTTTTTGAAAAGGGAGAATTAAGGCGAACAAGATTTCTTTGTACGGAAAAAAAGACAGGGAAACAATATTTGATTTATAAATTAGCAACAGTTGAACAATTTTAAGTGTATGATGAATAATAATTATGCAGTAATAATGGCAGGAGGGGTAGGAAGTCGATTTTGGCCACTTTCAACACCTGAACGCCCAAAACAATTCATAGATGTTTTAGGAATAGGGAAGACCCTAATTCAAATGACATATGAACGATTATTAAATATTGTTCCGCAAGAAAACATATACATTCTTACAAATGAGAAATATGTTACCCTGGTAAGTGATCAACTGCCAAATCTAAATCTAAATCAAATTTTAACGGAACCTCAACGCAAAAATACAGCTCCTTGTATTGCTTATGCTGCTGCGAAAATTAATGCAATTGATGAAAATGCAACAATGATTGTTTGCCCTTCAGATCACTTGATTTTGAAAGAGGATGTTTTTAAATCGATAATCGAAAAAGCGATTGAAACAGCTCGATTGAATGATAAAATAGTTACCCTTGGAATTAAGCCAACTCGACCTGATACAGGATATGGCTATATCGAATTTTCTAAACAAAAAATAAATCAAGCTGGAGAGGTGACAAAAGTTCTTCAATTCAGAGAAAAACCAAATTTAGAAACAGCTGAACTTTTTGTAAAATCAGGTAACTTTTATTGGAATTCTGGAATTTTTGTTTGGAAATCAGCAACTGTATTAGAAGCACTCAAAAAATATCAAAACGATTTATTTGAATTATTTTGTGCTGATACATCTTCATATAACACTCCAAATGAGCAGAAGTTTGTAAATGTTGCATTTGAAAAATGCCAAGATATTTCTATTGATTATGCAATCATGGAGAAAGCAGATAATGTAGATGTAATTTTAGCAAATTTTGATTGGAGTGATTTAGGAACTTGGAAAAGTTTGAATGAACATTTAGAAAAGGACATTTATAATAATTCAATTATTGGAAATAATGTTCATTTATTTAATGTGAAAAATTGTTTGGTAAATGTTCCTCAAGACAAATTAGTTCTTATTGACGGTTTATCAGACCATATTATTGTAGAATCAGATAATGTATTGATGATACTTAAAAATTCAAATGAACAAGAATTGAAAAATTACTTAAAATCAATTGAAAGTTAAGCGTTATTTTATCAGACTTTTATCGAAGTAAATTTATATGTCCATTGAGTTCATGCTTTTGATCTCTTAAGTCCTTATATTTTACCGTCCAAGTGTATGTTCCATCTTGTGACATTTTACCGTTGTATGTTCCATCCCAACCTACATTTATATCGTATGTTGTGAATACAAGTTCACCCCATCGATTGAAAATGTTCATTTCAAACTCAGTTATATTTCCTCCAATAGCCTTGAATACATTATTAAATTCATCTCCATCAGGTGTGAAAGTATTTGGAATATATAATAATGTATTTAAATAAATCCATAAAAAATCGGAAGCAACACATCCATTTTCATCAACAAGTGTTATTGTATATTTTGTATCTGTATGAGGAGTTGCAAGAGTTGTCAAACAGCTAATACAATTAACACTTTCGCTAGGAGACCAAGTTAAAACATTTGGAGATGATGAAATTGCTGTTATTTGTGCTTCATCACCTTTGAGAATGTACTGATCTGTTCCTGCATGAACAAATGGTCTAGGATATAAACCAACAAATACAGTATCTCTCATAATACAACCATATTTATCTGTACCTGTTACAATGTATTCAGTTGGGGTAGAAGGTGTAGAAATGACTACGGAATCATTTGTTTTATTGAGCCCTGTACTTGGAGTCCAAACATAAGTTAAAGCTCCATTTGCAGATAAAATTGTAGATTGATCTGGGCAAATAGTTGTGTCACCAAATGCTTCAACGTAAGGGAAAATTGCTATAACAGGAATATCGTCATAAACAGTCCCACAAACATTAGTAAATGAAACAGTATATATTATATTTTGGTTTACAACCGTATTTACTGTTGGTCCAACTGTATTTGAAAGAAATGTACTAGGGCTCCATGAATAAGCGTCAGCCCCGCCAACTGTTATTTCTCTAGGTTCTTCGAAACATGCAAAAACAGTGTCTGGAACTATAGGAGTTGGTAAATATAGTAAATCAATAAAGATAGATTCATCTGTTAAACAACCTAAACCATATGTTGCTTGAACAGTATATCTTGTAGGAGTTAAAGGTGTTGCAATTGGATTTGGGGTATTAGCACCTGTTAGACTTGAAGTAGGGCTCCAAGAATAACTTAACCCACCGCTAACAGAAAGTGGAGTAGAGGATCCTAGACAAATACTGGTATCAGGAGATACAATTATGTCAGGTATATCAAAAAATGTTATTAAAACTGAATCTCGATTTTCACATCCATTTCCATCTATACCGTTTACAAAATAATAAGTTGGTTGCGTTGGTGTAACATTTGCAGAACCATTCCCAACTGATTGAAGAGTTGGATTTACTTCCCAATTTATAGAGGAAACTGTATTTGTAGGCGAAAGTAATGCGGTTGATCCAAGACAAATTAATGTATCATCAATCAGCATGATTTCTGGTAAAGGATGAACCGTTACGTAGATACTATCAATTCTGTCAAAGCATTCATTACTTGCAGTTACATAGTAATACCGACTTTCATCAGGCCAAACACGAACCGTTGGACCATCTGTTCTATTAATGTTAATATTCGGTGTCCAACTGTAAGTTAATCCTCCACTTGCAGTAATTGAAAGGGTATCATTAAGACAAATTGAATTAGTAGTAGATAAATCTACATCTGGTTGCGATATTACTTCTACAATGATAGAATCTGTTATTGCACAACCTTCATTAAAATCCATTGTTACATAATATACTGTTGTAACTGTTGGAGTTGCTATTGGATTGGGAATATTGGGATTGTTTAATGATGCCGCAGGGCTCCATGTGTAGCTTGTACCACCAGTTGCATTTAGTTGAATAGGAGCTCCATTACATACAGCTGAATTTGCACTTAAAGAATAAGGCATTCCTAATTGAAACTTAAATGCAGCAAGGTTACAGTTAGGGCTATTATTGGTCGTTGACCAAACACCTGGAGTTGATACAAATCCATTTAAATTTCCTGAGCATGAAGCACACACTGCATGGTATACAGCTCCAGATCTGTCAAATCGACTAGTCCCTCCATCAACATGGTTTGAACTACTTGAAAAACCACCCATATAAGTGCCGTAGATTAAATTATTGGCATCTTGACTTAATATTCCTAAATAAAAATTTGATCCATTTGTTGCTGCTTGATAAGCATCAGGTGTAACAGGAAAACCGTTTGAACTACTTCCAATCGCTTGACTACCGCTTACATTTACTAGACCACCCCAGCCACTTATAAAGATATCGTAACAGTCAGATATTAAGAATGCTGTTGGTGAAATTTCAGGCACACCTCCTCCTGCACCAATCGTAGTCGTCCATTCAATTGTTAAAAGGTCATTCGTATACTTTCGTATAAATTGCCCAGAATTTGGATTCCCATACTTTCCTGGTGTAATCGTCCAATTAGAATGAGTTTGTCCAAAAACATAAACATAATCATCGATATCTGTCTTTACAAAATAACACTGATCATATTCATTATCGCCTAAATAAGTTCCAGAAATAACACTTCCATCATTGGAGTTGAGTTTCAAAATATACCCATCTCTGTCTCCACCGTATGTTACATCATTTCCAATTAAGGAAAAATCTGCTGAAGATGTACCTCCTGCAATATATAATTCTCCAGTTGTTGAAATTGCGAGAGAATTCCCTGTTTCATCACCTTGACCACCGAAATATGAAGACCAAACTAGTTGACTTAAATCATTATTCATTTTAAAAGCAACAATATCTTGTGTACCTTGAAGTGTACTTCCATTAGTTACAGGAAAATTAGTAGATCGAGAGTGGGATGCAATTAAAACATCATCGCCTTGTAAAATAATTTCTCCTCGATATTGATCTCCATAATTAAAACTCAAATTAGAGATGTTTAATCCATCAAGATTGCTTCCGCCTAAATAAGTTGAAGCGAGTAACTGAGTTCCATCGGAATTAAATTTTGCAATAAATAAATCAGAACCAACGAATGATAAAGAGTTGTGTGTGGCAGTCGGTCCTCCACCAAAAGTATTTTGATATGAATTCCCACTTAAAGGGAAATTTCTTGAGGCTGTTATTCCAACTACAAACAATTCTCCTTGTGCATTTATAATCATACTTTCAGGTAATTCATTTGCATTTCCTCCTAAATAGGTTGAGTATAATAATTGAGAGCCATTTTCACTAAATTTTGAAATTGTTACATCAAAACCTGCAATATTAAAGTATTGTGTTCCACCATTGTATGTATTGTCAATTGCGCCAGTTGTAGTAGGATAACCAGCTCCGAAAGTAATACCTCCAGCAAATAATTCGCCATTCGCACCAGGAGTTGCAGTCATTCCCCAATTGTCTGAAGTAGAACCAGTGTAAGTTGAAAACACAAGAAAAGGATCAATAATTAATGTGTCATTTTCATTGTACCCATTTGGAAATTGAAATGAAACAATTTTATTTTTCAATTTATAGTTAACATCAACTAAAGTTTTAACACCATTTTTTATTGTCCAAGCAATGGGTTTCGTTTCAGTAATACTACCTAATGTAGTTTCAATTACTAAATTTCCTGTTCCATCAATTTTAATTGAATTTGCTCCATCTACTTTCCACTGAATTTGATTGGTTGAAACTGTTGGAGCTACAAAAAAGGAGTACTTAAGTTGACCATCAGAACCATCGAGATGTAAATCAATATTATTGTAATAATTTTTAAGAAGAACGGAACCGTAACTGTATAGTTCAGATTGCCAGTTTGATGGATTATTATCGTTAAAGTAATTTCTATAATATCCAGATTTGTTTTTTTCTATGGTTTCATTATTCCAATTACTTCCAATAAATTTGCTTTTTACAACATGTTGTTTAAAGAATTCGTTTTCATCATGTTGTTCATCTCCATCACTATGATCATGATGATCTTTCCTTGGATTTTCATAAAAATGATAAGTAAAACCATCCGATTCGACATACATTTTACCTCCTGCTAAATCTACTTGATATTTTATATTTGGATGCCATTGACCTTTGTTTGGATGAAGCCAAATAGTTCCGTCCTGTGCATTTGCTTGAAATAACACAAGTAGTATGGAAAATAAGAATAAAAATTTCTTCATCTATTTAAAAGTCAGTAGTTAAAATTGATTTTGATAATCGATAAAAACGTTACTATTAATACTCTAAAAATATGAAAAAGTTGCTTGAAAAAATATTTATTATTAAAATAAGATGCAAATAAATGATTAAAAGGTCACTTTCATTGAAAATGACCTTTAAGTTATGTGGAAAATAGCCTATTTAAGTTCTATTAAAGCAAGTCTTAAATTTTCAATTATTTTTTGAATATCAGATTCTTGACATGTTCCAACAGACATTCTGTACCAAGGAGAATTTTCTGAAGTTCCAAAAGCATAAAATGGTACAATTGCTAATTTAGCTTTGTCGAGTAAATAACTTGTAATATCTTGTGTTGTCTCTAGAATCTTACCTTCTTTGGTTGTTTTACCATGTAAAGCAAATTTTATTGTCAAATAAATTGCTGCTTGTGGATTAATTGAATCAACTGAAAAGCCTTCTTGTTTTAGTGATTGAAATCCATTATGAAATCCTTGAAGTCGTGAGTAAATTTTTGTTTTTTGCTCTTCTATAAAATTTTGATATATCGTTTCATTTTCCAAAAACTTTGCTGTTCCTAATTGTTCTGCTTTTGGTGCCCAAGCTCCAATGTGAGATAAAATAGACTTCATTTTTGCAATTACTGGTTTGGGACCCATTGACCATCCAACTCGAACACCTGTTGCAGAAAGTGATTTTGAAATTCCATCTACATAAATTGTAAAGTCTTTCATTTCAGGAATTAAAGACACAGGACTGTGATGTTCAGCATTGCCAAAAGTCAACTCCCAATATATTTGATCATACATTAAATATATTGGTTTGAGTTTGTCTCCTCGTCGTTTATTTTCTGAAATTATTAAATTACAAATTTCAATTAAACCTTCTTTTGAAAAAATAGTTCCTGTTGGATTTTGTGGTGAACACAATGCAATTAACGAAGCTTCTTGAATAAAAGGTGCAATGTCTTTTGCTGAAGGCATAAAGTTATTTTCAGGCTTTGCTTCAATCACTATTGGTTTTGCTCCATTTAAATAGGTGTAGTGGTTGTTGTTCCATGAAGGAACCGCAAAAATTATTTTCTCATTTGGATTAACCAAAGTTCTGTAAATAGCATAAATAATAGGTCGAGCACCTCCAGCAACTAAAATTTCATTAGGCTGATATGTTAGATTACCACGTTTTTTTAATAACTGAGAAATTGAATTTCTTAATCTACTCATCCCATCTGCTTCTGGGTAATTCGTTTGATCAGATAAATATTCTTCAATAATGTATTGTTTTAATTCAGCAGGTATTGGGAAATAAACAGGGTTAAAATCCCCAATTGTCATGTTGTAAATTTCTTCTCCTTGTTTGATTTTTTCGTTTACTTCAGCTGCTAATTTTATGATTTCAGAACCGATGATTCCTTCCGCTAAATCTGAAAATTTAACAGCGTTTTGTGCTGTTTCTTTGGACATAATTGTTACTTTTTTTGCAAAAATAATGATAATAAATAGGAAGGAAAAAAATAAAAAGTGAAGAAATTATAAAAAAGATTAAATCTTTCCATTGCTTCTTTATTGGATTTATCATGTAGTTTTCAATAAAATTTATACTTTTGCCACTTTTCGTAGATTAAGTGAAAAACACAGTAAAATATATATTACAAAAAGGGTTGGGATTTGAGCGATACTTATATTGGTTTGCTCATTTCAAAATTCGTTCACTACGAAAGGATAAAAATGAACAGGATTTTTTCCATTTTTTGGCTTTATTGAAAAATGAAAAAAGTGGTGTTTTAGATATTGGAGCAAATATTGGTATTATGACTTATTATTTGGCTACAAATTTATCTAAAGCTCAAATTCACTCTATTGAACCAATACCAGTAAATTTTGGTGTACTAAAGAGAATCGTTGACAAGTATAATCTGAAAAATGTAGAATTGCATCCCATTGCTTTGGGTAATGAGCAAGGATATGTGAGAATGGTGTTGCCTTATAATGGTGGTACTAAAATGCAAGGACTTTCACATGTAAAACATGAATCAATATCTGATTGGAATGAAGGAGAAGAGTTCGATGTACCTGTTCGTAAATTAGACGACTTATTTTTAAATGATACCATACAGGCAATCAAAATTGATATTGAAAACTTTGAATATTTTGCTTTTTTAGGAGGTATTCAATTAATTGAAAAAAATAAACCTGTTATTTATGCCGAACTATGGGATAATGATAACAGAAAAAAATGTTTTGATTTACTTTCTTCGTTGGGATATAGTATCTTAGTGGTTGAAAACAATCGATTGGTTTTATTTAATCCTGATGAACATAAAAATCAAAATTTTATTTTCCAGGT
>DAIOWV010000021.1:5500-9544 GCA_036758285.1 Taishania sp. | reverse complement strand
ATTCCTATCAAATCTTTTATTGCTAATCTTATTAAATCTAGTTGTTAAACCAATTGCCATTTTTGGAATTGATGCAACGGTACAAAATAGAGTTGGTTCGGAGGAGTATGGATTGTACTTTAGTCTATTAAATTTCACTTTTTTATTTAATATCCTGTTAGATTTAGGAATCAATAATTTTACGACCAAAAATGTTGCACAGTATCCTGGATTGATGATAAAATATGTAGGTAGAATTGCAGGACTTCGACTGTTGTTATTTGTTGTTTATACTGTTTTCACTATTGGTATTGCTTTGTTATTGGGATATTCCGCTGATGTTTTTCCAATTTTGGGTATATTAATAGTTCAACAATTTTTAATTGCATTAATTGCATATTTTAGAAGTTATTTATCTGGAATGTTGCTCTTTCGTTTAGATGCTTTGTTATCCGTATTAGATCGATTTTTATTGGTTATTTTATGTGGGTCACTTTTACTATTCACAAAATCAAGTATCCCGTTTAAAATTGAATATTTTATTTGGGCTCAGTTTTTATGTTATTTGATATCATTTATTGTTGGATTTTTAATCGTTAAAAAACATATTGGACGTTTTCAAATTCGTTTTCATAAACCTATTTCTTTGTTGATTATTAGAGAAAGCATCCCTTATGCATTGTTGATTGTATTAATGGCTTTATTTACTCGTGTAGATTCTGTAATGCTTGAGCGGATGTTAGATAATGGAGCTAAACAAGCAGGATATTATGCACAAGGTTTTCGATTGATTGATGCATTTTTTATGTTTGCAATGCTTTTTTCGAATTTATTGCTTCCAATTTTCTCCAAAATGATACGGATGAATAATGATGTCAAGGAATTATTTCTAAATAGCTCTAAACTTTTAGTATGGGGAGCAATTGCACTTTCAGCATTCTGTTTTTGGAATTCGAAAGAGGTTTTAGAATTAATTTATATCAATGATACTTCTCAAAGTACACCAGCGTTTCAATTATTAGTATTAACGTTTGTTGCAATGTGTATTATTTTAATTTTCGGAACCTATCTAACAGCTTTAGGGGAGATGAGAACACTTAATACAATTGCATTTTTAGGACTAGTAGTGAATATTATTTCAAACGTTTATTTAATACCTAAATACGGTGTTATTGGTGCTGCTATTTCTACTCTTGTTACACAATTTATTGTAGCAGTTGCTCAAATTGTTATTGTAGTAAAACGTTTAGAAATCAATTGGAAATTGCAAGAAATAGCCATCTTTTTTGTTTATGTTGGTTTATTGTTTGCAAGTATTTGGTGGGCAACGATAATTGAAATATCTATGATTTTTCAATTGATATTTTTAGTTGTTATTTTACTTGTTTTTAAAGTGATAAATGTCAATTTATTTCTTCAGCTTTTAAATAAATCAAAGGATTAGAAAAATTAAAAAGGTTACTAATCTTTCGACTAATAACCTTTCATATAAATTTACTTTTAGAATTAAAGTGTACCTCTCAATTCTTGTTCTCTTTCAATAGATTCAAATAAAGCTTTGAAGTTACCTGCACCAAATCCACGAGCTCCCATTCTTTGGATAACTTCAAAAAATAGAGTAGGACGGTCCTCAACTGGTTTAGTGAAAATTTGTAATAAATAGCCTTCTTCATCAGCATCAATCATGATTCCTAATTTTTGAAGTTCATTGATATCCTCTTTAAATTTATCCATGTGATCTTTTAGTCTATCTGGAATTCCATCATAATAGGCTTGTGGAGGAATAGATAAAAACTCAACACCTCTTGATTTCATGTCCGAAACTGTCTTGATAATATCATCAGTTGCTACAGCAATATGTTGAACACCTTCACCTTCGTAAAAATCTAAATATTCTTCAATTTGTGATTTTTTCTTTCCTTCTGCAGGTTCGTTAATAGGGAATTTAATACGCCCATTTCCATTCGCCATTACTTTTGACATTAAAGCCGAATATTCAGTTGTAATTTGTTTGTCATCAAAAGAAAGGAAGTTTACAAATCCCATAACATCTTCAAACCATTTTACCCAAACATTCATTTGATCCCAACCAACGTTACCTACCATGTGGTCAACGTATTTCAAACCTACAGGTTCTGGATTGTAAGAAGATTCCCATTTTTTGTAACCAGGCATAAAAATACCTTTGTAATTTTTACGTTCAGTGAACATAAACACAGTTTCACCATAAGCGTAAATTCCAGCTTGAACAACTTCTCCGTTTTCATCGCTTGTCACTTTTGGTTCCATAAAAGATTTTGCTCCTCTTTTAATTGTTTCTTCATACGAATAACGAGCATCTTCTACCCACATAGCAACAACTTTTACTCCATCTCCATGTTTTTTAACATGTTCTCCAATTGGAGAATCAGAATTTAAAGCTGTTGTTAATACTAAGCGAATTTTATCTTGTTTTAATACATAAGAAGCACGGTCTCTCATTCCTGTTTCTAATCCAGCATACGCTTCAGATTGAAATCCAAAAGCTGTTTTATAGAAATGTGCAGATTGCTTTGCATTTCCTACATAAAATTCGACATAATCTGTTCCTAAAAGTGGAAGAAAATCTTGAGCTCCTTCAAAGATTTTTTCTAAACCAAATTCTACTGATTTTAATTCCTGTGACATTTTTTATAATATTTAATTTTTTAATTCAATTTTTTTACAACTTCCAAGACGTTTTATAGTCTCTTAATTCTAATTCCAGTGCTTGTTTCGTCAATTTTAAAGGTTTAAAAGTATCAACCATTACAGCTAATTCTTGTGTTTCCTTTTTTCCAATGCTTCTTTCGTAAGCACCTGGGTGTGGACCGTGAGGAATTCCTGCAGGGTGTAATGTTATTTGACCTTTATCTACATGATTTCGACTCATAAAATCACCATCAACATAATATAAAACTTCATCAGAATCGATATTCGAGTGGTTATATGGTGCTGGAATTGATAATGGGTGATAATCATATAAACGAGGTACAAATGAACAAATTACAAATGCACTAGTTTCAAAGGTTTGATGTACTGGTGGTGGTTGATGTACTCTACCAGTGATGGGTTCGAATTCATGGATAGAAAATGCATATGGATAATTAAAGCCATCCCAACCAACTACATCGAATGGGTGATACGCATAAACATAACTATACAGAACATCTTGCTTTTTAATTTTGATTAAAAAATCTCCTTTTTCATCAATAGGCTCCAATTTATGTGGCGGACGAATATCTCTTTCACAATATGGAGAGTGTTCTAATAATTGCCCAAACCAGTTGCGGTACCTTTTTGGTGTGTAAACAGGATGAAAAGACTGAACGATAAAAAGTCGATTTTCTTCAGTTTCAAAATGTAATTGGTAAATCATACCCCTCGGTACAACTAAATAATCACCATAAGCGAAATCGATATTTCCCAACTGAGTTTTAAGTGTTCCTGAACCTTTGTGAATGAAAATTACTTCATCAGCATCAGCATTTTTATAAAAATAGTCTGTCATCGACTTTTTAGGTGACGCTAATTCAATATAACAATCGTTGTTAACCAAAACGGGAACACGACTTTCTAAATAGTCATCCGTAGGAGTTACATTGAATCCTTGAATACTTCTCATTACCATGTTTTTGTCGATGGCAATTTCTGGAGCAATATTTTTTTCTTCCAATATTTCATTCACTACCGTTGGTGGGTGAATATGATACAATAAACTTGACATTCCGTCAAATCCAATTGTTCCAAATAATTGTTCTTGATATAAAGACCCATCTGGCTGACGAAATTGTGTGTGTCTTTTCGCAGGGATGTTCCCTAATTTATAATAAAATGGCATAAACCTATATTTTAAATTATTAGCTGATTTTTAAGAATAGGGGAAATTGTCCAAAATCACTCGGGGTTTCGTTTTATCATGAATTTGAGTAAAAGTGTCAATTCAAGCCACATTAATTGTCCAGTTTGTTCCTAACAAATATACATTTTTAGTTTTAATTTATGAAGAAACATGATAAATTGAAACTAAAAATGTATATTTGTTAG
>DAIOWV010000021.1:0-5490 GCA_036758285.1 Taishania sp. | reverse complement strand
ATAAATTGATTCAAATCAAATGATGAAATTGTTACATTTTTGTGAAAAATTACCTAGGAAAATAAATTTCATTATTTTTATTATCAAATATGGTATTATTATGAAATTACAAGCACTTATCTTTTTCGGAGGATTAGCATTAGCATCATGCAGTCCAAAAACAGCAAAAGTTACAGATGAAACGAAAGTCGTTACATTCCCGAATGCACAAGTTGAAGAAGGTTTTAACCTTCAGGCTCAATATTGTGGACGTTGTCATAAAGTTAAAAATGCTGAAAACTATACACGTGAACAATGGAATGATATTCTTCCTAGAATGGCTAAAAAAGCAAAAATTACAGAAGAACAACAAGCTACAATTAATGAATATATCAATTGGAAATTGAATATTTAATTTAACTTCGTATTGATGATTATTTTGATTGAATGTCGAATTCATCAATACGAAAGATAAAATTTAATTGTAATACACAGATTTATAGGAAGATGTTATCTCTAAGTTATCGAAAGATACTATCTGTTGCTCTTCCTATGATGGGAGCTTCATTTGTGCAGTCAATAGTGTTGTTGACTGCATCGGCTTTTTTGAGTAGATATTCTACCGATTCGTTTGCAGCAGTTGGAAATGCTGGGTTAATCTATATTTCCATGCACATGTTTATTGTTGGTATTAGCGATGGTGCTCAAATTTTAATTTCAAGAAGAATTGGTGAAGGGAAATATGAATCATTGGGTCAATTGTTAGGTACTTCGATTTTTATTTTATCCTTTATTGTTTTATTACTTTTCACTTTTTCTCAGACACTTCTTCCTAATCTTATTAGTAGTTACATCAAACATCCTGAAATTGCTGAAGCTCAATCTGACTATCTTTCAATTAGGAGTTATGGTTTGTTTTTTGCAATGTTGATGCTCCCAATTCAAGCATACTATTTTGCTTTTGGAAAATCATGGGTTCCTTTAGTTAGTGCTATCGTAACAGCTATTGGTAATGTCATTTTAGATTACACTTTGATATTCGGGAATTTTGGCTTTCCAGAAATGGGATTAAAAGGAGCCGCCCTAGCTGCAACTATTTCAGATGGATTAAGTGCATTATTTTTAATCTCTTTTCTCTTTCTTTCGAAAGAACATGTTAAATATCAATTATTTCATAGGTTTCGATTGTTTAAATCAACCTTCGTTGAAATTTTTAGATTAGCCTTACCGATTGTTTTTCAAGGTACAGTAGCTTTATCAACTTGGACCATTTTCTTTATTTGGTTAGAACAAATGGGGAAGTTTGAATTAACCGTTTCTCAAAACATAAGATCAGTTTATTTTTTAGCATTTGTTCCTGTTTGGGGGTTTGCAGCAGCAACAAAAACATATGTTTCTCAATATATTGGAGCTAGAAGAATCGATGATATTAAACTTATTCAAAGAAGAATTCAATTATTATCAATTGCTTTTATGCTTTTGATTTTTCATGGAAGTTTTCTTTATCCTGAAACAATTATTTCTTGGATCAATCCTGAAGAATTGTATTTATCTAAAAGTGCAGAAACATTGAGATTTGTCAGTTTTTCAATGTTTATGTTTGCATATTTTAATGTGTTTTTTCAAACAATAAATGGAATAGGGAAGACTCAATTCACATTTCTAATTGAAGCGATTGCTGTTTTGTTATATGCTTTAACAGCTTATTTGCTTATTAAGGTTTGGACAGTTGATGTTGTTTATGTTTGGACAGTTGAATATGTTTATTTTGGTTCGATGGGAATAATGTCAATCTTGTATTTAAAATTTTCTAATTGGAAACAAAAAATTAATGATGCATTGGTCGATTAAATTATCTGGCATTGGATATTAATGATCTTTATTGATTTAGTTTATTATATAAATTTCTATAAATAAAAAAAGGTTGTCTCTAAAGACAACCTTTTTACTTAGTATTATTTTTATTGTAAAATAATTTTTGATAGCTGTATAGAATCTTTTGTTTTTGTTTGAATTTGATAACTTCCTTTCGCAAGTTCATATAGCTCTAATGTTGTATCTAAACTGTTTACATTATCTGTACTAAAAACAATTTTACCGACATTATCTATTACAGTTATCGTTTCTATTAAACTTGAACTTGAAATATTAATTCTTCCATTACTAGGGTTCGGATAGATGTCAAAAAACAATTCTTCATCTTCCAAGCCTAAACAAGCATTTACAACAATAATTGTTGAAGCAGAAGATGTACAACCATTTGAATTTGAATAAGTATAAGAAACCATTATAGAACCCACTCCTGAAACTTCAGGGTCAAATTGATTTCCAACAACACCATTACCACTATAAGTTCCTCCTGCTGGAGTCGCTTGTGTAAGTGCAAGTGGATTATGATTAACACACATACTTGGAATCGCTCCAAAAACTACATTGGGAGTCTGGTCAACAAAAATTTGTTGAGAAACTGTATTTGAACATCCATTCACTGAATATGTATAGCTTATTAATTTTGTGCCAATGCCAGCTAATGAAGGATTAAATTGTGTTCCTCCAACTATACCTGGTCCAGAATATGTTCCACCAGCCGGACTACCCTGTGTTAATGTAAACGGTGAATGTTCAAGACATACTGTTGAAAATGGAGTTAATGTCACACTAGGCTGAGCACTAACTGTAATTTGTCCTGTCGTTGAATTAGAGCATCCTCCAGAAGTTGTGTAATTATATGTGATTGTATGCGTGCCAATTCCAGCAACTGATGGATTGAATTGACTTCCACTAACTCCTGTTCCGGAATAAACTCCTCCTGAAGGAGTACCTTGATTTAAATTAACACTGCCTTGGTTAACACATAAAGTTGGAAGTGAATTTAATGTAACTGTTGGTTGTGATTCTACAATGATTTGATTTGTAGTCGTGTTGCTACAACCGTTAGGTGTAGAATACGAATAAGTTATTGTGTGTGGCCCAACTCCAGCAACTGAAGGATCAAATTGATTACCTGTAATTCCGATACCACTATAAGAACCTCCACTAGGAGAACCTTGAGATAAAGAGATTGGAGATTGAGTAACACATATGTTCGGCAATCCATTAAGTGTTACAATGGGTAAAGCTTCAACTGTAATTGTGTTCGTAGCTGTTCCTGTACAACCATTTTCTGTCACACTATATGTAATTGTATGGTTTCCACTTCCTGAAGTAGATGGTGTGAACTGATTTCCAGATACACCTGTACCAGAATATGTACCACCTGCTGGAGTTCCTTGATTTAGTGTAATTGTAGCTTGATCAATACATACTGTAGGCAATGCTGTTAAAGTAGCACTTGGGCTACCATTGATGGTTATCGTCTTATTTTCAATCGAAACTCCTGTGTTTACATCTAGAGATACATTTTTTGTACCTGAAGTTGAGTAAACAACAGTATGTGGTCCAGCTCCAGTAGCTGTAGCTGGTGTTGCACCAGCACCAAAATTCCAGTTCCAGATAGAAGCACCAGTTGATGCATCTGTGAAAGTAATACTTTCTTGTGTACAAGCGCTTGTAATTGAAGGAGTAAAATTAGCTTCTGCTATTCCAGAAACCCCAGTTAAATTAATATTATCAAGATACAAATAGTTACCAAATCCTGCAGTGTTTCTAAATTTAACTTTGAGTTGTGAATTTCCCAAATATGGAGATAAATCTACAGATTCATTTCTCCATGTAGTAGGATTTAAATATGCCGATGGACTCATAGGCTCAGTTTGAAGAGTTGTTCCTTGTTTCGAATAAACAACTTCAAAATCTAAACCACAACCAGGTGAAACTAAAACTTCCAGTTTGTCAAGGTTTGTTGCATCATATAGTTTATAAGCAACATCAAACGTTAAATTTGCGGTTGTGTAGCCAACTAAAGAAAAACTAGGTGAGTTTAAGTCGTCCACATCACCACTCGTATTATTTGAGTAATTGTCGATTACAGTTGAATTCCCAATTGTTGGAGCTGTTCCGGAAGTTCCATTTCTTACCCAAGTAACAGGGTTACCTCCATTGTCTAAAGTCCAATTTGCTGGTGGGAAGGTTGTCGCAACAAATCCTTCAGTAATTGGCAAAGCTGTAGGAGTTTCAGCAGCAGCTACTGTAATAAAATTGGTTCTGTTTATTGTATAGGTGCCAGAAGCAGTTGTATAAGTAACTGATACTTGAAATGAACCAGCTGTATTATATGTAATTGTTGGATTTGCAGCTGTTGAAGTAGTTGGTGTTCCACCGGTGAAAGTCCATGCATATGTTAAGATTGGGTCAGCAATATTCGTAATTGAAAATGTTGTACTTGTATTCTGACATATATTTTTAAATGTTGCATCTATTTCAGCAGAACATGCCGATGATCCACCAGGTATAACACCTGTGTTTTGTAAATTTGTTGTTGACCATAAATTATTTCTTCCACCAACTGCGCTAGTTACTGCTGTTCGCATATGTGTTGATTGGCCTTGAGTAAACATTTTTGAACAATAAGAATAATCCATATAGTTTTCTACATTAGCCAAAGGTCCGCAGCTATTTTCAGTTAGATCGCAAGATGTAGAACCTCTTGTGTTTGGTGTGTCTGCAATTCCATCATCATCAGAACAGTTAGCTGGTAAACCAGGATTTGGATTACTTCCCCAAGTATGTTCTAAGTTTAACCAATGTCCAACCTCATGAGTTAGAGTTCTACTAGAAAAAGGAGCACTTGTTCCTATTGACCCAGTATAATCATGTACCATGAATATACCATTATAATACATGCTAGTCGCATCAGCAAAAGAAGAACCATTTGGTAAAAATGTATATCCAGCTGCACCTCCAATGTCTTTACATACATAGACGTTCATATAGTTTGCGTGAGGCCAAACACCATTGTAAATGTCATTTCCAGCTATAATTGCGGCAATTTGTGCTTCACCATCACCTCCATTATTAGTCTGAGCTGAAACCGTTCGTGTAATACCTTCAAAACAAGAACCGTCTGGTGCTATTTTTGCTAAAACAAATTCAATTTCAATATCAGCTGCAATTGGTTGAAAAGAAGGAACAACAGTAGTAACATCCGCGTTCAATTTACGAAAATCTCTATTCAAAACTACCATTGCATCATGTATCTGAGCATCACCAATATTTTCGACTCCATTATTGTGTAGTATATGAAATACTACAGGAATTGTGTAAATCGTTCCAGATTTTGGAGGGCTATCATCACCTTTAACTGATGAGTTCCTTGATTGCATCATCGTTTGGTAACGTAATGGGTCTTGGACTCGCATCTTTTCAGTTACTTGATGTTGACCACATTTTTCTATAGTTTGGTTTGTTAGTTGTCCATAAGTAATAAACTGAATGCTTAAACTTAGGAGAGATAAGTATAAAAACTTCATAAGTTAGAATTAAAATAATAAAGAAATAAACACGTTAAACATACAAATAAAAAAAATATTATAAAACACTTTTTGTTTTTTTATTTCTCATAATTATACATTT
>DAIOWV010000020.1:40008-40711 GCA_036758285.1 Taishania sp. | reverse complement strand
CTTCTGGAATGTATGTTCGTTTGGCCTTTGCTGTTGCCGCTCATCTAGAACCTGAGATTTTGATTATTGACGAGGTACTCGCAGTTGGTGATGCTGAGTTTCAAAAGAAATGCCTTGGGAAAATGAAAGATGTAGCTGGTGAGGGTAGAACGGTGATTTTTGTGAGTCATGATTTGACAGCTGTCAGTCAACTTTGTAATAAAGGCATCTTGATGGAAAAAGGAATTGTAATTTCTGATGGTGATATGGATTCTGTTTTGACAAAATATAGTAACCAGACGAAAGATGAATCATACGTTTCTGAAAGTAATCCGACACTTCCGTCAATAATAGAGGTTGTAATTGAAACATCGGAAGGTGGAGGATTACAAAGTCATGGAAAACCATTAAAAATTAGTTTTAAAGTAAATATGCCTGAAGGTCGGGATGGAATGGCTTTATCTTTTCAAATTATGAACAACTTGGGTAATCCGATTACTTATAATTGGATTTTTGATGTTGAAAAAGAAATTTGTAGATCAAAAGGTATTCATTCATTTGATTTTATCTATGATGAGTTGCGTCTGTATGAAGGAAGTTATTTTATTCGAGTGCATTTATCAGAAACCAATAATAGTCGACAGAAATTTGAACAGATTGATGTATGTAATTTTGAAGTTAAGATGCTCAACGATTCTATTCCAGAATGGGGGTGGCAACCTCA
>DAIOWV010000020.1:37727-39998 GCA_036758285.1 Taishania sp. | reverse complement strand
TTTCGATGATGGATCCTGGAAATATCAACAACAGACAATTAAAATACAGAATCAGCAAACGAAATAGGTTGTAAAAATGAACATTGATTTACTAGAACTTAAAAATCAGAATTTTATTAAACCTGAGCTAATCCATAGAGGGTATGCCGTTTATGCTATTCGAATGACTTTACTTTCTGCTGTTGAAGAATTAAAAAGTCAAATTGGTGGCAAAGTTCTTGATTTGGGGTGTGGAATTATGCCTTATAAAGAGTTTTTACAAGAAAAAGGAACTATTGTTGAGTATATTGGTATTGATTTAGAACAATCAGATTATCATAATACAATTAGACCCGATATGTTTTGGGATGGTATGAAAATTCCTTTGGAAGACAATAGCTGTGATTGGATAATTGCGACGGAATTTTTAGAACATTATCACGATACAGAAGCTATTTTATTAGAAATGAATCGAGTTTTGAAGCAAGGTGGAAAATTATTTTTTACAGTTCCTTGTGTTTGGGTTTTACATGAAGTTCCGTATGATGAGCATCGATTTACGCCTTTTTCTTTGACTAAATATTTTGAGAAAACTGGTTTTTCTGAAATAAACATCAAGCCATTGGGAGGAATAGATATGAGTTTAGCAATTATGTACGGACTTTGGATAGATCATTCTGGAATAAAGGGTTTTAGAAAAAGATTTTTTAGAAAAATATTCAAACCCATGTTTAAGTATCTTCTGAAGAAAGATAGTAAATCCTCTTCCTTTGAAAATGGAAATTTACCTTCAGGTTTATACGGTTTTATTCAAAAATAAGCTATGGAAACAATTTTGACTATTGTGATTCCATGTTTTAATCATGGGGCTTATCTAGAGGAAACTTTAAAAAGTGTATATAACAGTACAAAACAATACATTCCTGAAATAATTATTCTTAATGATGGCTCTACGGATGAATTAACGTTAGAAGTTTTAAAAAAAGTTGAAAAATCAGGGGTTTTAGTTATACATCAAGAAAATCAAGGATTATCGAAAACCAGGAATAACGGAATTCAAATAGCAAAAGGAAAATATATATTGCCATTAGATAGTGATAACAATGTTTGTTTTGATTATTTAAATACGGCTGTTGAACTTTTAGAAAAACGACCAGATATAGATATTATTTATGGAAATGCTAAATATATAGGGGAGCGATCTGGAACTTGGAAAAACCACCAACTAGATACTCGGAAGATGTTGTATTCTAATCACATTGACGCCTGTGCCATTTTTCGAAAACAAACTTGGGAAAGTGTGAATGGTTATCCCATTGATATGCAGTTTGTAGGTTGTGAAGATTGGATTTTTTGGTTAAAATGTATTCAACAAAAATCACAATTCTATTTTCTTGACAAAATTTGCTTTGAATACAGGGTGTTGTCTAATTCTATGAGTAGGAATTTTAAAGACGACATACCTAAAAAGGTTATGATCTAATATATTGAAAATTTTTATAATTTGTACTTAGATTCTCTTGAAAAGGATAATCATTTAATTAAAAATGTCTTTCAAGGTAATCTTGTGAAAAAGATAATTAAATTGATTCTTAATCATTTTAATAAATACCAATATTGAAATGTACTCTGTAGCTGTTTGTACATATAATGGAGAAAACTACATTAAAGAGCAATTGCTGAGTATCATTAATCAGACAATTCCTCCTTATGAAGTAATTATTAGTGATGATTGTTCTACGGACAATACAATCCAAGAAGTTCGTTCAATTATTAATCAGTTTCCTAATGTTAAGTGGCAATTGATACTTAATCAAGAGAATGTTGGTTATGTTAAAAATTTTGAACAAGTTATTCAAAAATGTAGTCAAGACTTTATTTTTTTGAGTGATCAAGATGACGTGTGGATTGTAGATAAAGTAGATAATTGTATTCAGTTTTTTAAACAAAATCCAAAGTTAGATATATTGTTTACTGATGGTTTAATTGTGAATGATAAATTAGAATCAAATGATATTTTTTTATTTGATAAAGTTAATTTGAAAAAAGAACATAGAAAATTAAGTCATTCCAATCTATTGTATAAACTATTTGTTAATCAAAGTATTGTTACTGGAGCAACAATGGCTTTTAGAAAAGAAGTAGTCAACTATTGTCTCCCATTTCCTGTTTTTATTGATCAGGTTTTCATTCATGACAATTGGATAGCGACGATAGGAGGACTACATAAAAAAATCGGATGTTTGAATTTACCTTTAATAAAATATCGTATTCATGACAAACAGAATATTG
>DAIOWV010000020.1:33004-37703 GCA_036758285.1 Taishania sp. | reverse complement strand
TCAACTGAAGTTAATTCAGGTTTAGAATTGTTATTTAATTCACTTCAATATGAGTCAGATAGGAATGATTGTTTATTAACGTTTTTTCGAAATTCGAAAAATAAAGAAAATCAAAAGATAATTAGATATTTAGAAAAACGAGAATATTATCTAGATAGATTGTTATTAAATCCAAAATCCAAAATTAAAAGGTTATTTTATTGTAATATAGGTCTATTGTTTTCAGATATTCGTGAATTTAATACTCTAAGGAGATATGTTGGAAATACTTTGTTGTATATTAAGAATAATAAAAACACTAAGTAATGATTAATAAACTTCGATTATTAACTAGTGTTTATTATTACCAAACTTTAAGTTTGTTTTTCGGGCTAATTATTAGACGGAAAAAAACATTTGAAAACAAATCTGTGCTTTTTCTTTCTCCTTTTTTTCCTGAAAATGCTGGTTATCATTGGAGAGTACAAAAATGGGACGAAGAGCTCAGGAAAGCAGGATATACTAAAGTAGATAGTTGGTGTGCTGTAGATAAACATTCTTTTAACGAGTATTCGAATAATAGTAGTTTGTTCATGATTCGATTTTTGAGAAAGCGTTTTAAGCAAGTAATAAAAGCTCAAAAATACGAAACAGTCATTGTTTGTAGAGAATTGTTGGTTTTTAATGATTATGGTGATTTATTTTTAGAAAAACTCTTGAGAAAAATTTGTAATAATTTGATTTTAGATATTGATGATGACTTATCAGCGTCTAAAAATCAACCTAAAACAATTGATTCATTCTTTGCAAAATTATTACATGAAAATGGAAATTCTTTTCGAGAATCTTTTAAATATTATGACAAATTTATTGTTGCCTCCAGTTATTTAAAAGAATATGTCATCGAACATGTAAACGTTGATGAAAGTCAAGTTTGTGTAATTCCCACCTGTGTTGATTACAATAACTATGAATCAAAAAAATATGCGATTACGAATAATCAACCAGTATTGGGTTGGATAGGAGGTGATCATAATTATTATTTGATTGATACCATCATTCCAATATTGAATAAATTGGCAGAAACATTTACATTTAAACTTTTAGTTATAGGTGGAGAGGAATATCGAGCCGATACGATATTTGAAATTGAAAACATTCAATGGAGTTTGAAGTCTGAAGTAGAAAATTTAAATAAAATTGATATTGGTTTAATGCCCTTAGATGATAGTGAAATGTCAAAGGGGAAGGGAGGTTTTAAATTAATTCAGTACATGGGACTTGGTATTGTAAGTATAGCGACTGCAGTTACGATTAATGAAGAAATAGTTCAGGATAAAACTAACTCCTTTCTCATATACACTTCGGATGATTGGTATACTGTTTTATCAGATATATTTAATGAAAAATACAACCTTAATCAAATTGGAAGGAACGCAAAGTATACAATTCATGAACGTTTTACTTTTGATTCAAATAAACAAAAATACTTAGATTTTATATGTGTGGAATAGCAGGATATTGGAATTTTGGTAGCGAATCAACAGAGAAATCTGTATTGAAACGAATGACAGATGCCATTTCGCATAGGGGACCAGATGGAGAAGGACAATGGTTTTCTGAAAATAATCGTATTGGTTTAGGGCATAGACGACTTTCAATTATTGATTTGTCAGACAATGGGAAACAGCCCATGCTGTATAAAGATGAGTTTATTTTAGTTTTTAATGGTGAAATATATAATTACAAAGAATTAAAATCAACATTAGTAAATAAAGGTTATATATTTCAAAATCAAACAGACACTGAAGTTGTACTTGCAGCATACAAAGAATGGGGAAAGGACTGTGTTTTACATTTTGATGGAATGTTTGCAATCGCTTTGTATGATAAAGTAAAAAATATACTTTTTTGTGCTAGAGATAGATTTGGTGAAAAACCATTTTATTATACCATCCAAAATGGAGTTTTTTATTTCGCATCAGAAATAAAAGCATTATGGGAATCTGGAGTAAATAAAGTTGTTGATAATCAATTTATTTATAACTTTTTTGTGTATGATTTAGTCGACAATCCCAAAGATCAATCTCAAACATTTTTTTCGAATGTAAAGAAATTAAAACCAGCTCATTATTTTGAATTTTCGGGTCAAAAGATTGTAAATCAAATTGCTTATTGGAAATTAAGTACAGAAACACACAATCATTTAGATTTGAAATCAGCTTCTTTAAGATTAATGGAGTTGTTAGATACTTCGGTTAAAAGAAGATTACGTTCAGATGTTCCTGTCGGTACGTCATTATCTGGAGGTTTGGATTCAAGTACAATAGTTGGATTGGTTTCCAGGTATTTAGATACAAATCAAACTTTTTCAGCTCGATTTTCAAATTTTGAAAAAGATGAAGGAGCTTATATTCAATTGGTTAAAGATAAGTTTAAAACAAATCATCACGATATTTTTATCAGTCAAGAGCATCTTTATAATGATTTAGAAAAAATTATTTTTCATCAAGATGAACCATTTCAATCAGGTAGTGTTTTTGCCCAATATTGTGTTTATAAAAGTGCAAAAGAAAAGAATGTTACTGTAATGCTTGATGGACAAGGTGCCGATGAGGTCTTGGCAGGTTATCCCAAGTATTTTAAGACTTATTTATCTGAATTGTTGAAAGGTGGTAAATCAATAGAGAAAATATCTAAAGAGTTAAATGGCAATCATTCCGTAAAATTTCAATTTAGCAAGAAAGATAATTTTCAATTGAAATTTCCTTTCTTTTATGATAAGCTAAGTAAAATTAATTGGAGTTTATCTAAAAAGAACCTTCCCAAAGGAATAGCATCAGAATTTCAAACTGCTTTTTATCCAAAAGTCTCTCCATTTACACATTTTGATGACTTGAAATCAATGTTAAAAGATAATAGTACGAATCAAGGACTTGAAAAATTATTGAGATTCGCTGATCGGAACTCTATGGCTCATGCAGTAGAAGTACGCTTGCCTTTTTTAAATCACGATTTAGTAGAATTTATTATGAGTTTAGAAAGTTATCTTTTCTTTGAAAATGGCTGGTCAAAATCTATTTTAAGAGAAGGAGTAAATACTTTATTGCCACAAGAAATTACTTATCGGAAAGATAAGGTTGGATTTGAGGCTCCAGATGATCAATGGATGAAAGATGAGCGATTTAAAGAATTGATTCACGATTCAAAAAGTAAACTCATCCAAGAAAAAATTATAACAGATCAAAATATTGACAGTTGGAAAATAATTAATATAGCCCATTTTTTAGGCTAACAGTACTTATTTCTTGACGAAGTGAATGATTACAAAAGATTATAAACTAATTTTATTTAGGTTTGTAATACAATTTAATAGAATAAATCAAACAGGTAATGAAAAATTACAATGTCATTTTGGTTCTTGCACCACATACTGATGATGGTGAATTAGGTGCTGGGGGAACCATTCATCGATTTATAAGTGAAGGTAAGACAGTTCATTATGCTGCTTTTAGTACAGCTGAAGAGTCTGTTCCTGACGGATTTCCATCAAATATTTTGTCAATTGAAGTGAAAGAAGCAACCTCAGTTCTAGGAATTAAACCCGAACATTTACATATTTTTAATTACCAAGTGAGGAAATTGAATTATGTTCGACAAGAAATTTTAGAGCATATTTTGTTATTAAAGAAAGAGATAAAGCCGGATTTGGTGTTGATGCCTTCTCTTCATGATATACATCAGGATCATACAACTATTGCACAAGAAGGTTTGAGAGCTTTTAAAGACACTAGCCTGTTTGGATATGAGTTGCTTTGGAATAATTTATCCTTTGATACAACTTGTTTTGTAAGTCTGACTGAAGAAAACGTGGAAGCAAAATTTACAGCACTTCAAGAATATAAATCACAAAATTTTAGAGATTATATGTCTAAAGAGTTTGTTTTTGGACATGCAATTACACGAGGTGTACAATCAAGAAATAAATATGCGGAAGCATTTGAAGTCGTTCGTCTAATTCTTTGATTCTTTTATGAATAATAAAGGTCATATATTATTTTTATTAGACAATCCATTTGTTCATGATAGGAGAGTGCATCGTGAAGCTGTAACGCTTGTTGAGAATGGTTATCAAGTTACATTGATTGCTTTGAAATCGAAAGAATTACTTGATTTTGAGATTGTTGACGGTGTTAATGTCCATCGATTACTGGATGTTTCAATTTTTGATATAAAACAATCCAAAGCTAAAAAGAAAGCTGTTCAATTGATTGAGAATCTAAATCTGGATGTTAAGGTGATTCATGCCCATGATCATACAATGCTTGATTTGGGGGTGCGATTGAAAAAAAATAATCCAAAACTTCGGTTAATTTATGATTCACATGAATTATTTTCAAGTTGGCCACTGAATGTTTCAAATTATGATAGTTGGTCAATACTTATTAAGTCATATATTGTTAGAAAATGGCAAATTAAGATTGAGAAAAAGAATGCTAAATACATTGATTTTTTAATAACGGTTAATCAATCGTTGGCCGATTATTTAAAAAATGATTTTCGATTGAATACAACTCCATTGGTATTAAGAAATATCCCTGAATCTGAAAATCAGCAATTAATATCTGACAGTACGATTTTGAGAGATAAATTCTCTATACCTATTTCGACTAAAATTCTAGTGTTTATTGGTGCAAATATTTATTCAAAAACTTTAAAT
>DAIOWV010000020.1:22736-32907 GCA_036758285.1 Taishania sp. | reverse complement strand
AATAGCTGTTGTTTTTATTTGTGGTCTAAATATTAATTCAAAACCAATTGAATTGTTAGTGAAACAGAAGGAATGGAATAATATCTATTTTCATGATAAAATTGCACCTTCAGATATTTCAAGTTATCTTCAATCAGCTGATATTGGGTTAGTTCCAACCTGGAATAAGAAAGATTTGTCCTATTGGTATGCATTGGATAATAAACTTTTTGAATATATAAATGCAGGTATTCCAATTCTTGCGACACAACAGCCTGAATATAAAAACATTATAGATGGATATGAATGTGGTGTTTGTGTAAACCCTGATGTTGAAAATTCATATCTAAACGGATTCAATACAATTTTGAGTGATTATGAACGATTCTTTAATAATGTAAAAAAGGCAAATAAAGAATTGAATTGGGAAAATGAAAGAAATAAATTGATTGATTTTTATTCTACAATTCTATGAGTATGGAAAATCAATTGATTAAAGTTGGAATTCATCAACCGAATTTTTTTCCTTGGCTTGGATATTTTAATAAATTAAAACATTCGGATCAATTTGTTGTTTTAGATAATGTGGACATTGTTTTAGGTTCATCAAAAGCCATTACTCATCGAGCAAATGTTCGTTCACAAAATGGACCAAATTGGTTGACATTACCACTTAAAATCGGAACTTCTAAAAAGATCAATGAAATTGAAATTGATAATTCTATTGATTGGAAAAATTCTATTTTAAACAAGATAACTAACTATTATAAGAAATCATTGCATTTTGATGAGGTTTATACATTTATAGAAACTTGTCTAAATGTTGATGACTCGAATTTGGCTGTTTTAAATACGGAAATCATAAAAAAAATAGCTTCCAGATTACATATTCAAACTCCGATTTTCATCGCTTCGGATTTAGTTGATTATGAATGTGAAAAAAATGAACGATTAATTCAGTTGATTAAAAAAGTAAATGGAAATGTATATCTTTCTGGAAACGGAGGTAAGGGCTATAATGATTTAAATATGTTTTCGAAAAATGATATCGAAATTGAATATCTTAATTACATTCCCCCAATTTATCCTCAATTAGCTCCTGATTTCATTAATGGGCTGAGTATTATTGATTATTTATTTTCACAAAATCCTAGTAAAATATGAATTATAAAATTTCATATGATAAGCCAATTGATGAAAATGAATGGAATAAATTAGCTTTAGAAAACTCTAATTTACTACAGTCTACTTATTACGATAGTGTTCAGGAATTTTACAAAAACAAATCTATTTATTTTTCTTTTTATAAAGATAATCAATTTGTTGGGGGGATTAAGCTTAATATATGGTTTAGTGATAAATTATCTTTTTTATCTAAATCTATTTCTAAAGCAGCAACACAGTTTGGTGAATATTTAATAACGTATGATTATAAAGAAAATGTTGAGTTAGCTAAGTATATCTCAGAAACAGTTCAAAAATATTTAAAGGAAAATAAGTATGTAATTTTTAGATCTGGTGGTTTTTATGGTTCTGAAAATTTAATCATTAAACTAGATACTTCTAAAAGCTTTAATCACTTTGAAGTTGCAACAATTGATTTGACACAACAAGAAGATGTACTGTTAGCTAATATGCACCTAAAACATAGAAACTCTTTGAAAAAAGCTCAAAAATCAGGTCTTGTTTTTGAAGAAATCAATAATGTCGAAAGCCTGCTTGATTTAATGAAAGAAACTTATCAGAATCAAGAAAAGACTAATCCAAATTTGGAATATATTAGTAGAGTTTACCAAATATTATCCATTAAAAAACATTGTCAATTATTTGCTGTTAAAAAAGATGAAAAATACTTATCTATTGCATTAATTCAAAAATTTGGAAAAATAGCTGATTATACTTTTGCTGGAAACTCTAAAAATAATTTAGGTGCAGGTCAATTTTTGCATTGGAATATCATGATTAAATTAAAAGAGGAGGGAATAAATGTTTATTCTATGGGACAAGTTGCAATCGAAAAAAATGAAAATAATCTTAAATTCTCTAAAGGAATTAGTGATTTTAAAAATCGTTTTGGAACAAAAAGACAAATGTGTTATAGCCAAACAACTATTTTGAAACCAATTCATCATTACTTTTTTAAATTTACACTAAAACTATTCAGCTATGTCAGTAGATGATCAAAAGTCCAAAGAATTATTCAATAAAAGGGCTGATATTCATGGTAATTATCACTCAGTTTTAGATGCTGGAATTTCTAATGAAGCACAACATAGTAATATTTTGCACGATTATTTTTCTAAAAAATACATTCTAAAAAAATCAAGACTAAAATCTACAGATGTTGTACTGGATTTTGGTTGTGGAGTAGGTAGGATCAGTAATTTTATCCGTACATCTGTTAGTAAAGTTATTGGATATGATACCTCTGATTCAAT
This sequence comes from Taishania sp., assembly GCA_036758285.1. Lineage (GTDB taxonomy): Bacteria > Bacteroidota > Bacteroidia > Flavobacteriales_D > Crocinitomicaceae > Taishania. The sequence goes on along the minus strand of DAIOWV010000020.1, from coordinate 30,490 downwards.
GTTAGATATCGCAAAAAAAAGTTCTCCGATTAATAGTATCTATCTAGATGATCTAGACGAAATTTCTTCTAATGAAATAGACGTTGTTATTGCTCATTGGGTACTTGCACATATTAGTGATGAAGGAATCTTAGAAGCATTTTCAAAAATTGCGTCAAAAATAACTGATAAAGGACGTATTTGTATTTTTGAACAAACTCCCACTGATGAAAAGCATTTTCTTTCTAATGGAGTGTATAATCGTCGTACAATTGGACAATATGAATCCTTATTTAAGTCAATTGGCTTTCATTTGGTTACCCAAAAGCATGTTTATCGGACTCCTTCTTATGCCCGTTCTATATGGAATAAAATGAGCTCTTCAGCTAAATGGTTATTACCGTTTTTGTATTTTATAGAAAAAAAGACTTTATTTTATAAGGTTGAAAATGTAGAGTATTATACAACGTTTATGGAGTTTACAAAAGAAAAATCATAAAATGGTTAATTATTTCTAACTCAAAAAAATGACTAAGAATAAATTAAGTACAGAAAAGATTATAGAGTCCTACGACCTTAAAGTTAAGCAACAAGGATTTTCTATTCACACGGTTTTGGATGTTTCTGGTGCTGATACGAATTATTTATATGATTATTATAGTAAATATTACATAAAGAAATTTGCTGAATTTTCAAAAAATGACAATGTACTAGATTTTGGTTGCGGATTGGGACGATTGAGCTTTGAATACAGTCATTTAGTTAACAGTATTGACGGTGTTGACATATCCGTTTCTTTGATTGATTTGGCCATTCAACAAAATAAAAAAAGTAATGTAACTTTCAGAAAAATTGATGCAATAAATGAAATTCAAGGCACATACGATAAGATAATTCTCTTTGGAGTTTTGTTGCATATATCTGATAATGAATTGGATGATTTGATTCTGAAGTTTTCAGAAATCTTAAATGAATCAGGGAAAATTGTTTTTATTGAACCCTTAGGTAGAGAGTCAAAACGAGTTGGAGATGAAATATTATATAGAACTCCTAGTGAAATTGAACATAAATTTCAGCAATTTCATTTAAAAAAAATGGTACATAAACAAGTTCTTCGAAATCCATCTTACTCGTTTCATTTACTTAAAAAGCTAAAAATAAAAAATCGCTTTATGTTTACAGTTTATCGATGGGTAGAATCGTTAACAATTAGAAGAAAGTCGAATTTAGCTTCGTTTTTTTGGCATTTATATGTTTTTGAGAAAAAGTAACTGACATGATTAGTTCTTGCGTTTATGATGTTGTTAAACAGTGTTTTATTTCGATTTTTGGAATTGATTGTATATATTAGTTTTTTAACCAAATATTATTTTTGATGATTCTTAAATTTGTTTTCCCATTTTACATTTATTCAAAGCTATTCTTTTGTTAGTTTTGAAAGATATTTGAAATAGACGATGATGAAAGTCCTTATTCTCGCTTATGATTTTCCACCTTATGTTTCAGTAGGTGGATTGCGACCATATAGTTGGTACAAACATTTGCTAGAATATGGTATTGAACCTGTTGTAATTACACGGCAGTGGGATAATAAATACGGTAATCATTTGGATTATATTTCTCCAGGTGACTCTCAAAAGACGATAGTTGAAAAAACAGATTTCGGAACAATAGTTAAAACACCATTTAAACCTTCTGTAAGTAATCGACTTTTACTTAAATACGGAGAGAAGAAATTTCGTTTGTTGAGGAAGTTTTTAACTGCTTTCGATGAATTTCGCCAGTTTTTATGGATTTCTGGCCCGAAAAGAAATATTTACAAAGAAGCAGATAAGGTTTTGGAAAACAATAAGTTTGATTTTGTAATTGCTACTGGAGAACCATTTGTTTTATTTTATTTTGCGAAAAAATTAAGCCAAAAACATTCAATCCCTTGGATTGCTGATTATAGAGATCCTTGGAGTCAAAGTAAAAGTAGGCAAGTGAATGCTTTGTATCATTTTTGGATAAAAAAAATTGAACGAAAGATTGTTTCTAAATCAATTGCAATTATTACTGTTTCTGACATTATCAAAGCTAAATTAGAAGAATTAATTGATGATAAAAAGATAATTGTTTTACCGAATGGATATAATTCTGAATTTATCACATCTTCGAATGAATCCATTCATTCGAACAAGCAATTGGTAATGACTTTTGTAGGAACGATATATGAATGGCATCCATGGAAAAGTGTTTTAGGTATTTTGGATGGCTTTCATGATCAAATCTTATTTCAATTTATTGGAACGAATATCGAACCGGAAATAAACCAATTTTTGAATGATAAACCGAATCTTACGAAAATTGTGAAGATTATCCCAAAAGTAAAGAATGAAGATGCAATAAAGATTATGACTCAATCGGATTGTCTATTGCTTTTTAATGATTACTCTATTTTAGGAACTAAAATTTTTGATTATTTAATTGCCAATCGAAAAATGATACTTTGTTATAAAAACGATGAAAAATCTTTGTTGTTGAAAGAGAAGTATTACACACTTAGTGAAATGAATGGGGTTAGCAATCAATTACAGGAAGATCTTATAATGGAAACGAACTCTGGTTTAGTTGTTGATAATGAGCTACATTTTAAGCAGGTAATTAATGAATTAATTGCAGAGTTTAAAGAAAATGGTAAGATTGCATGTAGTGCTATTGGTGTCGAAAAGTATTCAAGGCGAACTCAAGTTGAAAAATTAGTTGAAGTCTTAAAGAGTTTGTAATTAGTTAGATATAATGTTTTTCAAGAATGAAGAATCATGTTAATTGTTTAATTTGTAAATCTGATAGATTAGTTAATCTGGAAAGTTATTCTTCAACTTTTTTGTGTAAATGCAAAGATTGTGGATTTGTTTTTTCAAAGAAAATTCCTACTTCTGATGAATTGATTAAGCATTATTCAAACTACGGAAGAAACGATTATTTGTCTCCAATAACTGTGAAACGATACAATGAGTTGTTAGATTATTTTGAGAAGTATCGCAAAACAAATAAAATCTTGGATGTTGGTTGTGGAATCGGATACTTTTTGGAGGAGGCAAAGAAAAGAAATTGGGAAGTTTATGGAACCGAATACACCGATGTAGCAATTGATATTTGTACAAGTAAAGGGATTTCTATGCAAAAGGTGTTTTGAATGCTGAAAATTATGATTTAGAGTCCTTTGATGTCATAACTTCATTTGAGGTAATTGAACACATAAATAATCCTAGTGAAGAGTTAAATACATTTAATCGTTTGTTAAGAAAGAAAGGATTGGTTTACGTTACAACTCCAAATTTTAATTCATTATTGAGATATCGTTTTAAAGCAGCTTATGATGTTATTTGTTATCCTGAGCATCTAAGTTATTATACAAAATCGACTATAAAAAACTATTTCAAAAATCAGGATTTCAAAGAATTAAAATTCAGACAACAGGTTTTAGTTTGACTCGCTGGAAAAGGGCTAAAGGAGATGTTAATCAACCAATTATTTCTTCCAATTCAGACGATGAACAACTAAGAGTTGAAATTGACCAAAAGAAATACCTTCAAATAGTTAAGAATTTAATTAACTACATACTAACATTATTTGGAATTGGTGATGGATTAAAAGCGAATTTTATCAAGAGGTAATTTGAATGTAATTTGTTTATTGTCAAAATAATAAGCCTTTTAGTTAGATTTAAACTTCACCTATGATAATCGTCGAATTATTTCCCCCAAATCCAAAAGAGTTTGAGACAACATTTCTCACACGTTCAACTTTTGTAGTTTTTAAAATTGGTAATAATTGGGTTTCTTCAATAACATTTTTATGATTGAGATTAGCAAATAAATAGCCATGTTGAATTGCTAAAACACTAAAAACAGCTTCTAATCCTCCTGCTGCAGCAAGTGTATGACCTGTAAAGGCTTTTGTTGAACTAAACGGTGGGATATTTTTACCAAAAATAGTTTTGATCGCTTTTGATTCAGATAAATCGTTGTTAGGCGTAGCCGTTCCATGAGCATTGATGTAGTCAATATCTGTAGGTTGAAGATTAGCTACTTTCATGGCTTCGGAGATAGATAAAGTTGCTCCATAACCGTCTGGTGATGATGCTGTTTGATGAAAGGCATCAGATGCGTTACTCCAGCCCTTGAGCTTGGCAATTGCAGTCTTGCCAGATTTTTCAATACTTGAAGTAGATTCAAGAACAATAAACCCAGCACCTTCACCTAGATTTAATCCTTTTCTACTTTCATCAAATGGGCGACACCATTCTTCATCAAAAATCATGAGAGAACGAAACCCGCTTATTGTGAATTCAGTTAAAGCATCCGTACCACCAACAATTACACGATCCAACATTCCTTGGCGAATCATTCGAGCTCCCATCATAATTGCATTAGCTGCTGATGAACATGCTGTTGAAATTGTATTTATAAAGCCTTCAACACCTAATTCTAGCGCAATTTCTTCACTTGAATTCCCACTTGAATGTTCTTTATATTTCGAAATATTGTGTGTTTGATTTTCTAAAAAACTTCTGTATTCAACTTCACTAATATCCATTCCGCCAACAGAGGTTCCAGCAATTACACCTGTTCGAATTTGATTGTGAATAGGGTGTCCGGAAAAAGCTTCTTTAGCAGCAATACAGGCCAATAAGCCTGTACGTGAACCGTTTACTTTTAAATTGAACTTTGTTATTAATTCTTCATTTGTTAAAGGAATTTCACCTACTAAAAAGCGTTCAGAGTGCTTATGTAGTCCTTTTTTTATCCCTGATTGTTCCTTAATCAAAGACTCAAAATGCTCAGATACATTGTTTCCAATGCAACTGATAGCTCCTAATCCTGTAACAAAAATATCCATTGATTAATTTTGATTTTTCTCAATAAATTCTGCAAGTGAATTAACTGATTGAAATATATCTCGTCCCTGGCTAGGATCTGCAATTTTTATCCCATAGTTTGACTCCAATAGAACGATAAACTCCAATGCATCAATAGAATCCAATCCTAAACCTTCGTCTCCAAAAAGTGGTGCGTCATCTTTGATGTCTGCAGGTGTTAAATCTTCTAATGAAAGTTGCTCGATGATTTGAGCTTTTAGGTTTTCTTTAAATTCACTCATTTTAATTTCGATATTAGATTTTAGACAAAAGACGTTAGATTTTCCCTCCTTGAGGAGGGCTAGGGGAGGTGACTCCAGAATCTAAATCTTTTTATTCAATATTTTTAGTTTTATCATTCTTAAATTCAGTCTTCGAATCTACTTAGACTTCGTTTCGTATTTTATATTCCTGAAAAACTTCATTCAACGTATTTGCAAACGAAAGTCTTCCTTCTCTGTCTTCTGTTTTGTTAATTGACACTAAAAGTAAGAAACATTCTTCTTTTAAACTGTTAGTTTCATCAACTTTTGAATCAACCCACCCACATAAACATAGTTTCACTCCTTTTTGTGCCGCATGATACAGGCGTTCAGTAAACAAATTTGCATCAAATTTAGGAGTAATAAAGAATGTATTTTCTCCATACCATTTGTTTCTAATTGCTAATTCACCAGTTAAAATGTTTGGCAATGTATAGACAAATAACGATGGACTTGGACTTCCTTGTGATGTATAAGAATTAATGAATTTCAAATCAGTGTTTTGACTGGCATTTGAATTTGCAAAAATTAGTTCCAATTCATCATCTTGAAGATTTTCAAAAACGTGTTTAGATTTTATCAGTTCTGATGCAATAATCGTCATTTTAGATAAATTATCCATTTTGTAAAATTTTGGATAATCCAATTCCAAGTACTGATAACACTCTTTTAACCAATTTTCATCCTGAAATTTGATTTTTAATTCCTGATCTAGGAACGCTCCTTTTGGAGATAGGTAACAACTTGTCAGAATCTTCATATCACTTGTTTTATCAATATAGCAGCATTTCCTCCTCCAAAGCCAGAAGCCGTTTTTAAAATATGTTTGATTGAACTGGATTCTGTTTTGGTTGTAATATTTATTGTTTCTGTTGTTCCCTTTTCAGAAAACCCTTTACTTTTAAAAACAAGTTGATGTTCAATTGATAACATGCATATTATTAGTTCGATAACGCCAGCCGCTCCAAGTGTGTGACCAAAATATCCTTTTAAACTATTTGTTGATACATGTTGAAGATTACAACGAGTAAATGCAATACTCTCCATTTCATCGTTGTATAAAGTCCCTGTACCATGAGCTGAAATGAAATCAATTTCAGTACTTGAAATAGTTGATCTTTCTATTGTTTTATTTACAACTCGAAACAATCCTTCACCAGTTCTAGATGGACCAGAAATATGATTTGCATCATTCGATGAAGCACCGGAAAGGTATTCAACAGAAAAATTGTTTGGTTTTTCTTTCGAAACAACAATAATCCCGCAAGCTTCCCCTAATGAAATACCTTTTCTATCTTTATCAAAAGGTTTTGCGGGTTCATCACTCATTGCAAAAAGCGATTGAAAACCATATAAGACAAAATCTGATACAACATCAATACCAATTACAATTACCTGATCATAATCAGAGAATTGCAAGTAATCATTCGCTGTGTTAATGGCTAAAACTCCTGAAATACAAGCGTTTGATATAATGATTGGGTTGTTCTTATTTGCAGTAGTATTTTTTATGATAGTTCTTGCAGAATCAAAGACATCATTTGGTAAAGCGTCAATATTTCCTTTTGTTGAACTGAGAATATAAAGCGTCTTATCATGACTTAAAATTTCACTTGAAATAGATTGTTTTAAGTCGTTTAATGATTCTTTTAATAGCGTGTCAAATCGATTTTCAGTAAGATTATCAATTTTTGACAAAAACCAATTTTCTTGATTAAAACCAGAATTTTTATATTCTTTTATTCCAGAAATTTCATTTTTTAATGATTGAAAATGAGATTCTAAATCTCTGCCAATTGGAGAAATGATTGAGCCGTAGGATAAATAAATTTTATTTTTCATCGATCCAATTTTGTTGTTCTTCCCATTTGATTATAAAATCAGGTTTTACTAATTCTAGTTCTCGAGTTTCTGCGTTCAGATAAACTTGTGTCGTTGATCCTTTTGCGGAAATTTGTCCTGTTTTACTATTTATAATTTCAAATTCGAAAATAATTTTTGCCGATTCTTTATAAATTAATTTTGAAGTAACAATTGCCGTTTCTCCATAATGCATAGGTGATTTATGAAAAAGCTCCGAATGTACAATTGGAACAAAAAATCCAGCATCATGTATTTGTAAATTATCTAAATCATAAATTACTCCAAAATGCTCACGGGCATCTTCGAAAAATTTAAGGTAATTGCCATGCCATACGACTCCCATTGCGTCTGTTTCGCTAAAACGCACCGGAATTTCCAATTTAGATAACAAATATTTCAAAACAAGAATAAATAAGGGGGCAAATGTAAGAAAATAATCAATTGAAAAATGAATGTTTTACTTGAAAAACCAATAAATCAAGTAAGAATATAAAGTTGTTTAATTAAGAAATATCAACTTTAGAGTTTACATTTCTTTTTCGATGTTTTTTGTGTAAATCATAAATAATACCGTCGGATAGACCAATTTTAGGAACAATTAATTCATTACAATTTAATTTTTTCATGATATTACAATAAATTTCTAACGCTGGTACCAAAACATCAGCACGGTCTGGCTTTAATTGGTATTGTTCCATCCTTTGGCGTACTTTTAAAACACTTAGATCATCGTGTAATTTTTTTAA
>DAIOWV010000020.1:22319-22726 GCA_036758285.1 Taishania sp. | reverse complement strand
GATTGGATCCAGGTTTATTCCACCAAGCATTTTATGTGCTTTATTGATATTTCCTCCTGTTGCATAAAACAAAAAATCTTCTGAAAGTGAGATGTTTTCATCTAGCCAGTTATACATATCTTCCCAAATCGAAACACTTGCCTTTCCTTTTAATAATCTTAAAGTACCAACTTCAAATGATTGAGAAATTTCTTTTTTACCTTTAGAAAAAACACTGATTTCAGTACTTCCACCACCAACATCAACAACAATAAAGTCTTTTGATTTATCGATTTCCATCAAAAAAAAGGTTCCAAAAATTAAATTAGCTTCTTCTTGACCTGAAATTGTTTCAACTTCAATTCCAGTTTCTAATAAAATTTTTGACTTAATTTTTTTACTGTTTTTGGCTTCTCGCATTGCAGATG
>DAIOWV010000020.1:0-22309 GCA_036758285.1 Taishania sp. | reverse complement strand
TTCTCTTGCCTATTAGCAACTGCTAGTCTAGACTATCGCTATGAAAATAATTCAGAAATTAATTGAAATGCTTTCATTGTTTTAATGAATTGGTCACCTTTTTTTTTGTTGATGCGACCATTATCAAATACACTTTCTCCAAGTCTAAGTGGAATTCGTGTATAAGAAATCTTATTCACAAACTTTTTTCCATCCTCCTTAATGACTTCACCAATCAGAAGTCGAGCAGCATTTGTACCGATATCTATTGCACCAAATTTCATTGAAAATTATTTTTTCTTCTAAATACTTTTATCATTCGTTGAATAAGAATAATATATAAAATTATCCAAAGTGGAATTGCAAACAAAACTAATCTGTCTGCTTGGAAAAAGGAAATACCTGAGGAGAATACAATATAATAAAATAGTAATCCAATGAAAATAAATTCTAAATGTTTGATTTTTCGTAGAAAAATATCGATAAAACAGAAAATGATATAAATTGGTAGTAAAATCAAAAAGCAGACATATAAAATCTTATTGTACTCAGAACCGAATGTAACATAGGTTTTTACATCAAATTTGGCAGGCAAAATAATATTTGTTCCATAACCTGTGATATTGTCCTTTAAATTTGTTAAATAAAGGTTTAAAAAGGTGCTTTTATTTTCAAAAATTAACTTTTTCTTCTCTTGTGAACTTAAATTCCGAGCTAATTCTTGTGATAATTCAATATCATCAATATCATTCAATTTTCGAATACCTTGTGCTAAAATATAATTGTCAAAAGTTAAACCGCTAATTGCAGAAATTTTAATAACATCATACTTTTTATACATGATAAAAAATTGTGTTCCAATAATTAAAAATGCTGAAAGTAAAAGTATAACTAACTTTTTCGTTTTAAGAATCGTTTTAAGATGAAAAAATATTGTTACAATACTAAATACTAAAAATGGATAATAAAATAATGGTTTAATAACCGTCAAAAGAGCAAAAATGATTGTACTTAATACAAAATAATACGCATCGAATTGCTTTGTTTTTGCTTTTAAAGTAATATAAACAAAAATTGATAAAAGTAGTGTTGATAATACTTCAGTAAGCCCATGGAAAATATAACTTATCAATGATAAATTAATTGCAAATAAACTTACAGCAACTATTTGAATCCATTTTTTATTGCTAATAAATCGAACACCATAATAAATGAAATTTGCTGTTAGCAACCAGAAAAATGATTGTGCAATAACAATTAATTTTGAACCACCAATTTGATACCCCCAATATAGAAAAGAAGAGTAGAGGTAAGGACGAGTCCACGAAAAACCTTGTTTATTAAGAGAAAATACTTCTTCTCCTGCACCTAAATATGTTTGTGCATCAGAAGTGTAAAGTAATATTTCATCTGTCGGACGAAGTGGAGAAAATAACACTATCAATAGTAATAGTGTTATTAGACATGCGTTTAATAGATAAAATTCTTTATTTCTTCTCTCTAATAACAGAATCATTTTTTTCTGAAGAATATTTTAATCGGAATACCACTAAAGTTATATTTTTCTCTTAATCTATTTTCCAAAAAGCGTTTGTATGAATCACCAACATATTGAGGCAAATTACAGAAAAATGCAAAAGCAGGTGCATGAGTGGGTAACTGTTGAACGTATTTTATTCGGATGTATTTACCTTTTACAGCTGGAGGTGGAGTTGCTTGTATAATATCAAGCATTACTTCGTTTAATTCAGAAGTTGAAATTTTTCGTGTTCTATTTTCAAACACTTCCATTGCTGTCTCTAAAGTTTTGTGTACACGTTGTTTTGTTACAGTAGAAGTAAAAATGATTGGAACATCATTGAAAGGTGCTAATTGCTCACGAATTTTATCTTCATATTCTTTCATTGTTGTATGATCTTTTTCAACTAAATCCCATTTGTTTATAAGTACAACAACACCTTTTGAATTTTTTTCTATGATATAAAAGATGTGTAAGTCTTGTTTTTGTAATCCTTCAGTTGCATCAATCATGAAGATACAAACATCTGAATTTTCTATTGCTCTAACTGAGCGAAGTACAGAGTAGTATTCAATATCTTCTGTAACTTTTGCCTTTTTACGAATTCCAGCAGTATCGATTAAGTTAAAGTCAAAACCAAAAGCTTTGTAACGTGTATCTATAGAATCTCTTGTTGTGCCAGAAATATCAGTAACAATGTTACGTTCTTGACCAATAAGTGCATTCACCAAAGAAGATTTCCCAACATTTGGTTTTCCAACAATGGCAAAACGAGGTAGATCTTCAGTTTCATTAACTGTTTTATCGTCTTTGTCAAAATGTTTTACTAAATCGTCAAGTAATTCACCAGTTCCGCTTCCATTAACAGCAGAAACATCGTATACATCACCAAGACCAAAAGAATAAAATTCAGAAGATAAACCAACACGTTCAGTATTGTCTACTTTATTTCCAACAATAAAAATTGGTTTTTTTGTTTTTCTTAGAATTTTTGCAACGGTTTCATCAAGATCAACAATACCAGTCATAACATCTACCATGAATATGATAACAGATGCTTCTTGAATAGCAATTTCAACTTGTTTTCTGATTTCCCCTTCAAAAATATCGTCAGAACCATGTACATAACCTCCAGTATCAATAACTGAGAATTCAACTCCATTCCATTCACCACGACCATATAAACGATCGCGTGTTACACCACTAATTTCTTTTACAATCGCTTGTCTAGATTCCGTTAAACGGTTAAACAAAGTTGATTTTCCTACATTTGGTCTTCCGACAATTGCAACAATATTGCTCATTACTTTTTGTTTTTGTGTTGTTTCCCAACAAGATTTATTATTTGTTCATTTGCGTTTTGCAAACAATGAAAACGATTAATAACCGTATTTTTTTAGTTTTTGTTCTGAACCTCTCCAATCTTTATCTACTTTTACAAAAGTTTCTAAGAAAACTTTGTTGTCAATAAATTTTTCGATTTCTATTCTCGATTCACGACCGATTCTTTTCAACATGATACCACCTTTACCAATGATAATTCCTTTTTGAGAATCTCTTTCTACTATAATTAAAGCTCGAATTCGCGTGATGTTCTCTTCTTCTAAGTATTCTTCAATTTCAACTTGACAAGAATATGGAACTTCTTTTTGACAATGTAAAAAGATTTTTTCACGAATTATTTCTGAAACAAAAAATCGCATAGGCCTATCTGATAAAGCTTCTTTATCAAAATATGCAGGTGATTCAGGTACTAATTCTATGATTTTCTCCCAAACTGCATCAACGTTAAAGTTATGAAGTGCTGAAATAGGCAATACTTTCGCATTTGGAAGTTTATTTTGCCAGTAATCCACTCGATTAATTACTTTTTCTTGATCACCTAAATCAACTTTGTTTATCAAACACAAAACTGGAATTTCTAATTTTGAAATACGCTCCAATGTTTCCTTATGGTTCATGTCATTTTCATGCATGTCCGTAATGAATAGTAATACATCAGCATCCTGAATAGATGTATTAACGTATCCCATCATTTGTTCGTGCAATTTATAAGCTGCATTAACAACTCCTGGCGTATCTGAAAAAACAATTTGATAGTTTTCGTCATTTACGATACCAAGTATTCGATGACGTGTAGTTTGAGCTTTGGAAGTAACGATAGACAATTTCTCACCCACTAATTGATTCATCAACGTAGATTTCCCAACGTTTGGACTCCCAACAATATTTACAAAACCTGATTTATGCGACATTTAAATTGAAATAATTTGCAAAGATAATTAAAAATGAGTAGGTGTAGTCTGAAATAAATAAAAATATGATGTCATCAAATGCTAACAACTAATTGAAGATAAAAATGTTGAAAAATGTGAATCGAATAGAGGTGGTTTTGTTTAGTCTAAGCTAAAAATGAACTCTTTATTTAAAAACAGAAGGAAATCTAAAATGGGATGTGTTTTTTTATTAAAAAACCACATGGAAGTACTTGGGTCATTTGCAAACTAAACATATGAAAACGATTTACATCCATGTGGTTGAAATATATAGCTTCTCTAACAATCACTAAGTCTAACTCACAGCTATATAAGTGTTTATTATTTTACAGCTTCGGCTGTACGGTGTTTAAAATCAACTTTTGCATTTGGACGATATGAAATAAACAAATTGGCCCAAATAATTTTTGATAATGCATAATTAAAAGGTGCAGTCAATATTGAAAGAATTCCCATAGTAACTAATAATGGAATTACATCTATGCTTCTGTAAATTAGATAATAAACAACAATTGTGGCAACAAAAATAGCTACTCCAAATGCGTATGAAACATACATTGCGCCAAAATAAAAACCTGGTTCTTTCGCATATTTCAAGCCACATTCAGAACAATTTTCGTGTAATTTCCCTGCATTTTTTAAATCATACGGATGTGAAAGAAAAAAATCTCCTTCTTGGCATTGTGGACATTTGAATTTCGCAATGCTATAAATCTTCGTTCCTTTTTGAAGTGCCATTGTTTTTGGTTTTAAAATCTAGGGCAAAGTTATACATTTAACTTACTTTAAAAAGACTTTTACCAAAAGCTATAAATTCTTTTCTAAATTGTGTAAAAACTAACAATTTTTAATATTCATATATTCATGAATATTATATATTTGTAGTTATATGTCATATTGCAAATATTGTTTACAACTGCCTGAGGATAATCATCATCGTATTTATCACGATACAATGTATGGATTTCCAATTTTTGATGACAATGAATTATTTGGTAGATTGATATTAGAAATTAATCAAGCAGGACTTTCTTGGGATATAATACTTAAAAAACAAGCATCTTTTCGAAAGGCATACAATAATTTTGATATAAAAGAAGTTTCTTTATTTACAGAAGACGATAGAGAAAGATTGTTAAATGATGCAGGTATCGTTCGAAATAAATTGAAAGTGAATGCTGCTATTTATAATGCAAATGAAATATTAAAAATTCAAGCTGAACATGGTTCATTTAAAAAATGGTTGGATGATCAGCAACTACAAACAAAACAGGAGTGGGTTAAATTGTTTAAAAAACGATTTAAATTTACAGGAGGGGAGATTGTAAATGAATTTTTAATGAGTACAGGTTATTTAAAAGGTGCTCATGAAGAAAATTGCATTATTTTTGATAGAATATTGGATAATAAACCCAAATGGTTAGAATTATGAGATTAATTGGATTTTTAATTGTGGCGTTCGTGTCAACTTCACTTACAGCACAAATTGGTATTGGTGGTGGAATGAGTACGCTTTTTGAATTTGGAAATAGAAGACCATTTGTTGGTTTAAATTTACATGTTGAGTCACCTCGAAATAATGATGTAACATTTTATGGGAGAATGACTTATCAGTTTAAACAAAATGGTTTTTTTGATTATGGTGTGACAAATGCACAACCAATAAATCCACTTGGGGCAACAATTCAAGTTCCCATTCAAGCGGCATATTCAATTAATTATTTTATAATTGATGGTGGTAGCCGTTATTATTTAATAAATGGATTTGATGAAGGTTTTTCATTGTATGGTGGTACGAATGTTGGTTTGATTATTAATAGTGCTTCTTATAATGATAAATATAAATTAGGTAACTATGACCAATCTAGTTATGTAGTGGATCAAACGTATCAAAGTTATTTGCCAGAAGGCTCAAGATCTACATTTATAAGATTGGCACTTGGATTTACAGGAGGAGCTAAATACACTATCCCAGGAGTTGGTAGCGTTTATGTGGATTTAAATCCATATTTATCTCTTTTTGGAATACCAAGTAAAGATGATTTTCCAAGAGAAATTTATAGACAAGTGTTTTTTAACATCAATGTTGGATTTCGAAAAGAATTATATTGGTAATCTTTTTGATTGAATTCTTTATTTATTCTATTAAAATTTTCTACAAACAATACAGGCTAAGATTTGACGTTTTTAGTCTGTAACATCTATATATTATGCAAGTAAAAATTCTTTGGGCAGATGATGAAATTGAGTTATTAAAGCCTCATATCTTATTTTTAGAATCAAAAGGTTATTCTGTAACTCCAGTAAATAGCGGTATTGATGCTGTAGAACGCAATGTCGAAGAGGTTTTTGATGTTATATTTTTAGATGAAAACATGCCAGGAATTTCAGGCTTAGAAGCTTTAAATAGAATCAAAGAACAACGAGCACAAGTGCCTGTGGTTATGATTACAAAAAGTGAAGAAGAATATATAATGGAGGAAGCAATTGGAAGTAAAATTGCTGATTATCTAATAAAACCTGTTAATCCTAATCAGATTTTGTTAAGTCTGAAAAAAATACTGGATCAATCAAAACTTGTTTCTCAAAAAACGACTTCTAATTATCAAGTAGATTTCAGACAATTGGGAATGCAATTAAGTGGACGATTGGATGCGGAAGAGTGGGGAGAAGTGTATAAAAAAATTGTTTACTGGGAATTGGAACTTCAAAAAGCTGAAGACAGTGGAATGAAGGAAATTTTGACCATGCAAAAAAAAGAAGCAAATACACTTTTTGCCAAATTTGTTGAGAAAAATTATACAGATTGGTTACACGGAGATGATGATGCACCTCAAATGATTCATACCATATTAAAAGATAAAGTAGTAGCACTTCCTGAAAAAGAAAAAACGTTTTTACTTGTTATTGACAATTTACGTTACGACCAATGGAAGGTATTGCAACCTACTATTTCAAAGTATTTTTCGGTAGAATCCGATGAAATTATTTATTCTATTTTACCAACTGCAACTCATTATGCAAGAAATGCTCTTTTTGCAGGATTAATGCCTTTAGAGATTTCACGTAAGTTTCCCAATTTGTGGGCCTCAGAAGATGATGAAGGAGGTAAAAATTTACATGAATCAGATTTTTTAGAGGCGAATCTAAAACGATTAGGTAAAAATTATAAATGGAGTTACAATAAAATTACAAACTTAACTGCTGGGAAGAAATTAGTTGATAGTTTCAATCAATTAAAAGAAAATCAGTTGAATGTGATTGTTTATAATTTTGTAGATATGCTTTCGCATGCTCGAACTGAAATGGAAGTAATAAAAGAATTGGCAGATGATGAAGCTGCTTATCGTTCGCTTACATTGTCATGGTTTGAACATTCTCCTTTACAAGAAATGATTAAAAAAATTGCTGATCAAAAAGCTAAATTGATAATCACTACAGATCATGGAACGGTAAAAGTAACGGATCCAGTGAAAGTTATTGGTGAACGTGCAACAAATACAAATCTTCGTTATAAGACAGGTCGAAATTTGTCATATAATGAAAAGGAAGTATTTAGAGTTTCTAATCCAGA
Source organism: Taishania sp. (assembly GCA_036758285.1). Classification (GTDB taxonomy): domain Bacteria; phylum Bacteroidota; class Bacteroidia; order Flavobacteriales_D; family Crocinitomicaceae; genus Taishania. The sequence continues at coordinate 14,961 of DAIOWV010000020.1, read as the reverse complement.
AGAAGCTTTTTTACCTAAAGGTTCAGTATCTTCTGAGTTTATTTTTACAAAAGAAGCAGACTTTTTTATCTATCCGAATAACTATAACAAATTTGTTAATTTTTATGCGAATACCTTTCAACATGGTGGTATTTCAATGGAAGAGTTAATGATACCATTTGTTGTTTTAAATCCGAGGTAAATTTTAAAACCTGAATCCAATTTTTAATCGAACTCAGGTTTAGAAGACGATTTGATTTCTAATTACTTGTTTAAAGTTCTCATTGCTTTTTTAACAATGTATTTAGTTTCCTTGCTGTTACTTTCGTTTTCCCAACGTTGACAGACGTTAATAACAAATTGAGGATTTGTCTTACTTGCATCATTGAGCCAGTTACCAACACTATCCTGCACATATTTAGCATTATCGGATTTCAACGTTTCTAATATTGGATTAGCCAGTTCAGGATGTTGTTTTAATTCTTCAATATGTTCACACCATACACCTCTAGGACGTATAGATTCAGTTGAGAACCGGCGAATATTTTCATTCTTATTCTTAGCCCAATGAGATAGAATGGAAATGCTTTTTTGAATATCTTTGGTTAATTTAGGTCTTACAGCCATCCAACATATCTCCCTAACACCAAAATGTGTGTCCGCAGCAAATGCTTGTATCTTTTCTAATGTTTCTTCGATGGATAAAGAGTCATTTTTTCCAATTGTGTAAGTTGCCCAACAACGTACAAGATCTGCTTTGTGATTGGACATTATTGTTAGAAAATCAAAATCATTATTTACAGAAGTTAAATCAAACAGTGTCGTCCCAATAGCTTCATTTATTGTATTAACGGTTTGTTTTTTTAATTTGTCAATTACATCTAATACAGGTGATAAATAATGGATTCTGTTATTTTGATTCAGAAGTGATTCCAAAAGAATTTTTTGGTCTACAGCTAACCATTCAACTAAATTAGCTGTTTCTATTTCTCCACGATTAAGTTGTTGTAGAATTTCATTTGGAATATCTTTTGTTGAACGAGCACCTTTTCTTTTTAACATATGGATTTTTAATAATATATGCAATTACTTTTTTACTGTTACAATCCTCTTTTTCAACTTTCAGTAGCTATTAATTCAGATTATAGATAACATTTCTTTTAATACTTAATTAAATTGAAAAGTTATGATTTAGTAATTATTTTGTGTTATTTTCATGCACTCTAAATTTTACAATACGTTCAATTAAATCATAAGGAATTTCTTTGTCCAAAGGAAATTGTACAGAACCTTTGCCTTGTTTGTAATGTGACAATTCGTCTTGAAAGGCAATGTGCCCAGTTGGAGTAGCATAAAATCCAATATGTTGCTTGTATGCTGCGAAATAAACCAACGGTTTTTTATTTGTTTTATAAGCGGGCATTCCATAAGAGAAGGATTCTATCGCTTCTGGTGCATTTTTTAGTATTAGCGCACGGATTTTCAACATAATTTCCTGTACTTCTCTAGGAAACTGTTGTATATATGTTTCAACTTCATTCATTTCTATTTTCTTTTTTATTGACGCAGAATTTTTTCCATTACTTTCCCTTTTGCTAATTCATCTATTAATTTATCAAGATAGCGAATTTTTTGCATTAATGGATCTTCAATTTCTTCTACTCGATAACCACATATCACACCAGTAATTTTTGATACATTTGGATTGATTGTTGGAGCTTCATTGAAAAAAGTCTCAAAATCTGTTTTATTGTCAAGTATTTCCTGAAGTGATTGTTGATTGTAACCAGTCAACCAAAAAATAATTTCATCGACTTCTGTTTTAGAGCGACCTTTCTTTTCAGCCTTATTTATATAATGTGGATAAACACTGGCAAAAGACATTTTATAAATTCGAAGGTTCTTCATTTTTTACTATTTATGAAATCATTTTTTAGTAAAAATACAATATTAAGTTGTTTAAGAAAGTTAACTTTTGATTTATATGCATTAAAATTAATTGAACAAAAAAGGAGCAAAATGAATCTGCTCCTTGTACTATTTTTTAAATTTCAGTTATTTACCAGCAATGAATTTAAATAAGTCATTACCATTCGCATAAAGCATTAGTCCTATCAATAAGAAGAAACCAATGTATTGAGCAATCTCAAGTACTTTTTGTGGTGCTTCTTTTCCAGTTACAATTTCATAAAGTAAAAATACTACATGTCCACCATCTAAAGCAGGTATAGGTAATATATTCATGAATGCCAGTACAATTGATAAAAAAGCTGTTGCAGACCAAAACACTCGCCAATCCCATACTGGAGCAAAGATTTTACTCATAGAACCAAAGCCACCAACTTGTTTTGCACCTTCTTTTGTAAAGATAAGTCCCATTGATTTAACATAATTTCCCAATGTTTCTACACCTAGATTAACTCCAGCAGGAAAAGATTCTAAAAAACCAAATTTTTCAGTAGAATAAGGGATGTTGAAATGACTATAAGTATAAGGGTTAAACCCAATAACTCCAGATGAATCTACTTTTACATTCAATTGAGTTAATTGATTATTTCTAATAACAGCTAAATCAATCGATTTTCCTTTGTTGCTTTTCAATTCTGTTTGAAAATCATTAAAATAAGGTGTTGCAACGCCATTGATGGAAATAATACTGTCATTTTCTTTTAATCCTCCTTTTAAAGCATTGGATTCTTTTGCAACCTTAGCAACTACAGTTGGCATTCTAAGTGAGTAAAGTTCAGAATACCCATTTTTCAAAGCAATTTGATCAAAATTCTTAGGTAATTCGATTACTTTTTCTTCCCCATTTCTGTTTACAGTTATTTTTCGTTCACCGTCAATAACTATTTTAGAAAAGATTTTAGCAATATTTTCAACTTTCTGATCGCCTACTTTCACAGGGATATCACCATCTTCTAAACCGTATTCTTTTAGCTCAGTGTAAGCAACAGCCATTCCATATTTTTGTGCAGAATCAACAGTATAATATTGTTTTCCCCAAACAAATAAAATCATTGCATAAAGGAAAAGTGCTAATACAAAATTTACTGTTACACCACCAATCATTACAATTAATCGTTGCCAAGCCGGTTTGGATCTAAATTCCCAAGATTGAGGCGGTTTTGCCAATTGTTCTTTATCCATTGATTCATCAACCATACCCGAAATTTTCACATAACCACCTAGAGGCAACCATCCAATTCCCCATTCCGTATCTCCGATTTTTCTTTTAAAGATTGAAAACCAAGGATCAAAAAACAAGTAAAATTTTTCAACTTTAATTTTAAATAATTTTGCAGGAATGAAGTGTCCAAATTCGTGTAAAACGACAAGAATTGCAAGTGATAATATTAACTGTGAAGCGATAATCAATACTTCCATATGATTGTATTTATTTCAATTTTAAGAAGCACAAATATACACATTGTTAAATATTAGGACTTATTTTTTAATTGATTAATCTTGAAACGGACACAACAAATTGTCAAATAGATAAAAAAAACATTTATTTTTACGGATATATAAAAGAATAACTACATGAAATTTTTAGCTACTCTATTGATAATCATTCCGATTGTCCTTTTTGGGCAACAGCCTGAAATGTCACAAAAATCACAACAGGATTTAACATTTATTAAGCGAAATAGTGGATTAATAATAAAAGAAACGCCTGAAATTTTAGCTGAATTACCAGTTGTGAAATTGAATGGTGAGTACTATGTTTCCTTTTTAGGCAGCTTACGAGAAAATACCTCTTTGAATGATCTTCCAGAATCTGTTATTGTTGGTAAAGGGACGGGTAAGATTAGAAGTGTACGAATTAAATTAAATGCATTAAATTCTATAAGCGAATTGATGCAATTTGAATATTTGGAATTAGCAGGTAAAATCAACCCTAAATTGGATAAAGTTCTTGGAGATACTCGTGCTGATAGTGTACATGCTGGTTATAATCTTCCACAATCATTTACAGGTAAAGATGTTTTAATTGGGGTGAATGATTGGGGTTTTGACTATACATCTCCTATGTTTTATGATACCTTATTGCAAAATAGTAGAATATTAGCTGCTTGGGATCAATTCAAGCAATCTGGACCAAACCCTCAAGATTATTCTTATGGTACAGAATACAATACAATTTCAAGTTTATTAGCGGCTCAATCAGATACTTCCAATCAATTAAGTTATTCTACACATGGAACACATGTTGCAGGGATTACTGGAGGAAGTGGGGCAGGAGTGATTTCCAAAGGATTGGCATTTGAATCCAAATTTTTATTTACGACCATTTTAGTTGACGAAGCAGCGGCGTTAGATTCATGGAATTGGATGTATGAAAAATCGGTGCAAGAGCAAAAGAGATTGGTCATTAATATGAGTTGGGGGTTGTATCATTTTGGAACAAACGATGGAACTTCATTGTTGAGTCAAGCAATTACTGATTTTACAAATCAAGGAGTATTATTTGTTTCTTCAGCTGGAAATAATGGAGATGTAAATTTTCATTTTGAACGAACGTTTAATAACGATAGTATTAAATCCAGGGTGAGTTTTTATAATTATGCACTTCACGATTCACTTTGGGGACAAAGTTTACATGGTTGGGGAGAAATCGGGAATAATTTTGAGGTAAAGTTGCAGTTTAAAAATACAGCAGGTATTGTTTTGGGTGAAACAAATTATTATTCAACGGGAATGAATGGATTTGACCAAGATTACTTAATTCTTAATACTGCTGATACTGTTTGGTTTGATATTGCTGCACAAAGTTCTCATCCTCAAAATTCTAGACCAACCGTAAGATTTCGGGTAAAGAAAAAACAAATTGCTATCATTTTGGATTTAGTGGTTAAAGCCAATACAGGAAAAGTCCATTTTTGGAATTTAGTTGAGTTAACTACGAATGGGGGAAATTGGGGGATGCCTTTTTCTGCCCAAGGAAATGGTTATATCGCAGGAAATAATTTATATGGTATAGGTGAGCCAGCTTGTGCAGATGATGCAATAACTATTGCGTCACATGTTGCTAAGTATCTTCATACGAATGGGACGACTTGGATTGGTGGAGATCGTTCAACTTTTTCAAGTATTGGCCCACGTTATGATGAAGTTCGTAAACCAGACGTTTCGGCTCCAGGATCTGGAGTTTTAAGCTCAATTTCTTCCTTTACTGATGATACATACACAACGGTAACATCAACAACTTTTCAAGGTCGAACATATAATTTTGCTCGTTTTTCAGGAACTTCGATGGCTTCACCTGTTGTTGCTGGTGTTTGTGCTTTGATTTGGGAGGCGAATCCATATTTATCTCCAAGACAAGTTAAATTAATTATTATTGAATCGGCTTTAGAAGATAATAAAACTGGAATTATACCAGATGAAGGTAGTACAAGCTGGGGATTTGGAAAAGTAAATGCATTATTTGCTGTACAAAAAGCATTGACTGTTGTTGGTGTAGAAAATGAAGCAAAAAATCAAAAAACAGAATGGAGTATTTATCCAAATCCATCTAATTCTTCTATTTCTGTAAATGGTTTCAATAAGTTAGAATATGTTCATCTAATTGATGTTACAGGAAAAGAAATCATTTTAGATGAAACAAAAAGGACATGGGAAATAGATTCGTATAAACCAGGTGTTTATTTATTGCGAATCATTTCGGAAGGAAAGGTTTATCAGAAAAAGGTTGTTATTCAGTAGTTAGCTGTAAATCATTGCGAACACACTTCAAAAAATGAACTTTATAAAACAAACAAAGCGACTTCTTATCATAGACATTTTCGGGGCATTAATTACAACAACTTTATTGCTCTTAGTTGTAAATAATTTTAATCATTTTTTTGGAGTAACTTCTTCCCAAATAAACATTTTAGCAATCATTTCATTCTTAATTTGTAGCTATGGAATAGTCTGTTGGTTAACAACTAAAAAGAACTGGAAACTTCTTTTGTTGATTCTTGCATTATTCAATTTAATTTATTGCTTAACTACTGTTTTTGTACTTAATTCAAGTACTGGCTTAACCATTTATGGAATTTTATATTTTTTTATAGAAATAGTAATAATTTTAGTTCTCGCTTTTCTTGAAATAAAAACAGCACTCCGATTAAAATGAAATTATGAAACACATCCAATTAATAGAAACCATTATTTACGTAAACAACCAAGAAGCAAGTACTGATTTTTACACAAAACTTTTAAGACAAAAACCTGACTTGAATGTTCCTGGAATGACAGAGTTCAAACTTACCGAAAGCTGTAAATTAGGACTAATGCCAAACAAGGGAATTGCTAAAATACTTTCAGACAAAATGCCTCATCCAGATCAAGGAATCGGAATACCAAGATGCGAGCTTTACTTTTATGTTAACGACATAAAACTCGAATTTGAAAATGCGATGAAAATTGGAGCAAAGCTAATAAGTGAAATTAAAGACAGGGATTGGGGCGACAAAGCTTGCTATTTTTCGGATCTTGATGGACATATAATTGCATTTGCCGAGAAACTACCATAAAAAACGGATAAAAAATAATGAGATTTAAATTTTTCATACGCAAGAAAAGTTATTTGGATAAGATTGAATTTAAATTTAATGAACCAGAAAATACAGCTTGTATTGTTTGTAATCATGTTTTAGATAATCAACATCCTATTCTGTATGTTACTCATGATGAAGATGATGGAGGCTGGCAGTTTCTCTGTGGACAAGATGATCATACTCAAGATGATGCAAAAATAATTTCTCTTAAACAAGTCGTCGAGATTGATCAAACTATTAATGAATTGTATGATTTACCTTTAGGAATAGGGGTGATGAGAAATGATGTCAAATCAAAATGGTTTACATTTAAACTATGAGATTGTAATTTGGTTTGAAAGTAAATGTTTAAATATCAAATTTTTATATTTTTTTTCTTCAATTAATTAATTTTTGCTGTTTTTTATTTTTTTAATTTAAAAATTATCATTTACTTTGTTTTTCAAAGTGCTTTTTATGAATCAGGAAAAAGATTATTTACAAGATTTGTCAGAAATCCGTTCAATAATGGAGAAATCAACTCGCTTTATTTCATTGAGTGGGCTATCTGGAGTTGTAGCAGGAATTTCAGCTTTGATCGGAGCGACATGGGGTTATTTTTCAATTAAAAATTTCAAATCTCAATGGACTGATGATCTTTCGAATGAAACATGGAACTCAATGCTGTTACAATTAGAAGTAAAATTACTTTTGATTGCCTTAACTGTTTTAGTTGTTGCACTTTTTGGAGGATTTTATTTTACCGCTAGAAAGGCTAAAAAGCATGCTCAAAATTTGTGGTCTAAATCGACGTTAATTTTATTGACCAATTTATTTGTACCACTTATTGCTGGTGGTGTGTTTTGTATTGCTATGTACTACCATCATTCAATCGTTTTTATTGCTCCAGCAATGCTTATATTTTATGGATTAGCACTAGTTAATTGTAGCAAATACACCTTGAATGATATTCGTTATTTAGGATATCTAGAAATTATACTTGGATTGACTTCACTTTTTTTTATCGGTTATGGTCTTTATTTTTGGGCTTTTGGTTTCGGAATTCTGCATATAATTTATGGTATTTCGATGTATTTCAAATATGAACATAAAAGATGAAAGAATTTATAGAACAATTGAACAAAGCATTTGAAAGCAGGATTCGACTCGGAATCATGTCCATGCTTATGGTCAATGAATCTGTAGATTTTTTGACTATTAAAGAAATGCTAAATGCAAGTGATGGTAATATTGCTAGTCATATTTCTGCTCTTGAAAAATCGGAATATTTAACTGTTGAAAAGAAATTTCTAGGTAAGAAAACCAATACGAGTTATTCTATTACTGAATTGGGAAGAAATGCTTTTAATCAACATCTAAATGCTCTTGAAAATTTGCTAAAACGTTAAATAACTATTTTTTTACTCAGATACTTTGAAATTCAAAGTGCTTTTAAATTTTTAAAATTATGAAAAAGAAAAACATTCTAATTCTTCTTAGTTTAACAATCTATTGTATTTTGTTTTACCAACAATCAATCGGAATTAATTTACTTATTTACAACCTGTTGATGATTTCGATATTACTTATCATTGATTTGTCTATTTTAAAAAATAGAAATTGGCAATTAGTAGCGATTGGAGCAATAATTACATCAGTTTCCGCATTTTTATATGGTAGTGTCTTATCAGCGATTGGAAACGTAATCTCACTTATATTGTTGTCTAATTTAAGTATGGAAAAATCATCTTCTCTGGTGTTTTCATTTATTCAGTCAGGATTGAGTTATGTTTGTAAACCTTTTGTTGCACTCACAAATTTCATTGATCGTATCATAAGTAATGATGAAGAGAATAAGAAAAATAAAATCACACGGAATAATATCCTTAGAATTTTAATTCCAACAGTTGTTTTACTTGTATTTTTCCTAATTTATAAAAACTCAAATGCTATTTTTTCATCCTTTATTGATTCGATTGAAATTGATATATCATGGAATTTTATCAAATTTTTAATTATTGGGTTTTATTTGATTGCTATTTTCTTTAATCACTATTCTTATCCACGACTTATTGAGACAGATAAAAAATATGGAAATAGATTAATTGCTGAAAATTCAACTGAAAAATCGTTTTTTAGTACAATTACAGCTGAATTAAGTAGTGCGAACTTAACGTTTTGGCTTTTAAATGGACTGTTGTTGATTGTCAACTTTTTAGATGTTAAATTTATTTTAACAGGTTCAAAAAGCATTAGTAATTATTCAGAATACATTCATCAAGGTATCAATAGCTCCATTTTTTCGGTTGTAATTGCCATTCTCGTTACTCTTTATTTTTTTAGAGGTAATTTAAATTTTGTCTCAGAAAACAAAACATTGAAAATTCTTGCTCTTTCTTGGGTTGCACAAAACATCATTTTATTATTGACGTGTCTTCATAAAAACTACAGTTACATTGACGAAATGGGACTAACTCAAAAGCGATTGGGAGTATTTTTTTATTTATTGGTTACTTTGATTGGTCTAATTTTAACATGGATTAAAATAACACGATTGAAAAGTAATGTGTATTTGGTACGTACAAATACATGGTCTCTATTTATGATTTTGATTATTAGTAGTTTATTTAATTGGAACAGAATTATATTAAATTATAATAGAACACACAAGAAGTTGGTTGAACGAGAATACTATTTTAATCAATTACCAAAAACGAGTTTACCATATTTAGTTGAAAATTGGAGAAATTTGCCATTCGAATCCAATACTTATCCGAGTGACAAGGAATTCAAAGCAAAATTGGAATCTAGAAAAAGACGTTTTATAAAGTTTTACGAATCCAAGCAATGGCAATCATGGAATTTGGAAGACGATCGTATTTATCTCGAAATAAAGAAAATAGATAGTTATTGAAATAATTTTAATTTACTTCACTTTGTTCTTTTTTTGTGCAGAACATTTGAACAAATTTGTTTCAATATTGTACTCTTTTGCAGTTAACATTTGTATGTTTTTCCTGTCGTTTTCTGTCATTGGCTGAGTGGAAGGTTCAACTTTAAGATTGTAAAAAATCTTAACCGTGTACTTTCCAATATTGCAAAACTCTATGTCATTGTACTCTATTTGAATATCATTAACTATTTTTTTATCATTAGGATTAATAATTAATATTTGATCATTATCAATAGTTTTTTCGCCCATGAGATTTGACACCACTCTATATACTTCTTCTTCAGTACATTTTTTATTTGATTCAATTTTAATAGTGTATGGATAAGAGCTTAATTGAGGATAATCAATAACGCCAAAATCATAGTGCTGATCAAAAAAAATATTCTGTGGTTTAATTAAATAGGCAGTGTCTGACGAATTATTAATGAATTCTAAATCAATCGTTATTGTAGAAGTTCCAATTTCATAAACTGCTTTTTTTATATTCAATTCAATTGTGTTTTTTTGTCCAAATAAATAACAGTTTGAGATAAATGTTATTAGTAAAATTGATAATGAAGATTTAAACATATTGTTAGTTTTAGTATTCGCTAATGCTATTAGTAGTTGACTAAATTACAAAAAAAGACAATGTAAAAAGTAGTATAAACCCAACCTCAATTATCTTTTTTCCAAACTGGTTTCATGAAAAGAGATAATAGCCCTAACATAACGGTATAAACAGGTAGTAAAAGTTCATAAATCAACAGCCATGGCAGAAGTTGCTTTTTTTTAATACTTTTTAAAAGATGGTAGGCAATAAAAAAATCACAAAAATATTTTGATAATATTAGAGCAATTGATTGAATGTAAAGTTTTTGATTGAGTGTGGTAATTAGAAGTAGTAGAAATAAAATTGTTGTTATAACTTGAATACTACCTAAAAAAAGAGCATAATTATCATTAACTTTTGGAGTTTTCTGAATCCATCTCAAACGTTGGTTAATTAATTCTTTTAAAGTTGATGGAACTGGTGTTTCAATTGCTAATTGGTTTTTTATTATAATTTGAACATCCTTTTTGTGTCTATTAAAATCAGCAAGTAAAAATTGGTCATCACCACTTAAAATATGATTGTGAATTGAGAGCGTATTGATTTCATCGTATACGGCTTTTTTGAAAAGTAAATTGGCGCCACTAGCAACAATCGGTCGTTTAAAACCATCAGCGATTAAATTTAAAGAATTAATCATATAGATATCTAATTCAAATAATTTCTGATATCCTTTCGAAGACATTTTAACTGGAAAAATCATCATATCAGTATCCTTCTGTTGTTCCAAATATAAAAAGTATCCAGGATGAAATACAACGTCAGCATCCATTGTTAGAATATATTTTGTGTTAACTTCTTTTATTCCAGTGTTTAAAGCATTTTTTTTACCAGGATCTTTTGTCTGAATTATTTTATAATGAATGTTACTTAATAAGTTTCTGATAATTTTTGAAGTGTCATCAACAGATTGATCATCAATAAAAACAATAGATTTAGGAAGTTTTTTAGCATGAATCATTGAGTTTAACAAAGGTTTAATTCTCAAAGCTTCATCTCTAAAAGGTATTAATAAAGTAACCTCTTCTAATTGAATGAAATCATATTTTAAGGTTTGTTTTTTCTTTTTTTTGATATGAATATAAATACCAATTAAACCAAATAACGTGAGTATGATATAGGTGAAAATGAACGAATAAATCAATATTGACATCATATATTGTTTCTTTTACAAATCAATAATCCGAGTAAAGTTGGAATTAATAAGTTGATAATCCAAATTGTGAGTGATGTGAGTATGATTATCTCATCAGCAATTAAAACGGTTGAAAATACATACAAAGCGATTGTTTCTCGAACAAATAATTTTCCTAAAAATAATGACGGTGCGAGTGTTGTGAATAGGTATAACTCTAAAATCAACCAAAAAATTTTAGTTTGAAATTCTACACCAAAAGCATGAAAAATAAATAGAAATTGGAATGAAAAAATAAGTGTGCGGATTACAGAATAAAATAAAATTTTTAATCGATAATAATTGTGTTTTTTTAGAAGTGATTTAATATTTAACAACCATTTAAAGTGTTTATTAACAAAACTGAAATGGTCAAAATAAAAGTAAAAAAGTAATCCAAATATTAGGATTATGAATGGAATAATAGAGACAGATTGATGTTGTTCGTTGGCGAACCAAAAACCAATTAATCCAAGAGAGATTGTTGTACAAAACTGTCCAAGGTTTGAAATCAGGGTGAGTAAAACAATGTTTATTCGTTCTCTTCTTTGAAAATAATAGATTCTTCCGATGAAATTTCCTTGCATATTTGGTGTTATCATCCCTGTAATAATACCTGCAAAAAAAGATTGAATTTTAAGTTGAAAAGTTGTTTTAAGCTGAATTGTTTTAATCGTTAAGTCCCATTTTTTATATTCAAAATAATAGTTGGGGAAAAGTAGTGCCAAAGCAATAAAAAAGGAAGAATAATTGATGTAATCAGGTAACTTAAGTTGATTATAATCAATATTTTTTAATTTAAAATAGACAAGTATACCTACAATTAGAGTAAGAATTATTTTTAAAAACTTGAAAACAGACTTATTATTTTTTGTAGTTTTAATCAAAACATAAAATTGAATGGTTGAAGATAAGATAATTCTTGGAATTGATCCTGGTACAACAGTATTAGGCTATGGAATTATACATGTAAAGGGAAAAAAACTATCATTACTAAATTTTGGAGTTGTTCAATTGTCAAAGTTGGCGGATCACCCCGAAAAATTGGCACGTATATTTACAAGAATAGATGGTTTAATTAAGGAATACAAGCCTTCAGAATTAGCAATTGAAGCTCCGTTTTTTGGTAAAAATGTACAATCTATGCTGAAGTTAGGTAGGGCACAGGGAGTTGCAATTGCTGCATGTTTAAGTAATGGAATGACTTTTGAAGAATATACTCCCAGGAGAATAAAACAGTCAGTTACAGGAAATGGTAATGCTTCGAAAGAACAAGTTGCAGCCATGCTTGAAAAATTGTTTCAGATTAAAGAAATGCCTAAATATTTGGACGCAACAGATGGATTAGCGGTTGCTGTTTGTCATCATTTTTCTGGTGGAATAGGGGAGCATAGTAAATCAAAATCAACAAGTTGGGAAGGATTTGTAAAGAATAACCCGGAAAGAAAAAAATAAGTTGGTTGTTACACAACAATGAGGAATGATCTTTTGATTGAAGACAATCGTTTTTTGATAAAAAAAGAGTAGATGTTAACATCTACTCTTTTTTCATTTAATTAAGCATAAATTTTTTCAACTAATGCTTTATATTTTTCAAGTATTATTTTACGTTTAAGTTTCAATGTTGGTGTTAATTCTCCACCTTCAACACTTAACTCATTTGCAAGCAACTCGATCTTTTTAATTTGTTCCCAATTTCCAAATCGTTTATTAAATTCAGATACTTCCTGATTGATGCGATCAATAACCTTCGGATTTTCGATTATTTCCTGATTTGAGCTTTTGCTTAAATCAAAACCTTTTCTTTCCGCCCAATCCTTAACAAATTGAAAATTTGGTACAAGTAAAGCAGAAGGAAAACGTTGACCTTCTCCCAATACCATAATTTGTTCAATGAATCGAGACTCTTTAAATGTATTCTCCATTATTTGAGGAACAACAAATTTACCTCCTGAAGTTTTAAACATTTCTTTTTTACGGTCTGTAATTCTTAAGAATTTACCCTCAACGAAATCCCCGATGTCACCAGTATGAAACCATCCATTTGTATCAATTGCTTCTGCAGTAGCTTCTGGATTCTTATAGTAACCCATCATAACATTTGGTCCTTTCACAAGAATCTCACCATCTTCTGCAATTTGTACTTCAACTTTGTCAATTAGAGGACCAACAGAACCGATTCTGATTCCTTTTTTCAAGCAATTTACAGATACAACAGGAGAAGTTTCTGTAAGACCGTATCCTTCAAGAATGTTAACACCTGCTGCTAAAAATATTCTAGCTAATCGAGGTTGTAAAGCAGCACTTCCTGAAGCGATAGCACGAACTTCACCACCTAAAGCTTCTTGCCATTTAGAGAAAATTAATTTTCGAGCAATACCTAATTTGAATGTGTACCAACCTGATTTTCCTTTTACATCATATTCTTCCGCTAAAGAAACTGCCCAGAAAAATAACTTCTTTTTAATACCAGTTAACTCTTCACCTTTTGCTATGATTTTGTCAAAAACTTTTTCTAATAATCTAGGTACAGCAGTAAATACATGTGGTTTTACTTCTTTGATGTTCTCTCCAATTGTTTCAAGAGATTCTGCAAAATAAATAGATGAACCTAAGTGGATGTATAAATAATGCAACATTCTCTCGTAAACGTGACAAACAGGTAAGAATGTCAAAACTCTTGAATGTTGGTCTGCTGGGATACTAGGCTCACAGGCTAATACATTTGATAAAATATTGTTGTGAGATAACATAACACCTTTAGGATTACCTGTAGTCCCAGAAGTATAAATGATAGTTACTAAATCTTCATTTTTAATAACTGCACTTCTTTCTTTTACTGCTTCAACGGTAACAGAAGATGCTTTCTCCCCAATTTCTTTCCAGTTGCTTGCTCCATTTACTTGGTCGAAAGTAAAGATAGACTCTAATGTAGGTATTTCACTTTCAATACTTTTAATCTTTTGAAATAATTCATCAGTTCCAACAATACTTAATTTTATACCAGCATTATTAAAGATGTATTTGTAATCTGAAGTAGAAATATTTGGATAAATAGGAACCATAATCGCTCCAATTTGTTGGATAGCAATATCCATTATATTCCATTCAACTCTATTTGCAGAAACTACCGCAATTCGATCTCCAGCATTAACTCCTAAGGCAATTAATCCTCGTGAAGTTGCCATTGCTGAGTCTAAAAAATCTGAAGTTGATATACCTGTCCAGTTACCATTAATTTTAGAAACAAACATTTTTTGGTTCGGAAATTTTTCTAGCTGATTATAAGCTAAATCAAATAGCCGCAATTTACTCATAGTTTTCATTTTTATGGATTCCCAACGAATATACATTAATTTTTAGATTATTATGATTCAAAAAGAAAAAAAATAGAAAAAAAATACCACTCAAAAACTTCATTTTCATCAAATATTCGGTAAGAAGCACGATTTGATAATTCAAACCATTCTTTTAATTATTTATTTCAAATAAATAGCATACCAAGTAAACCCATATCACAAGTAAAGTGTATATTTACGATGAAGATCCCTATTGAGAAATGAAAACTAAACTAAAAAAAGGATGCCTTCTAAATTTATTTAATTAAATATGAGAAATTTAGTATTGTATATCTGCATTTTAATATTTTCTGTGAATGATTCGTATTCTCAGGATCCGTCATTTAGCCAATTTTACTCAAATCCAATTTATCTGAATCCTGCATTTGCTGGTTCTA
>DAIOWV010000019.1:11230-43178 GCA_036758285.1 Taishania sp. | reverse complement strand
AAAAATTACGATATGCAATAAGTTCTTTTGACTGATACAACGAAGTGTTATAGAGTTGCACTTGGCCAAAAATCGTAAAACATACAAAAAATGGCACAATAAATAAGAAATTCTTCATGATGTTTTTTAATTAATAAATATAAGATTTTAAACGAGTTAATTTTGCTTAAACATTTTAAGTGTATATAAAACTGATTCATTGAAGTGAAAAAGCATTTAAACTCGATTTATTAATAACCTGAGTGTTTTCAAGTGTCCTGAACATAATTTTGAATCGAACTCAGGTTAATATTTTATAAAGATGTTTTTGGGCTCGGTGAAAAATTTAATTGCTTCCCAACCTCCTTCTCTTCCTACTCCCGAAGCTTTTACTCCTCCAAATGGCGTACGTAAATCTCTAACCAACCATTCATTCACCCAAACGATACCTGCTTCTACTTTATCCGCGACACGGTGAGCACGTTGAAGATTTGATGTCCAAATAGTTGCACTTAGGCCATATTTCACAGAATTTGCCATCATAAGTACTTCTTCTTCAGTATCAAAAGGGGTTAAAGTTACTACAGGACCAAAAATTTCTTCTTGATTTGTTCTTGCTGTATATTTCAATCCTTCAATTACTGTTGGTTCTAAATAATATCCATTTTGGTAAGGTGAATCTAATTTTAGCTGTTTTCCTCCTGTTAAAATCGTACCACCTTCATGTTGAGCTAGTTCGATGTATGATAGAACTTTTTCCATGTGAGATTTTGACACCAATGCTCCCATTCGAGCTTCTGGGTCAGTTGGGTATGAAACTTTGAGTTTATTAACTTTTGCAACAAATTCAGTTTTAAACTTATCATAAATAGATCGTTCAATGAAAATTCTGGATCCACACAAACATATTTGACCTTGATTAGCAAAAGAAGATCGTATAGAAACTTTAATCATTTCATCGAAATCGCAATCTGAAAATATAATATTTGGATTTTTTCCTCCCAATTCTAAACTCAATTTTTTAAACATTGGGGCTGCTGTTCGAGCAATATATTCACCTGTTGATGTTCCACCGGTAAATGAAATTGCTTTAATTTTAGGGTGTTTAATGATCGCGTCTCCAACAGATACTCCATGACCATGAAGGATGTTCAATACACCATCAGGTAAACCTGCTTCTTTTACAATTTTACCTAAAAGATAAGCTGTGTAAGGTGTTACTTCAGAGGGTTTTGCTATTACACAATTTCCTGTTGCTAAGGCAGGAGCGATTTTCCATGAGAAGAGATATAGAGGTAAATTCCATGGTGAAATACATCCAACGATACCAATTGGTTTTCGTAGCGTATAATTAACTCCCATTCCTTCCATGTAATGAGATTCACTAGCAAAATGTTGAATACCAGTGCCAAAAAAGTCAAAGTTAGAAATTGAACGAGGAATATCAACATGTGTAGCTAAAGAAACCGGTTTACCATTATCTTTCGATTCGGCTTCAACAAACTCACTCATGTGATTTCGAATTCCATCTGCTATTTTGATTAAAATATTCCCTCTCATTTCAGCACTCATAGACGACCAAACAGGAAATGCTTTTTCTGCTGCAGCGACAGCCACTTCTACATCTTTTCCATTCGAATCTGGGATAAGAGAGTAAACTTCACCAGTTGCAGGTTCGTAATTCTCAATATAATCTCCATCAATTGGCGAAGTGTATTCACCATTTATGAAATTGTATAATTTTTCCATGGACTCGATTGTTTTTTATTTAGAATGTTACAAATATATCATTTCTTCTATCAATTTATTGAATTCTTAGCCAACTAATAATTTATGTATATTTGCATAAAAAAAACGAATGCATGTACTTATTACAGGTGGAGCAGGATTTATAGGAAGTAATTTAGCAAAACGCTTAATTTCTGAAAATCATACAGTTGTCGTTCTTGATAATTTATTGAGAGGCAACAAAATCGAAAAAGATGTATTTGATAAAGTAACTTTTATTAAAGGTGATGTACGTGATTTTGATACAGTACTAAGTGCTAGTAAATCGTGTGATATTATTTTTCACTTTGCTGCTGTTTTAGGGGTTGACATCGTTGCTGATAATCCGGTAGAGACAATGGATGTTGAAGTGATTGGTACTAGAAACGTGGTACTTGCCTCACAAATTAATAATGTCAAAAAAATCATGTATGCCTCAACAAGTGGTATTTATGGGCATTCTGCGATTGGAAACGCTTTAACTGAAGAGGTATTGGTAGACCCAAGGACATCTTATGCAATGGCAAAAAGATATAATGAAATCTACTTAGCTTCACACCATGAAGAAAAAGGAATTGATGTAATAGCAGTGCGTTTTTTCAATGTTTATGGTTATAATCAAGACAATCGAATGGTTGTTCCTCGATTCTTTGAACAGTCAATTGATAATGAGCCTATAACTGTTTTTGGTAGCGGGAAACAAACAAGAGATTTTACATACATAGATGATACAATTGAAGCATGTGTGCGATTGATGGATGTAAAAGGTTTTCATATCATAAACATTGCAAATGAAGCAGAGTGGTGTATTGAGGATTTGGCAGTTGAAATAAAAGAAATCACTAATTCAGCATCTAACATCACTTACATTGAAGCACCTAAGAAAAGATATGATTACGAAGTAGAACGAAGAGTTGGAAGTTCTGACAAGTTATCAGTTTTAACTAATTACAAACCAAATACTTCACTTAGAGAAGGTTTGAAAAAAATATATGAAATAAATTATAAATAAAATCGAAATGGCAAGAGATACTGAGATTTTTAAATTAATTGAAGACGAGAAACAACGTCAAACAAATGGAATTGAATTAATTGCTTCTGAAAATTTTGTAAGTGAAGAAGTAATGCAAGCAATGGGAAGCGTCTTGACAAACAAATATGCTGAAGGATTACCAGGAAAAAGATATTATGGTGGTTGTGAAGTTGTGGATAAAGTAGAGCAATTGGCTATTGATCGTCTATGTCAGCTTTTTGGTGCTACTTGGGCAAATGTTCAACCACATTCAGGTGCTCAAGCCAATGCTGCTGTTTTCTTAGCTTGTTTGCAACCAGGAGATAAAATTTTAGGATTTGATCTTTCTCATGGTGGACACTTGACTCATGGTTCTCCAGTGAATTTTTCAGGAAAGTTATATAAACCATATTTTTATGGTGTAAATAAAGAAACTGGTCGTGTAGATTACGATGTTTTAGAAGAGACAGCACGTAGAGAAAAACCTAAGATGATTATTTGTGGAGCATCTGCTTATAGCCGTGATTGGGATTATGCTCGTATTCGTAAAGTTGCAGATGAAATCGGTGCAATTATTTTGGCTGATATCTCCCACCCTGCTGGATTAATCGCTGCTGGGTTATTGAATGATCCATTAGATCATTGTCATATCGTCACATCTACCACACATAAAACATTGCGTGGACCTAGAGGTGGAATCATTATGATGCGTAATAATTTTGAGAATCCATTTGGTTTAAAATGGAACAACGGTAACTTAAAATCTATGGGAGCACTTTTGGATGCAGCTGTATTTCCAGGTATTCAGGGTGGACCATTAGAGCACGTTATTGCTGCAAAAGCAGTTGCATTTGGTGAAGCGTTGACTGATAATTACAAAAATTACATGAAGCAAGTACAAAAAAATGCTTCTGTAATGGCTGATGAATTTATAAAAAGAGGATATACAATTATTTCTGGTGGAACTGAAAATCATTCGATGTTGATTGATTTACGTTCAAAAGGTGTTACAGGTAAAGATGCTGAAAATACATTGGTTGAAGCTGATATTACGGTGAATAAAAACATGGTTCCATTTGATACAGAGTCTCCTTTTGTAACTTCAGGTATCCGTGTTGGAACTGCAGCAATTACTTCAAGAGGTATTGTTGAAACTGAAATTCCGGTGATTGTTGAATTGATTGATAAAGTATTGTCAAATATCGAAGATAAAGAAGCTATTAAAGCAGTTAAACATCAGGTTGAACAACTAATGAGTAAAAGACCTTTGTTTCAGTTTTAAACGTTGAAATTAAAAGAATGAAAGCCCTGAATTTATATTTAGGGCTTTTTTATTGATGTAATACTCCTCCTACTACGGATTTTCTAGCTCCTGTCACAGAAGGAAGACAATTGGGGATATTTTCAAGAAAGAGTACTCCTAAAAATGCAAAAATCAGTGCCTCTTTAAAATCAATTGTTTGTTCAGATGGGATTGTTACTGTTCCATTGAAATGAGTTTTAATCCGTTCAATTAAGAACAAGTTTTTTGCTCCACCACCTGTGATAAAAACATTTTTACTTTCACTTGCGTTTAATCGATTGGCAATCTGAATCGCAATATGTTCTGTTATAGTTGCTATATTTGTTTCAGTTGAAGTATTTGTTGAATTTAAAACCGTATAAAAATGATTTTCAACCCATTCTAGTCCTAATGAACTTGGTCTTGTATCCTTGTAAATTGGGATGTTATTTAATTTTTCCAGTAATGAATAATCAATTTCATTCGATGAAGCGATTTTTCCATCTCGGTCAAATTCTTGTCCAATTTCCCGTGTGAAATGATTGATAACAATGTTCGCTGGACAAATATCAAAAGCAGTTATGCTATTATCGTTTTTTAGCTTTGAAAAATTTGCGAATCCTCCAATGTTTAAAAAAGAATCAGCAAATTGAGCAAATAATAATTGATCACCTATTGGGACTAAAGGAGCTCCTTGCCCACCAAAAACAACATCTTTTTTTCTAAAGTCATTAATTGTTTTAATACCAGTAATTGCGTTGATACTTGTTCCGCAGCCAATTTGAACTGTAAGACCTTTGTCTGGTTGATGAAATATTGTGTGTCCATGTGATGCTATTGCATCAATTGTTGCTTTTTCAATTTTATAATACTCAATAAAATCATTTACAGAATTACCAAAAAAATCACCAAGTTCCTTGTCTAAAAAAAGCAATTCAATACCAGATAAACTGAATGATTTTTTTAATTTGTTGAAAATGTTTTTTGGATAAGTGATTGTTCTACAGTGAATAATTTCATGTGTCCAGTTGTTGTTTATTCTGGAAAAAGTAACGTTGCAAATATCCAATCCATCTAAAGAAGTACCTGACATTAATCCAATTAAATTATAGCTAAGATCTTGTTTATGTTGCATTGTTTTAATATTTGATTACATTTGCATGTAATAGAATGAATCCATAAAGATAACTATGAAATTTGAATTATCAGAAGAGCATTTAGCAGTTAAAGCTGCAGCTAGAGATTTTGCTCAAAATGTACTTAAGCCAGGAGTAATAGAAAGAGACAATGCGCAACGCTTTCCCGCTGAGGAAATTAAACAATTAGGTGAACTAGGTTTCATGGGAATGATGGTTGATCAGAAATATGGAGGAAGTGGAATGGATACTTTGTCTTATGTATTGGCAATGGAAGAAATTTCAAAAATTGATGCCTCTACTTCTGTATGTATGTCAGTAAATAACTCACTTGTTTGTTGGGGACTGGAGAAATACGGAACGGAAGAGCAAAAACAAAAGTATTTAGTTCCTCTTGCAAAAGGTGAAAAAATTGGAGCTTTTTGTTTGTCTGAACCAGAAGCTGGATCTGATGCTACTTCACAACGAACAACAGCAATTGAAAATGGTGATCATTACATTTTAAATGGAACAAAAAACTGGATTACGAATGGTTCTTCAGCATCTATTTATTTAGTAATTGCACATACAAATATCGAAGCGAAACATAAAGGAATCAATGCATTTATCGTTGAGAGAGGTATGGATGGTTTTGTTGTTGGAGCAAAAGAAGATAAAATGGGAATTCGTGGTAGTGATACACATACATTATTATTTAATGATGTAAAAGTTCCTAAAGAAAATAGAATTGGTGAAGATGGATTTGGTTTTACTTTCGCAATGAAAGTTCTTTCCGGAGGTCGTATTGGTATTGCTTCACAAGCTTTGGGAATTGCAGCTGGTGCATTTGAACTATCAACTGCATATGCAAAAGAAAGACAAGCATTTGGAAAACCTATTGGTCAACACCAAGCGATTGCATTTAAATTAGCAGATATGGCAACTGATATTGAGGCTGCTCGTTTGTTAGTTTATCGTGCTGCTTTAGACAAAGACAATGGTCGTAATTATGATCAATCTTCTGCAATGGCAAAATTATATGCTTCAAAAGTTGCGATGGAACATACAGTTGAAGCTGTACAGATTCATGGAGGTTATGGTTTCGTAAAAGAATATCATGTTGAAAGATTAATGCGTGATGCAAAAATCACACAAATTTATGAAGGTACTTCTGAAGTTCAGAAAATTGTAATTTCTAGAAATATTTTAAAAGATTAATTATTTTATAAATAAATTATAAAAAAGGCTGTCAAATTTAATTTGACAGCCTTTTTTAGTTTGAAAAACGAGTGACTAGTTCCCCATTTCACTCATAAATTTTATTCTCATTAGACGTAATTCTTCTTCAGAATAGTCGCCATCAAATTCATTGTACGCTTCAATTAAATCATCCGTTTCTGCATCTTTAAAATAGTCATAAATTTCATCTTGATTATCAGAATCCAAGATGTCATCAATGTAATAACTAATATTAACACGAGTACCTGAAGCAACAATTGCTTCGATTTCTTCAATAACTTCGTCTAAAGATTTCCCTTGTGATCTACCTATATCTTCTAAGGGTAGTTTACGATCAATGTTTTGAATTAATTGAACTTTTAAACCGCTTTTATTTACAAGGGATTTTACAACCATATCTTGTAAACGTTCTATTTCATTCTCCTCCACATAAGTTTTTATAAGGCTAACGAATGGAGCTCCATATCTTGCAGCCTTACCAGTACCAACACCTTGAATATTTGTTAATTCGTCAAGTGTAATTGGGTATTGAAAGCACATGTCTCTTAGTGAAGGTTCTTGGAAAATCACAAATGGAGGAATGTTTTTTTGTTTTGATAATGATTTTCTTAAGTCAACTAATTGTTTGTAAAGAACTTCATCTAATACGGCTGATTTTGTAGAAACTACTTCGTCATCTCCATCTTCATCTGAAGAGTAATCATGTTCTTTAATTAATAAAAAAGAAGTTGGATTAGCTAAAAATTCGCGACCATCATCTGTTAATTTAACAATTCCATAGGTTTCTATGTCTTTATAAATAAGACCTGCAACCAATGATTGACGTAAAACAGCATTCCAGAAATGTTCATCACGTTCTTTTCCAATTCCGAAATTGGGAAGTAAATCGTGTTTGTAAGTTTTAATTTCTGAAGTAACTTTTCCGGAAATGAAAGAGCAAATATGCTTCGCTTTTTGCATCTCTCCTAAATCATTGACAACTTGTAATAAATTATTTACGGAATCTTTACCTTCTGTTCTCTCTCTTGGGTGTCTACAATTATCGCAATTTTCATTACATAATTTTTCGTCAAATACTTCACCAAAATAATGTAAGATAAATTTTCTTCGGCAAACAGAAGTTTCTGAATATGAAACAATTTCATTTAATAATTGTTTTCCAATTTCTTGTTCAGCAACAGGTTTTCCTTGAAGAAATTTCTCAAGCTTTTCTATATCTTTATATTGATAGAAAGCCAAACATTCACCTTCTCCCCCATCACGACCAGCTCTACCGGTTTCTTGGTAGTAACTTTCTAATGATTTTGGAATATCATGATGTATCACAAAACGGACATCTGGTTTGTCAATTCCCATTCCAAATGCAATTGTAGCAACGATAACATCTGCTTCTTCCATCAAAAACATATCTTGATGGCGAGCTCTTGTATTGGCATCTAAACCAGCATGATAAGGAAGAGCATTAATACCATTAACTTGTAATAATTCTGCTAATTCCTCAACTTTTTTTCTACTCAAACAATAAATAATACCACTTTTCCCTTCTTTTGTTCGGATGTACTTAATTATTTGTTTGTCAATATTCCTTTTTGGTCTAATTTCGTAATATAGGTTATCACGATTAAAAGAAGATTTAAATACAATTGCATCCAACATATTTAGATTTTTTTGGATATCGTATTGTACTTTAGGAGTTGCTGTTGCAGTTAAAGCGATAATCGGAACGTTTGAAATTCGTTCAAATATTTCTCTAAGCCTTCTATATTCAGGTCTGAAATCATGTCCCCATTCAGAGATACAGTGTGCTTCATCAATTGCAAAAAATGAAATATTCACTGAAGTCAAAAAGTCAATATATTCTTGTTTTGTTAATGATTCAGGGGCTACATAAAGTAATTTTGTTTTACCGTCAGTAATATCGGCCTTTACTTTTGTAATTTCTGACTTTGACAGTGATGAATTTAAGAAATGAGCAATCGATTCTTGGTCACTAACATTTCGAATTGCATCAACTTGATTTTTCATTAGAGCAATCAATGGCGAAACTACAATGGCAGTACCTTCAGATAGCAATGCAGGTAACTGATAACAAAGAGATTTTCCACCTCCTGTTGGCATTATAACAAAGGTGTTATTACCTCCTAATAAATTCGTTATGATTGATTCTTGTTTTCCTTTAAACTTATCAAACCCAAAGTACTTTCTTAAAGCATCTTTTAAATCTAAGGCTATAATATTCTCCATACAATTATCAGACTTCTGTCATGTTTTTATACATTACACGAATATAATAAAAAAAAAGGGAGGAAACTAATTTTTTAATTGAAAAAAGGAATGATTCAATTGAAAAATTAGTTTTGACATCTATTTCAAATAGTATTTAAAGTCAAAAAATAATTTCTAGAAACTTTTACTTTACCAAAGGAAAATTGCTTTTAGATATTTTTCTATATCTTTTTCATGTTTAAAGTCTTTTCTGGCTTTTTCGATAAACTCACGTCTAGTTTTCGATTTCTTATCGTTAAAACGAGGCGTTACTAGTTCAAAATCAATTTTTTGCTCATTAACTGATGTTGCAAAGTAAGTTACTTCCCCATCCTCCAAAGCTAACCCTAATATTGCACCAGGTAAATTACAATAACTTTCAGGACCTATGTTCGGTGTAATTGAAGATGTAAACCAAGCATAAATACGAGTAGAATCGTCTATTTGACAAACTGCTTGCATACATTCAATTTTACAAATAGTTCTTTGTTTGTCTGTAAATTTCCACTCTCGTTTATGGATTGAATCTTTAATTAGAAATGGCGTTCCCCAAAGATATAGTATTGATCTGCTAGTCTGTTGGTTGAAGTTTTGAATGACAGTGTTTTTTTCTACTGTCCAGTTTAAATTATCATTTGGCAAATCTTCTCCTGGAATAAATAAAGACATTGAATCGTTGAAATAGAGTTCGAATATATCTGTTTTGTATTTATTTTTACTTTGAATATATTCTTGTGTATCTTCATTCGTAAATTTTTTAAACAAATTTGTTTTACGTTCAAATATTATTTTCCCTTCACTGATTTGACCAAAAGTGACCGTCACATTCAAAAATATAACGCAATATAGAATCTTATAAAAATTACTCTTCAACATTAGTGTCTTTGTTTTTTTTGAATGTACTATTGAACTTATATGTAACCGAAAACATGAAATATCTTGATATAACTAATCGTCTACTGTCTGTGATACTATTTGCGTATGCTGTACGTCCTATTTTAGTATTCTGGTTAAGTAAATCGTAAGTACTTAAAGCAATTCCAAATTGGTCATTTTTTCCTATGTTTTGCTTTAATCCTGCATTCCAGATAAAAGTATTAACATTAAATCCTTCATTTAGATTGTTGTATTTAAGGTATTCAAATTCAGATGATAGTTCCATTTTCCAAGGAAGATAAACTATTAAGTCAGATGAAAGTCCAAAAATATTATTTGTTAAATCTAAATTCGAGCTTATTGAATTGAAATTTTTAATTAGTTCATAGCTACTTCCTATTGAAAATTCAACAATTTCTGTCATTAATCTAATACCCAAGGTTGATTTTAATGCGTGTGTACTCAATGCATTTCTTTCAGAATTTACATAACTGAATCGATTTCCATAGCTGTAATTGATTGTAGGTTGAATATTTAATATTTGTTTAATGATTGGTATAGATCCACTCGAATACATACCTAAATAATTGAGGGTATTGTCGTTTCTATAGCTATTGATTACACGTCCAATTGTGTCATATGTTAATGCAGAAACAAATTGATTTAGACCATAATTACCATATAGATTTGTGTAAAAATATGAGCCAGATACTGAATTATAATTATTGTATGTTAGATTAGAGTTTAATGTATAATTTGGTTTTAAATTGATATTTCCAATAGATATACTGTTTGGATTTGAATTATCTCTTATTGGTTGAAGAAGTGCAATTGAAGGCAAAGTAGACGTTGTGTGGGTTCTAAAGTTTAAATTGCTACTTCTTGATACTTTAAAGCGATAATTTAAAAATGGGAGTATTGCATTTTCATTTTGATTAATTGCAGTACCTAAAAAGTGATTTTGATTATCAATATTAACATTTCTGGCAGCAGCCCCAATTGATAAAAAATGTTTTTTGAAGTCATAAGTAATTGAAGTTGAGAATCTATTTTGAAATTTAATGCTTTTAAAATCCCCAGAAGTTAATGAATCCAATTTGTCATGGATCAAATTATCTAAATCATAAGAACGAGTGTTTTGAGTATTGGTACTGTTGAATAACTCGTACATGAATTCTAATTTTATTTTCTTTGTAATCGGTTCAGTAAAAATAACATTAAAAACGTTTGAATAAATTGCTCTTTTACTATTCTTATTTTGATCAATTCGACTCACCAAACTGTTTGATTGTGTAAAAACATCATTAAACAATAAACTTGATTCACCCGTTGAATTATCTAGAATAATGTTATTAAAAACAGACAATTGACGTTTATCTTTTTTGAATTTTTTGGTGTAACCTAATTTAGCTTTTATGTTTAAAGCATCATTATCTGTAATGTTTGAAGTAAATGAATTTCTATTTTGGACATTATTTTGGTTAAAGAAATCAGTTACACTATTTTCTTCATCATTTCTAGTAGAGAAATTAATTTTAGGGATAAATTCAATTGTTTGCGATGAATCTATATCATATTTAAAATTAAAGTTTGCTTCATGGTGTATAAAACGTGTTTTTACAGTGTTTTCATTTGTAGTTGAATAGGTTGTGTCGGGAAGGTAGAAAACTGTTTTTGAATTAGTTTTTGTTTGCTTTCTGAAATCACTAAAAGTATAATTAGCCCCAACTTTCAATTTTTCCGTTACTTGGTCATTGAAATATAGACCTGTTTTTAAGGTTTGCGGAAATCCTTCACTTGTACTGATAAAATTATCATTTACTTCCCAACTATCTGTTTCAGAATTGTAGCTGTAGGCTCCCCCTTCATTGATGCCATAATCGTAAGCATCCTCCCAATCTAAGGCAGATTTTGTTGTATTACCACTTAAGAAATAAGCTGAAATTTTTTGTTTTTTATTGAATTTATTGATTAAGAGTTGTCCTTCGTAAAAGCGTGAGAAGTCCGTTCCAAAAGAAGCTTTTCCAAAATAGCCTTTTTTAGCTTCATCTTTGAGTTTGAGATCAAGTACTTGAACTTTTTGATCTGAAGAATTTCCATCAGGTAGATTCGTTTCATACACTTCTACTGTTTTTATACTACTGGCAGCTAAATTCTTCGTTGCTAAAGTTGCGTCAGAGCCGAAAAATTCATCTCCATCAACAAAAACACGTGCTACTTCTTTTCCTTGACTTTTTATTTTACCATCAGCTTCAATTGTGATTCCTGGTAGTTTCTTTAGTAAATCTTCAACTACTGCATTCGGTCTTGTTTTAAATGAATCTGCAACATAAACTAATGTGTCGCCTCTATAATAGATTGGGTCTTTAAATGCAAACACAGTAACTTCTTCCATTTTCTTACCCTTGTGCGATAAAATAATTTTGTCTAATTTATATTCTCGTTTATCATTATCTCCAAAAAAATAAAACTCTCTTGTTTCATATTTAGGGTGATCGATTATTAATCTAAAAGTATCTAGTGCGAAATTTTCAAGAATAAACTTACCTTCTTGATCTGTAGTTTTGTGTTGGATTATCACAGAATCAAGGAGATTTATCAAAATCACTTTTGCATTCTTAATGCTTACTTGTTCTGTTGTATCATAAGCAATCCCTTCGATTCTATTTACTTGAGAATTAGAATTGAAAGCTATTAATACAAATAGAATGAAAATGAATTGAATATAAGGAGTGAATTTATGCATCAAAAACAAGTTAGTTTCAAAATTGAAAAAATGTAACGCTAATATTTTAAAAAAGTTACAGTTTTATTTCTTCTAAGTATAAATAAATAATTGAATTGTATCTTAGTCTAAAAAAAATATATGATATTTGCACCCTAATTTTGAAATCATTAAAAATGAAAAAGCATTTACAACTCGTTTTTGTAGCACTTTTTTGCGGATTTACCGCTTATTCTCAAGTAGATTCTACAGCACTTCCAAGCAATTGGAAATTAAAAGTTCTTTTTGGAGCAAATGGTACACAATCTTCATTTGTAAACTGGAATGCCGGTGGTAGAAATAACTTATCTGTTATTGGATATATATCTGCTTCTGCAAATTATTCAAAAAACAAATGGCAATGGAAAAACAACGTTGAATTAGCCCTTGGGGGAATGAAATATTTAGATTCAACGGGAAGAAGACAAGGATTACAAAAAACAGATGATAAAATTGATATTGCTACAAATTTAGGGTATAAAATTGCAGATAAATGGTATGTTTCTGTCATTAGTGGTTTTAGGACACAATTTATGGATGGTTTTGTTTATCCAAATGACTCAGTAAAAGTTTCAACTTTTATGGCTCCAGGTTATGCTAATTTTGCATTAGGGATTGACTACACTCCAAATGATCATTTTTCAGCGTTTCTATCTCCATTAGCAACTAAGATGACATTTGTAAACGATTCTGCTTTAGCAAATGCAGGTGCTTTTGGTGTACAGGATGCTATTTTTAATTCTGCAGGTGACGTTATATCTTCAGGTAAACGTTTTAGAGGTGAGATTGGAGCATATATTAAAATGACTTATAACAAAGAAGTTTTTAAAAATGTACAATTAAAAACGAAAGTTGAATTATTCTCGAATTATGCTCACAACCCACAAAACATAGATGTGAATGCTGATATGTTATGGACTTTTAAAGTAAATAGCTGGTTATCTGCTTCTTTGAATTGGACGTTAATTTATGATGATGATATTAAAATTCGCGATATCAATGGAGGTTTTGGACCACGTACTCAGTTTAAATCTGTACTTGGTTTAGGATTGTCTTATACGATGAAAAATTTTAAGGAATAATCTAATATTTTTAGAATGAGAAAAGCAGGAATTGGTCTTCAATTTCTGCTTTTCTTTTTTATTAACATCGCAATAAATCATTCGTAAATATTACCTTTGTAGCATGATTAGTAAACTTAAAAAACTTCAGAAATTTAACTGGATTGTATTGGTTTTTATTTTTCTGGTTGTTGTGGCAGGAAGCTTTGTTAGAGTAACAGGTAGTGGTATGGGATGCCCTGACTGGCCTAAATGTTTTGGATATTGGATTCCTCCTACAGACAAAAGTGAATTGCCCGATGATTACAAAGAAAAATATGTAGAACATCGAATCAAAAAAATTGAAAAGTTCGCTCGAATTTTAACTGGTGTGGGATTGGAAAAAACAGCTAATAAAATTAAAAACGATCCCAATATGCTGACAGAACAAGATTTTAATGCAGCAAAAACTTGGACTGAATATGCAAATCGGTTATGTGGCTTTTTAGCAGGAAATGGAATGTTAGTCGCATATGTTTGGTTGCTATTGGTTTACAGAAAAAGGAAATTTATTTTATTATCATCTTTAAATTTAGTTATCCTGTTGTTTCAAGCTTGGTTTGGATCCATTGTTGTTGCCTCCAATCTAGTTCCGTGGACAATTACAGTCCATATGCTATTAGCGTTAGTGATTTTAGCTTTACAATTATACCTGATTCATCTTCTTGGAAAAGAAATAGAATTGCATACTGACTCATTAAGAAAATCAAACAACTCCCCTACTTATTATGTGCCAAAATGGATGTTTTGGTTAATTTTGATTAGTGCTTTAATTACAACTTATCAGATTTTCCTTGGAACACAAGTGAGAGAAATGATCGATGAGATGACTTTAAAAGGTGTTACTCGAACTGATTGGTCTTCTCAATTGGGGTTACCATTTTTAATTCACAGAAGTTTTTCCTGGTTGGTTTTGATTTTTATCGTTTTGATTGCCTGGAAAAACGAAAAAACATTAAAATTACAACCAATTAGATGGCTGTTTATCATTTTAGTAATTGAACTCTTGTCTGGAATCATACTTGTTTATGCAAACATGCCTGGATTGGTGCAAATTTCACATCTCTTATTTGCAGTTGTCTTGTTTTGTATTTTCACGATGATGTTGTTCCGATTAAAAACAATAAAAGAGTAATTATAACATGTTTATTTTTGGTTTATTTTTATCATTATTGATTGGGGTAATACTTGGTCTGGTTGGTGGTGGTGGAGCAATATTGACCATTCCTCTAGTTGTATATGTTTTTAATCAATCAACGGACACAGCAACTACCTTTTCATTAGTGATTGTGACTTTTTCATCTTTAGTTGGAGTACTACAAAGATTTGGTACAAAACAGATTTCTTTCAAAGAGGCTTTGTTTTTTGTTTTTCCAAGTATGACTTTGGCTTTTTTAATCAGAAGGTATCGTAAAATGATTATTCCTGAAGAGTTTGAATTGTTTGGAATTCATCTTACTCGTGATTTTTTAATCGATTTATTACTTGTTGTTGTAATGTTGCTTGTTGCCTATAGGATGGTAAAACCTAGAATTAGAGAACATTTACAAAACTCGTCAACTATTCCTAAGATTATGTCGCTTGGATTAATTACAGGTGCCTTATCTGGTTTTCTTGGAGCAGGAGGAGGTTTTATTATTGTTCCAATATTAATGGGGCTAGGATTGGAAATAAAAAGAGCAATTGCAACTTCTTTATTTATCATCACAATTCAATCATCTATTGCTTTACTAGGTGATTTATCCATTACCCCATTTAGTGAACTATTAGAATTGAATTGGAAATTAGTTTTTTTTCTTACTTTTTTCTCCATTGCTGGAGTATCTATTGGAACAATGCTACAACGCAATATATCAGGTAGAAACCTTCGAATTTTCTTTACAAGTACATTGGTTTTATTAGCCATTTTGATTTTTATTGATAGAATTTTACTATTTCACTATTGATATTTCAAATTCAAATGTTATATTTGCACTCCAATTGGAATTTTTAATTCCTGAGGTCCTATAGCTCAGTTGGTTAGAGCACCTGACTCATAATCAGGTGGTCCCTGGTTCGAGCCCAGGTGGGACCACTCAAAAGAGGTTGTTTTTCAATAAGCAACCTCTTTTTTTGTAATTTCTTTATTGCTAATATCATATAAATGGAAAAACCATCCCCAGAAAGAATTAAAGAAATTTTTGATGCTTATCATTCAGTTGATATCAAATTTTGGAATGAGTTTGCTAAACACATCATTATTCGAAAATTCTCAAAAAATGAAATCATTAAAGAATATAATAAAAAAGAAAATTTCATTAATATTTTGATATCAGGTTCGGTTGCTCATTTTGTTCCATATGAAGAAAAAGATATATGCATAAATATTTATTATGAAAATGAAATCTTTAGTGACTATCTATCATTTCTCTCACAACAATCAACAGTTATAAAAACTGAAAGTTTAGAAGATACAATTCTTTGGTCTGTAAATCACGATAGTTTGAATGTATTGTATGAGAAATCAAATCAATCCTTAATGATTGGAAAAGCAATTTCTGATATCATGTTTACAAAAAAACAATCGGAACAGATTAATTTATTGACCCTCACTCCTACTGAAAGATATCTAAAACTCATAAAAGATAGACCCAAAATATTTCAAAGAACACCATTAAAAATTATAGCATCCTATTTGGGTATTACACCTGAAAGTTTAAGCCGGATAAGAAAGAAAATTTCTTAACTTTCGTCAAGTACTAAGACGTTTTAGATCGATAACTTTGTCCATAAATTAAAAAAAAAATGATTAAAAAAGTAAATTTTTGGGCAATTTTTGTGTTTTATCTAGTGGCGATTTTATGTCGTTATTTAACAAATCAAGTTGGTATTCTTGATGGGATTGTAAATGACCAATTAAAATCTATATTAACAGGTATTGGACCTGCATTGGGGGCAGTAATCGTTTTCATAGTTTTTAAAATTAAGCCTACAATGAGTTTCAAAGGAAACTATAAACATTTGATATTTCCATTAATGTTGTATTGGTTGCTGCCAATTATTTTTATTTCTACGATTATTTATATAAAAACAGAAACAATTCAATGGCTAATCGTTTTTTCGATACTCATTTATGGCTTATTAGAAGAAATTGGTTGGCGTGGATTTCTATTTCAAGAGCTTAAAAAGCTACCACTAATCTATAACATTTTTATAGTTTCAACGTTGTGGTTTTTATGGCATCTTAATTTCGATTTTACAGCCTCAAATTTAATGTTTTATGGTGTATTGATTGTTGGTAGTTGGGGAATTGGTAAAGTAGCAGACTCTACAAATTCACTTCTTGCAGTGAGTGCATTTCATTCATTGAATAACTTTTTTCCTGAACTTGATTCAACGAAAGGTTTAATTCTAGTTGTATTAATTTCCGTATGGATTATTGGGTTGATTATTAGAAGAAAACAAAAAGTGAGAAAAGAAATTTTGTCAAGAAATTAATGATAATTCCAAAACTAATAAAAAAAGCTTGACTCAAATTTTAATGATGGGTCAAGCTTTTTCAATATTTTAATTGAAAGAAAAATTATCAATCATCTAAAACGTTTTTGCTTTCATTCAAATCATCTGCACTTTTGATTACAGCATCACGAAGATCTTTCATGTAGTCATCAATTTTTGCAAGAATCTGATCATTACTTGCTCCAATTATTTTAGTTGCTAAAATACCTGCATTTTTTGCACCATTCAAAGCTACTGTTGCAACTGGAATTCCATTTGGCATTTGTAAAATTGACAAAATGCTATCCCATCCATCGATAGAATTTGCTGATTTAATAGGGACACCAATTACAGGGATTGCAGTTAATGCAGCTGTCATTCCTGGTAAATGTGCGGCTCCACCTGCTCCAGCAATAATTACATTCACTCCTCTTTTTCTAGCATCTCTAGCATACTCCATCATTAAGTCTGGAGTTCTATGAGCTGAAATTATGTTTAATTCATAAGCAATTCCAAATAATTCTAACATTTCAGCTGCTTCTTGCATAATCGGTAAATCCGACTTACTGCCCATTATGATTCCTACTTTTGCCATCCTTTAAATTTTTTATTTTTTAAAATTTCAACATCATTAATTGTGGTATAGACCTCTAAGTTATCAATTCCCCAGTTATTAAGCTCATCATCGGTCCATAATTCTGGGAAAAAAATTCTTTTTTGATATTTCGGCAACATGTATTTTTTCCAATCACTTCCACCTGTTGCTTCTCCGGACCCTTTGCCACTTTCTATGTAATGTCTTGCTGCATTGAAATGATTCATTACCCATCGTATATTCACAGTATGATCGTAATGACGCATAGCATTAATCAAATCTAGATTATTTTTATCATCTTCTGGAAGAGAATGATATTTTGCCAATAAATTAACCGTATTACATTCTTTCATGAAACCGATTAATTCATTTTTGTATTTCTTTTCAAAATTTGATAACAATGCAGATGAATTTCCTGTTTGTGGATTGTATCCAGCTGCTCTCCAATACATATTATCAAATGCGTGTTCGAATGGTGTATTTCGATCAATTGTTTCTCTAACTCTAAAATCGATTAGATTTAACAAATCTGTTGATGCGAGTTCAATTTTTCGATATTGAATACTCTGAAAACCACTTGCTGGAGTTAGTGTATCCCTGTATTTCATATATTGATCGATTTCCATGCCTGTTTGCATGATATTGAATGAATTCGAAAGCATATCAAAATAGCGACTAATTCTACCCAAATGCATTGTGAACTTTTCAGGTGAAATTTGTTCACTTTGAGCAACTTGGTCGATTTCCCAAAGAATCATTTTAAATAATAACTCATTGATTTGATGATACATAATAAACACCATCTCATCGGGCTGATTTGTACGTTGAATCTGCAATCCTAATAAAGCATCAACCTGAATATAATCCCAATAAGTTATTGGATTTGAATGAAGTAATCCAGACAAATAAACGTCAGGATTTTCACGCATAGCTAGATATTTTTCATCAATTGCTTTAAGTAGTTCCTCTCTTGAATGCATACAAAAACTTTAAATTTCATTCCAAAAATAAAAGAATGATTCGGTTAATGGAAGTTTTAATCAAATTACTCTCAATTAATCAAATTATAAACGGAATGTTATTCCTCCTAATATTTGAATGCTATGAACTGGAGCATTGTACCAACGTTGGTATCGTTGAGCAGCAATATTGTTCAATTGAACAAAAGCAGATAAACGACGTGTATAACGATATTCCACTCCTAAGTTAAAATCATAAATTGCACCTAATTTTTTATAGTATTGCAAATCTTGCTGATATATATTTTCACCAGGTCCATAAACCAATGCTTTTCTTCCTGTTTCTAGTTTGAAGTCAAAATTGAAGTAAAATTTATCATATAAATTATAATGTGCTCTTGTGATCAATTCAAAATCAGGTTTATTCCAGGCGAAAGCATTATTATTTAATTCATATGAACGGTATTTCCCGATTACATCAATTTTCAACTTCTCCAACATTTGATAAGAGATTGAACCTTCAAGAGTAAATAATTTCAGAGAGTCGAAAATAACATCAAAACGATTTCCGGAAGAATAAACAGTATCATTTACAAACATTGCCATATTTCTAACGAAAGCATAGCCACCTCCTATATTGAATGAAATATTTTTACTTAATGTTCCTTTAAAACCTCCATAAATATCTATTGCAACATCTTCATTTTGCATTGCTAAATTAGGTCGTAAAAACTCATTCTCTAATGTTAATGATTTTAAAGTTGTCTGTTTCATTCCGCCTCGAATTCCGATATATGGAATGAAAATATCATCAAATAAAGAATATTTAACTTCTGCTACGGGATAGATGTGAACTTTTGTTCTAGTATCAGCATTGATGGTGATATCCAATCCAACAGTCGCTTTGAATTTATCATTCCAAAGGAACGTTTTAAAATTTGGTTTTAGACTGATGATTGTATTTGGTCTCACAATTGCTGTATCGATTGGACTGATTGAATCAGTTGGATTTCCATACATATATTTGTTATGCATGATATCCAAAGCAACCGAATAAATGTTTTCATTCAAACGATACTCCCCTGCCCCATTGATTGCAAAATAGTTTTCCTTGGATCTCCAATCTTGTAATGAATCAATTTTAGGTTTCAGTGTATTGAAATGATTGTATTTTATTCCCAATTGATAATTGATGCCAAACGTATCTATTTTAGCATTGCTTTTATACAAAACATCAAAGCCTACATCGTTGTATCGTTGACGTGTTTTATCTCTTCCTAGAGAATCAATAGGAGCTTCAATTGCATAATAATGTAAACCTTGATTTCTGTAATGAAAATCCCCCAACAATTGATATCTCTTGTCATTGATTCCCCCGTATGCACCAAATGAAGTGCGATCGAACGTATTTCGTTCATACTTAGGGATATTTCCAAAAGAACTTAAATGCTTTAGATTTGCACCGTAAACAAATTTTCTTGAACGTGTATTGTTAAAATAAACTTCACCAAGTGGCATTAGTTGCGTTCCAACACCTAATTTAACATATGTTGTGTACAGCTGATCTAATTGCTCTTTGATTTTGATTGAAGCAGGTTCAATTCTATCCACCTCAGTACTTGTTTTGTACTGAACTAACATTAATGGATATTCAGTAACTTTTTGTTGAACAATCGTGTCATCAATAACCGGTCTTGAAGCTATTCGTTGAGCTTTTTCAATAACACGTCTTGTTTGACCTTGAATAATTACATCTTGTGCGAAAACTAAAGTTCCGATTCCAACAAATATGATTGAAGCAATGATTTTCATAGCGATTATTTTCCTTCGTTAATTTCAATTACAGTTGTTCCTTGAGGAACAATATTACTTTTTGGAGCAGTTTTTAATTGCATCAACTCATCATGAACAGTTTGAGCTTCTAATTTTACACCATCATTTTCATCAGGATAATGTTCTAAAACTGACAAAATTGTTTGTTCAGCCTGGAATAAATCATCCTTTTTGATTAAGATTTGAGTTTGTAAAATCAATGCTTTTGCAATCCAGAAATCATAAGTTGGTTTCATTTTCAGAACTTCTCTTGCTGTAAAATCAGCTTCGGCTAATTTATTTTGTTCAAAATAAATTCTTGCAACCGTACATTTTGCTTCAGAAGCAATTGAACGAGTGGTGTTTTTACTCACATAGTTCAATGCAGTGATACTGTTTTCGTAATCTTTTGTTTTATAGCTTGACATTCCATATAAATACTGGGCTTCAAGACGATTTTCAGTTTTTAACAAATTACTTGCCAATACTTGTTTAGCGTATGCAGCAGCTGGTACAAACTCATCTGTTTGATAGTAACTTCTCATTAACCCCATTCTTGCATTGAATAAAATTTCTGGATCACTACTTACATTTTCAATGCGTTCATAATTAGGAATTGCTTTTACATATTCTTTGTTATTATAGTAATAACGAGCTGTTCTTATTGCTGCTAACTCCGTGAAATTCGAATTTTGTTCTTTTAATAATTTTTCATAATTCTCAATTGATTTAGGTAAATTATCAATTTCAAAATAGCTATCTGCTAAATAAGCAAGTGCTTTTTTTGCATGGTACCCTTCAGGATATTTTGTTAAATATTCTTCGAATTTTGGAATTGCCTCTGTATATTTTTTTGCTTGATAATCATTTTCAGCTGGATTGAAAACTAAGTTCTCAAGTGTTAAGCTATTGATATTTAAACAAGGATATTTAGCCGCGTATTCTTCCAATTTATTAACTTGTTTGGTTGCTGCATATACGTGTTGAAGTCCATCACCAACCGCATCACAAATCGTATCATGACTAAATTTCTCTAATACAAGTAAATATTCAGATTCTGATTTTTTGTAATTATTTTGTTTGTAATAAACATCAGCCATTTCTATTCGAACGATTGCTTCCTTCGACGTATTTGGATAATCTTTCAATAATTGCTCGAAATATTTAATCGAATTTGGATAGTTAGAGATGATCTTATACGTAAATGCAATTTCAAATAAGGCATCTTGAACATATTTCGATCTTGAGTAATTATTTACTAAATCCAGCAATGCTTTGATTTTTGCTTCAAATTCAGATCTTACACCATGTGTCAATGCTTTGTAGTACAATGCTTGATCTTGATTTGCTGAATTCAATCCAAGTGCCAAATCATAATATTGAATCGCCAATTGATTATCACGTCTTACAAAGTAACAATCTGCTAATCGCATATACGCATCGCCTAATTTGTTTTTGTTTTTCGGTTTGTCTTGAACAAATGTTCTAAAACTTTCAATTGCAGAAGTTGTGTCCCCTTTATACAAATTAGCATAAGCCATATTGTAGTAAGCATCTGCTTTTAATTCTTCAGAGTTTGCCCCAGTCATTCCTAAATAATTCTTAAAACCACTTAGAGCAGCGTTGAAATTATTTAATTGGTATTGAGCATCAGCTGACCAAAAAGCGGCTTTTGCAAGTAATTGCGCATTAATAGGGTATTTATCAACTAATTTAAGTGAGTTAATAGAAGCTTGGTATTCACCTTTTTGATACAATTCTATTCCATGATTATAGGCAATCAATTGGTATATCTTTCTAAGTGTAATATCTTTATTATCCAGGCGATCTAAGCTTTCCAATGCCTTTTGATAGTTGTTTGTTGATGTATACACATTTACTAAATATTGATAAACATCTTCTTTTCTTTTTGAATTTGGGTAATTATTCAGATAAGTTTCAAAAGCTCGAATGGATTCATTATATGGGTTTACATCTAGTTTATAGGACAATACCGCAAATTGATACAACGCATCTTCCTGAATTTTTTTATCCTGATCAATTTCGGATGCTTTTTGGAAAGCTGAACGAGCAGAAAGATTATTTTTCAAAGCCAAATAAGATTCACCAATATGGTAGAAAGCGACTTGTGCAAAACTATCTGTTTCAGATCTAGTTACACGATCAAATTTCTTAATCGCTTTATCAAATTGACCACTTTTGTAATAAGCATATCCCAATTGATAATCATCATCTCGAGTTGTTTCAGCTAACTTATCATACATTTCAAGGTGAGGAACTGCCTCATCATATTTTCCAATTCTATAGTATGCGTCACCAATTAAGTGATTGATGTCTTTTTCATTTACGACAGTTGCATTTTCCAATTTAGGCGCATATTTAGTAACCTCTTCGTATTTTCCTTGTAGGTA
The DNA here is from genome assembly GCA_036758285.1 of Taishania sp. Taxonomy (GTDB): domain Bacteria; phylum Bacteroidota; class Bacteroidia; order Flavobacteriales_D; family Crocinitomicaceae; genus Taishania. The sequence continues at coordinate 20,525 of DAIOWV010000019.1, read as the reverse complement.
ATAGATTTGCAAGATGTAATATGGTACTACTTTACCGAAATTGTCATCACCTTCTAATTTCAAGAAACCATCAAGTGCAGTTTGGTAATTTTTATCCGTATATGAAATGTGAGAAAAGTAATAAAGTGCTGGATTAGAATACTGAGAGTTCCCATCTTTAACTTCAGCAAATGCATTTCTAGCTGCTTCAAAATTTTCTTCTTGGAAATTAGCATAACCCACTTTAAAATTATATTCATCTCGGTGTTCTGCTTCTAAATCTTGAGCTGACAATTTCGAATAATACGCCAATGCTTCTTTGTAATCTTTCCCTCTGTAATAGTAATTCCCTAATTTAAAGTGAATTAAATTTTTATAAATACTTTCAGGGTAATTTTGAATAAATCGTTTTAGCAAATCTACAGCGTCATTATTATACAGCTCCAAAGCTGATAAACCTTCATAATACAAAGCTTTGACATAGATTGGGTCATTGGGTTGATTTTGCCCAAACTTTGTTATGAATGCTCTAAACTCTTTTCGAGCAGACCCATACTGTTGTTTTTGAAAAAGTTCTTCTGCTTTATAAAAACCAGCATAAATACTGTTGTATTTATCAGATGACTGTCCAAAGCTAGACATTGTCACCAGAACGAATAAAATCACCAAAAAACGGTTCATAGACAAATTACATTTAATGGAGTAAAATTAATGGACATTTTAACCAAGTAGGACGCTTTCCTTAAAAGTTTTAAACGACATAATGTTAAGATTATTTCAAGATGATTAAGGGATAGTTGTACATATTATTTGCAACTTTACAAAAAAGTAGAATCGTGGAACAAATTATTCGCATCCAAAACGGAAAAATTTTTCAAAACAACAATCTTATTATTCGAAACATCAATTTTGAATTAAAAGGAGATGAACTTGTATATCTAATTGGTAAGACAGGATCTGGAAAGAGTAGCTTGTTGAAGACATTGTATGGAGAGCTATTACTTGGTGAAGGAACCGGTGAAGTTGTTGGTTTTGATGTTGCTAAATTGCGAAAAAATCAAATTCCACTTTTGAGAAGAAAATTAGGAATTGTATTTCAGGATTTTCAATTGTTGACAGATCGAACTGTTGGTGAAAACCTATTATTTGTCATGGGAGCTACAGGATGGACAGATAAGCATTTGATGAATAAACGTGCTTTAGAAGTTCTTCAATTAGTTGGATTAGAGACAAAAATGAATATCAAGCCACACGCATTATCAGGAGGAGAGCAACAACGTATTTCGATTGCTAGAGCATTGCTGAATAAGCCAAGTTTAATTCTTGCAGATGAACCTACGGGAAATTTAGATGCAGAAACCTCAGAAGAGATTATGCAGTTACTTATTGCGGTTGCGAAAGAGGAAAAATCGGCTGTTTTAATGGCGACACATGACATGACGATAGTAGAAAAATTTCCAGGTAGAGTTGTTCGTGTGGAAGATGGGCAATTGAAAGAAGTTAGTGCCTTAAATCGTTTTAATCCTTTCGAAACATTGGATATATAGTATTTTAGCTTTTGTAATAATTCAGATTTTTTCTTATATTTAGTTGTACAATACCTATTTTATGTACACAGCAAGGCCAATTATTCACAATGGAAATAAGAGAATTTCTGTTCAATTTGAGAACAAAACTGAATTGATAAACCGATTCAAAAAATTAGATGGTGCTCGTTGGAGCTCTAGTTTAAAAACTTGGCATTTACCCGATACGAAAGAATACCGTGAACTTTTTAAAATTGAGCAAGCATCAAATCTTTATTTGTCAATAGAAAATCAGACTTATTTGAAGCAATTTATTGCATGGCTGAGATCAAAACGTTACAGTGAAAATACGATAAAAACCTATTCGGAATCAATTCGGGTATTTATGCTTTTTCACGAAAACATAAAGATAACAGAAATTGAAAATTCGGATATCATTTTGTTCAACAACGAGTATATACTTCGAAAAAAATTATCGGCTTCCTATCAAAATCAGTTTGTTAATGGTTTAAAATTGTTTTTTAAGATCATATCCAATCGAAAGATCAATGTTGATTTGATTCACAGACCTAAAAAATCGAAAACTTTACCAAATGTGCTGAGCAAAGAAGAGGTAAAAGCGATTTTGGAGGCTCATCACAATATCAAACACAGAATGATGTTGAGTTTGATTTATAGTTGTGGTCTTCGCAGGAGTGAATTGTTGAATTTAAAAATCTCTGATATTGATGGCAAGAGAGTAATGCTCTTAATAAAACAAGGAAAAGGAAAAAAAGACAGAGTCGTTCCCCTTTCACCCAAAATTTTGGATATGTTGCGTGATTATTACAAGGCTTATAAACCAAAAACATGGATGTTTGAAGGCCAAACTGCAGGAAACCAATACAGTGAAAAAAGTTTGGAAAGCATTTTGAAATCTGCTCTTCAAAAAGCAAAAATCACAAAACCAGTTAGCTTGCATTGGTTGCGTCACAGTTATGCGACTCATTTACTTGAAGCAGGGACAGATTTGCGTTACATTCAAGAACTATTAGGGCACAAAAGCAGTCGCACGACAGAAATTTATACCCACGTCAGTATTAGTAGTTTAAAAAAAATTAAAAGCCCTTTTGACGATTTGTAAAAAATCTGTATAATTGTACAATAGAATCCTTAAAAAAGTAGGCAAAGCAAACAGAAATCTGTTGGCTTTACGCAGTTTTTTAAGGGATATAAATAAGTTAGCGGCAAGCAAACAAAACAATAACAGCAGAAAAAATCCAAAAACATGAATGACTGGTTCAGAAATGAAAATTGGAGCAATGAAATTGAAACTGAGTTTTACAATCAATTAGCTTCCAAAAGTAAAAACGCCCAATTAGACTTGCTAAAAATTCAAGCAGACATGTGGTTAAACAATCCAAGTTTACAGGCTCAAAATGCAGGACTGAAAATATTGGAAAATATTTCGGAATTATCCCCTGAAGCGAACTTGATTATTAACTAATGTGATGGAATGTTTTTTATGAATTGCATTTCTCCTGTAGTGATATTTTTGATTATAGCTTTAGTAGTTTCCATTCCATCATTAATCCATGTAGATTTATCAATTATTGTATCATAAAGTAAATGTACAGCGACAATTTTTACATTTCCAAAATTGTCACTTTTTATAAAACCATTCTCAAATTTATATTCATACTTATTGTCCCTAAGTTTGTCTTTTTCATAAGGCAATCCATCTTGCATTTGAAGGAAATTTTTGATTTTGTTTCCTTTATCATCAAATATCCAAATTTCGTTACTTAAACCTGAGATTGTAACTTGTATAGAATTTACATGTTCTTCTGGTATATTCAATTTACACCATTCATAATCTAATTGAACAAACCATTGTTTTACATTGAATTCGATTGCTTGCACTTGTGTTGTCAGAAATCTTAATCTTCCGTTCCAATCTTCTGGTTTCGGTTCTCTCAATTCAATTAGATTTATTCCATAATGTTCTGCAAATTCTTTTGCACCTTTTTGAAATCCAACTTTTGTAACAATTATTCCATTTGTATTCCCTATATCAGTCAACACTCCGTGAAAAGATGAAATTATTCCTTTCGAAATTTTTTTATTGTAGTTTTTACATTCTATTGCCACTTTATGATGTACACCAGCAATTTTGTATTCCCAATAGATGTCAATCTGATGTTTTGTAGCCTTACCTTGAATTTTAAGATTGTGTCGGACTTCTGTTGTAAGTCCATCCTTCTTTAATAAGTCTTGATATATCTCCTGAGTTAATTTTTCGTATTCAGTGCCTTTGTTCATTATTCCTAAGGTTATTTTGATTTATTATCTAAAGTAAGAAAAACAATAGTTCGAATCATTTGGTATTATAACAGATTTTCAATTTGGTTAGACTTAAGCATTTTTAATTATATGATGTTTGAAATGTCTTTAACTTGGTTTTAAAAGTGTCTTTCCAAGTTGAATAATCTCTAATGTCTTGTTCAATTTCTGTTTTAGTTGGTAATTGCGGAATTGTTGACGTTCCTCCATCGTGTTCAGTAACGGAATATTTACTAAATAGATTTAAAAGAAAATCGACGTCTGTTTGTTCAGTAACAATATAGCTTGATAAATTACCTTTTTTCAAATGAATATTTTTAGAAAATCTTTCATAGGTTTTGTTTGATAAAACTTCTTCAACTGAACGCTCTAATAACATTCTAAATCTTTTTCGTGCTGAATCAAGTTTAATTTCTCTCCCATGTGCATCAGTTAAAGAAAGTAAATCATGTTCATTCAAAATTCTTCTGATAGAATCAACTCTTTCTTGAACATTTTTTGCCAAGTATGGAATTTCATCTGTAATAATACCGCTTATTCCTTCATATTTATCAATTCCAATAATTGTACACTCTGTAGTTGTAATTGCTTTGTGGGTGTCAATGAGCAAACGTAAGAATGAGAGGTCATGAGTAAATACAACTATTTGCCTATTTTGTGATAATTGAACAATTTTATTCGCAATTAAATCTCTATAATCCATATCTAAAGACGTAACAGGGTCGTCAAATATTATTGTATTCAGACGATTATCAATCGTACATTCAGCCAAAAAATTAGACAAGGCAATAATTTTTTGTTCTCCTTCACTTAAAATTGAATTTATTGAATCAGTTATACCATGTAAGCTACATTTTTGAAATGTATTGCCTTGGCTCGTTCTTGTCTTTGAAAGCAAAACTTTACTCGCTAAATCAGGATTGAAGAAGTTAAGATGTGTAACAAATTCTTGATGCTGTAAGTTCACAGCTTGATTTTCCATTAGTTCTCCAATTTTACGTGATATACCATTGGTTGTAAGTTGCGATTGGCATCGGTTTATCCAAGCCTTGAATTTATACTCATCAAAGTATTGAAGAATTGTTCCCTTGTTATTAAACAAAAATTCTTTTGTAATTAGTTCATTAAGTTCAGAAACCAATGTGTTGCTATTTTGTAGAAGCTGTTTGTTTTGTTCAATTTGTGAATCAATATTCTGAATTACATTTCTTATACTTGGTATTAGGGTTAGTAAATTAACGTTCAGTTCTCCACCATTCTGTAAAAATGAAATAATTGAATTTCTGAATACGTCAACTGAATTAGAAAATTGAATATAGCTATCTCTAAAATTTGGCATTAATTGCTCTAATTCATTAAGATTTTCGATAGGTGGAATAACTATTTCATTATATAAATTTTGTTTTTGTTGAATTATAGAGTTAACTGAATTTAATTGTGTGGAAATATCATTCAATACAAATTGATTGAATATTGTCAATCTTTGTTGCGCTGTTTCATCAAGTTCTTGTTGACATAATACACATTTTTCTAAAGAACTCAGAGATGGAAAATTTTGACCGTCTGAAAGATTTGAACTATGAGCATAATTTTTTGCGGCCTCCCATAAGGTTCGCCAAGGATTTGTTCCAAAGCCTTCTAATATATTTATATCTTGTAAATCTCTGGTTGCAATTTGATATGCTTGGTTTACGCTTTCAAAAGTGTTTCTGTTTGCTCTTAGTTCATTTATGTTTTGTTCATTGAATAACAATTCTATTTGTTCTATTTGTTTAATGTAGCTATTGATTCGTATCTTCTGACTATCTAAGTTCCTAATGTTTTGTTCAGGATTTTGAGCTGTTGTTAGGTTTGCAAGTTCTAACTTTCTATCTGTATTTGCTTGAGTAAATTGGATATAAGAATCAACATCTGTTCGGTCTAACTTTTCTATTGTTCCATACCATTGTGTTGTAGTTGTTTGAAAGAGATTTTGTGGCAATGTTGGTTTAAGCGTATTGTATGGTGCAATAGACAAACTAAATGCTTGTGAAATACTCCCAAAAATTGAAATCAATTTTTCCAACACATCAATACCAATTGGTTTATATTCTGTAGGGTTTTCATTGTTAATATAAATATCTCCACAGTCATTATCAAAAACGAAAATTGAATTAAGAATGGGATTGCTCGGACTGTTTTCTGTCCAAGAAAAATTGACATTTGAGCCATTGTCCTCTACAACAAAATCCACTTTTTGTTGGTTGGCAGACGGATTGAAAACATTTTTCTTTAATGTAACACTTGGATTTCTACTCCAACACAATTTTCTCAAAATACGTGAGTAGCTTGATTTACCCGAGCCATTTCCACCATAAACAACTGTCAATCCTATATTTGAAAATTGCAAATTCCCTTCATCGTGCAAAGCACAGATATTTACTGGTTTACTAAGGCTAATTAGTTTGGGATAATTCCCACTTATTGTAGATACTGTAGGAATATGAGTATTGTCAAGAGGAATTGCATTTAGTGTAACTGATGAGTCACCACATTCTTTTTTGACTAATTGAACGAGTTCTTCAATGTCATTTTGTGTAATTGTTGATGACGTAACAACTCTTCTTAAAGCATCTTTTACAAATAGCGGTTTGCTTTGTGACCAAAGTAAAATTTCTTGATATACTGACATTGATTCAATAGTTTTAGTTCTTGATAGTTGATTTTTGTACTTCTACAGTATACAAATTTGCAAAAAATATATAGATTATTTTACAAACACATTGAAATACAAATATCTATTGACTTTTTATTCATAATACTTATTATTTATAATAGAATAACATTAAGAATTAAGTATAGTTAAAATGAAAATAATTGGTGATATTTTAGAAGTTACAAGATATGATTCTAATGGTAGGCCTTTGATAATCCATCAAACTGAAGAAGGAATTACCAATCCTTTTAGTGCGATATTTGGATATAAAAAATCGAATATTATAAAACCAGAAACCATTTACACAGTAAGAGGACAATGTTTTGACTTAGTTAATAACAAGGTGATGTATGTTTGGGATGAATTTGAAACAATAGAAGAATCGAAAGCACAATTTAATGAATTAATAAATCTGTACCCACAATCACATATTCATATAATGAGAACAAATATTGAAGGTGTGGAATCTTATACTTAAGACTTTTTAATATTGGTGGTTGCAATATAAAGGTGTTGCACAGCATCTTGTGCTACGTTTCCTCTTCCATCATACGCAATATTTCCTAATTTATATCCTTCAGAAGCTAATTTTGCTATAATATATGCTTCCAATCTTACCATAGCTTCAGCTGAAACTAATGATGTCACATGATGTGTTTTAGTATATGGAAGACCATTCTGGTTATGAATAGTTAAAGTATCATCACAATCGTTTTGAGCATCAACCAAAGAGCCTGAAGTACGTCCAATACCACACCCTTCGTATCTGGAAAGAATTCTCTTTATATCACTAATCAGCGTTGAAACACTTTCAGCAGTAAAATTAGGAGTTATATGAGGTCTTAAGTCATCATATTTTTGTTGAACATTATATTTATCCATAATATCAATTATTTACGTTTCAACAATTCTTTTAAATAGACAATTTCTTCTTCCTTTGCCTTTAACAACCTTTCATATAAACTTCGTTGTTCATCAAAAGCATCCTGATGAAAAACAAGATTCCCCTTATTATTTGGAGCATGATTATTAAAGTTGTTATAATAAACACTTTGATTTTCTGTATTGATAATCTCACCGATGGATACCTTTAAAGCTTCTGCTATTTCATACAGTCTTTCAACTGTAAGTTGAGTTTGACCATTTTCAATTGAACTATAAGCCCTTTGTGAAATATGTAAGGCTTCAGCCATATATTCCTGAGTATAATTTCTTGATTCTCTCAACAGTTTTATTTTGCTGTGATAATTAGGTCTTTCAAGACTTACATTGTCTGTTTTAGAAGTATCCATGCTAAATATGAATTTATTTGTCTGTAAATATACGCATTCATTCTAAACAAGAAAAGATATGAATAAGATTTTGTTTGTCATGCCCTTAATTTTGCTATCATCTATTAAATCAATTATTTATGACAACAAAATCAATATTAATCACTACGCTAACTTTAGCTTTAACCATTCTATCTTGTAAGAAAGAAAACCCAGAACCAGAATCAAAATCTAACACAAACAATTCTACGAACCCTCCAACCAATTATTCGTGTGAGGTCGTTCCATTGATGGGGAAACTTTATTGTGAAGTACCAGACACAACAGGATTAACAGGTTCAAATACTGCTATATTCAGAATTGTTGACACAACAAAATCATCATTAATTTATTCTTGTGGAGGTGCAATATCAAATCCTAATGCAAACAAATATTATCAAGTGAAATACTATGGATGGATGCAAAATACATTTCAGGAATTGGGACAAACTTACTATCGGGCAACTTATGATTGTCATTTATATGTTCCTGTAGTCAATGGAACAAGATGTAATTATTTCGACATGAGTACCACTGCATGGAATCAAGGAACGGTTTCTAATCATATCCAATTTAGAGATATGGGAGATAGCATCTGGGTTATAGATATGCATGGTGATGCTGTTAGCGGAAACAAAGATGTTTATGCACGAGATTCAATGAAATTTTATTTAATCAACTAAAACTATGAGTTCTGTAAAAGGTGAATGCAAAAAATGTGGAAAAACTTACGGTTATTATGCCAGTATTGATTCTGCAAGACATAATGTAAGAAGACATTTGTGTAAAAAGGGCGGTCAATGTGAAGCCAATGTTTAATCTATTAAAGTTATTTTGAATCAAAATGAAAAACAATTATCTTAAAACAACGGTATCACTATTAATTGTTGGTGCATTTCTATTTTTAGCGTTTGGTTGTTCATATTCTGGCGATAAGGAACTAAGTAAAGCAACCGATAAGGAAATAATTAAAGCCCTAGTTAAAAAGGAACTAAATGATGAGAGTGATATAAGTGGTGGGCATGGAATCGGAGTAGTTACAATATCATTAATGATGAATACTGATAAAACATTCCAATATGTTTTAGAAGAAAACTATAATGATGGAATCAATCGTACAACTTCTTCAATTACAGCTTCAGGAAGCTATGACCTATTGGGAACTGTGACCAAAGTTTATAACCCATCAGGTCGAGACAAATATGGAAATATAATGACCAGTTTTTCTTATCAACAAAAGATAAAATTCAATGGAACAACAAATAAAGGTGGCAGTTTTACTCTAACAGGAAAATTAATGCAAGATGGAGATGATAGTGGTTTAAGTAATAAATGGTTTTTTACCACTGATGAAGGGGCTGGTTATTCATCAAATATCCAAGAAGAAATCGGAGTAAATAATTACAGATTACCTCATGATTTTATCTACCCATAAATACATGAGGTAATCTGTAATTATTTAC
>DAIOWV010000019.1:0-11218 GCA_036758285.1 Taishania sp. | reverse complement strand
AGGCTAAAACAACATTTTCTTTGGTCTTAATGGATTGCTTTAGCACTAAGTCAAAGATGTTTAAATTATCTCTGTTGTTTTGTCTAAAGCAAAATTCATTAATGTATCGTTGGAGATATTTCACGCTAACATGATGGTAAATGCCATAAATGCCCCTCTTTAAAATGCTCCAGAAGGATTCAATGTTATTCGTGTGGATATCTCCATCAGCATACGACTTTTGATGGTCGATACGATAATGAATAAAGTCCGCTCTACCTAAGATGTTATATCCTCTAAATTCATCGGTAATGATTGTAGATTTCTCACTAACATTATCCATGATGATTTTTAATAATTGTTTTCCACTTAGTTTCTGACCATCTTTATTTGGTAAAGCTACTTGTGCATATAATCTCTTATTTTCTCTGGATACAATACCTACAACTGGGGTTTTCTTTGTTCCTCTACCTCTTAGATTTTTAGCTTTATCAGAACTAAAATTTGTACGTCTTGGTTTACCACCAACATATGTTTCATCCATTTCAACACATCCTTTGAACAATTCTTTCATTGCTTCATTTCCCATTGCAATACGAATTTGTTGAAGCATTCGCCATGCTGTCTTGTATGTTACACCAATTTCTCGTTGTAGCTGACATCCTGATATGCCTTTCTTTCCATTTAAGAACAAATGAATGGCAAACATCCATTTTATTAAATCGGTACTGGAATCTTCAAAGATTGTATCTTTAAAAACGGAGAAAGAGTTATTACAATCAGCACATCTGAAGTTCTTATGTTCAGTATGCTTACGATATACTTTAGCTGAATTACAATGATTGCAACAAACATTATCTCCATATCGAACAATTATGTAATGGTCAATTATTGCTTTTTCGGTTGGGAATTTCTTTAGTAAATCAAAAAATGTCATCGTTCTTAACTTTAATTATACATCAAAGTTACTGGGTAACAACGTAAGTTTATTACGTTCTGAATATTACATTAAAAGTCCTTATCTTTGTAGAAAGATATTATTTCATATGTTTTATTACACCATAACAGTAAATACACCAGTCTATGATTTAACACTAAAACATAGATTAATCACTATTTTATTTCAACATGGTGCAGAAAACATTATTCCTGCTACAGAGAATACATTTACTTTTCAATCAAATGAAACATTTGCTACATGGAAAGATATTTTGGAAACAGATACTAAATATAAAAACATACAATACTACTTTGCTCAGGTGGTAAATAATGAATCAGACTCAACCAATTATTCTAATACTCCAGAAATATTGAAAAACATCAAAATAATACGAGGTGTAACTGAAATGAAAAAAATTAATTAAAGGAGTATAATAACTAAGTTCGCTTCAAGGGATAATTCCGAAATATTTTAATTGAATATAGCCACGAAGTTTTTTATCTGATTTCAATCCGCGAAATATTGAGCGAATATTTTATAAAAAATGGGAACTTCAAAACGGCGGAAATATATTTAACTCCTATCGTGGATTTTTATCAAAAGAACAAAAGAATTGGCGTTATCCGAAAGGCTGATTTGCAACTCGCGGAAATAATTTTGCTAACCAATCAAACCGAAAGGTTCAAAGAAGCATTGAACCTTGCTGAAAATCATGAAAAAACGGGAGGAGATTTAACTGAGCTAACATGTCAGTTTTATTATTACGAGTTAGTAGCACATTTAAAAAATAAAACAGGAGAGAAAGCTGACGCAAAAAAAAATGCTTTAAAAGCTTTAGAAATTTATACCGAACTGGAAAATGAAGAAATGACTTGGCTCATATCAAAGCCTAAATTAATTGAAAGCTATTATGAGCAATTTCCAAAGCTGTATGAAATCTAACTCCTATCTTAACTTAAAACAGGATTAATGTGCGGTTAACGAATTGCCAGCCGCTAACACGGGTTTTGCGTCAGGCGGGCTGACGTGCAAACTTGAAGCTTTGTGCTTCGAAACCCACCCGAACGCAAAGCCCCGAAACGTTAGCTGTAACCCTTACAGAACGCACCGTCCAAAATTGACACGAGAAAAAATTAACTTTTGATTTTTGCAATTTGTTTATCGCCCCAATCTTTCAAATGGCTGATAAAAGGAATTAATTCCGAACCAACTTCGGTAAGAGAATATTCGACTTTTGGAGGAACTTCGTGATAAACTTTTCGGTTAACCAATCCGTCATCTTCCAACTCACGTAAAGTCTGAGTAAGCATTTTTGGAGTAATGTCGGTCAATGTTTTTCGCAACTCACCATAACGCATAATTGTTTTCAAATATAAATACCACAAAATTCTACCCTTATATTTTCCACCAATTCGTCTGAAAGCATAATCAACTGAACAAGCAGGTTCTGAACTATATTTCTTCATTTTTTAACATTTTACAAATAATTGATAATCAGCAATAGTATGTTTTTTGTTCGTAGAATACAAAAAAGTGCATACTTGCGACAAATATACTATTAAATTACCTTCGCTTCGTAATTTTAAACATCATAAAAATGAAAGCAGTTATTTTAAAAGAGGCGGGAAGTGTAGAAAACCTTCAATTTGCAGAAATAGAAAAGCCAATCGTACAAAGCGATGAAGTGTTGGTAAAAGTCGTATCTGTCAGCATCAATCCCGTAGATGTCAAAGCAAGAGCTTACGACGGAGTATTGGGCTGGATTTTCGGAGAAGAACGACCTGTGATTTTGGGTTGGGATATTTCGGGAGAAGTCATTGAAACAGGTAAAAACGTAACCGAATTTAAAATCGGAGACCAAGTATTCGGAATGGTCAATTTTTTCGGAAACGGAAAAGCCTACGCAGAATATGTAACATCGTCAGTAAATCATTTGGCTTTAAAAACCGAAAATGTAACCCACCAACAAGCCGTTGCAAGTGCAATGGTAGCTTCTACTGCTTATCAGGCTTTGGTGGACGTTGCCAAAATCAAAAAAGGCGACAAAGTTTTGGTTCACGGAGCTTCGGGAGGTGTCGGACATTCCGCTGTTCAGATTGCCAAAAACTTCGGAGCTTACGTTATCGGTACTTCTTCTGCCAAAAACAGGGATTTCGTTTTGTCTTTGGGTGCGGACGAACACGTTGATTATACAAGTGAAAATTTTGCCGAAAAAGTTCAGGATGTAGATATTGTTTTGGACACTATTCAGGGAGAAACCTTACTCAATTCGGTTGATTCAGTTCGTTCGGGTGGAATTATCGTAACACTTCCCACACCCGAAATTCCAAAGGATGTAAAAGAAAAAGCAGATAAAAAGTACGTAAACATCGAGTTTCTAATGGTTGCTTCCAAAAACGAAACCATTACAGCCATTGCCAAACTATTGGAAAACGGAGCATTAAAACCACATATCCACAAAGTTTTTCCATTTGAAGAAATAGCAAAAGCACATTTGGAAGTAGAAACAAATCGGGTTGCGGGTAAAGTAGTCGTAAATATTTAAAATATTGTAAATGAAATTATTAGTGAACAAAAATGCAGTTATTACAGGAGGAAGTGACGGAATCGGACTGGGAATTGCCCGTTCTTTTGCCGAAAACGGAGCTAATCTTATTTTGATAGGACGAGAAACCGATAAACTCGAAAACGCAAAAAAAGAATTATCGAAGTACGAAACTGAAATACATATTCTTTCGGCAGATTTGTCTGAAACGGAAGAAATTACAGATTTATCCAAACAGATTCTAACCATTTGCCCGAAAATCGATATTTTGGTCAACAATGCAGGAATAGGAAAATTTGTACCTTTTTCTGAAACAGATAGTTCGTTATTGGATTTACATCTGAACCTGAATGTAAAAGCACCGTATTTATTAACGCAAAAATTATTGTCATCACTAATAGAGAATAAGGGAAATGTAATCAATATTTCTTCCTATTTTGCACACCGAATGTTGACAGGACGAACTACGACAGCTTACTCGACAACCAAAGGAGCGTTAAATTCTTTCACAAAATCGTTGGCTTTTGAAATCGGACATTTAGGAGTTCGTGTCAATGGCATTGCACCAGGAAGTATTTTGACACCTCAATTCAACCGGAATTTACAAAGTTTGCCCGAAGACAAGCAAACCACATTTCACGAAATGGTTAAAAACATCTATCCAATGGGAAAAATCGGAAGTGCTGAAGACATTGGAAAAGCATCTATATTTTTAGCATCCGACCAAGCCGAGTGGATAACAGGAACTATAATCGCTGTTGACGGAGGATTGACAACGAACTAACAAGGGCTACAGCTAACAAGGGTTTTGCAAAATGGCGGGTTTACGTCTAAATTGAAAGTTTGTGCTTTCAAATCCGCAAAAGCCAATTTTATTGGCTTTTTTCTTATATTAGCAAATAGAAAATGGCTTATGCTACTGTTGTGCAAAATTGAAAGTCTGTGCTTCGATTTCCGCCACTGTCGCCAAGCCCCGAACCGTTAGCGGTCAGTTTTAAGACGAGCAACAAGACAATGAAGACAGTTTTTATATTATATCATTCATATGAACTCGATGGACACGATGAGACAAAACTTATTGGAGTCTACTCGACAAATGAGCAAGCTGAATTTGCAATAACTCGACTTAAAGACAAGAATGGTTTCAAATACAGACCTGAAGCCTTTGAAATTTCCGAGTATGAGCTTGACAAAGACCATTGGACAGAAGGCTTTGCGACAATGATAAACATACAAGTAAAACGTAAAGACAATTCCTGGACAACAGTTCAAGCCGAGTGTTTGCCAAACAATAGGTATCAGATCTGGGAACTATACGAGAACAATTCTTTAGGTGAGTTCAAACATTTGGACATCGTTGAATGCGAAGAAAGGGACAACAACTTATTTGCAATTAAACTGGTAAATAAAACCGACACGTGAGCAAAATAAACCGAACCGCTAACACGGGTTTTGCGTCAGGCGGGCTGACGTTTAAACTTGGAGCTTTGTGCTCCGAAACCCGCCCGAACGCAAAGCCCGAAACCGTTAGCGGTAATGTTACCGAAAATCCGCAATCAAAAGAAATGAAATACCAAGAAGAAATTATTAAAAATTTCCTATCTAAACTTTCTGTATTAGATTATAAATTTAGGCTACTCGAAAAAGATAAAGAGCAATTCAATATTTTTTCAGCACTTCATAAAGAAAATGATGAAGTTAGATTACACTCTAGATTTATTTCCGTTCTACTATCACCAATAAGTAGACATAGCAAAAAAGATATTTTTTTAAAACTTTTTTTTAAAATTCTTTCAGTTGAAAATTTTAACCTAGATGATGTTGTAGTTTATCCAACAGAGTATAATAAATCTGAATATAGAGATATTGATATCCTAATTATTAATCGAGTTTCTAGGCAAGCAATCATTATTGAAAACAAAATTGGAGCAGGAGACTCAAATCACGAAGATAGAGGGCAATTAGAAGGATATTATGAGTTGATAAATAGTATAGAAAATATTCCAAAAGAAAATATATTGGTTTATTACCTAACACTAGATGGACATCTACCTTCTGCTGAAAGTTTAGGAAAATATGAAACCATAGAAAACTTGAACGGAAAAACAATTGACTATGAACACGAAATACAAAATTGGCTAGAGTTATGTTTACAAGAATGTATCTCACAGCCATTTTTAAGGGAAAGTATTATTCAATACATTAATTTGATAAAAAAAATGACTAACGATAACACAAACATTCAAGAAAGGATTGAAATACGAAACCTAATCGCTAGTACAAATGAAAATATGTCTAGTGCTAAATTATTAATTGAAAACTTTAAACATGTGAAATGGCATACTGTATTTGATTTCTGGAACGAATTAGTTGCTGAACTAGAGAGACATGGGGCCATAATAATTACCAAGCCGACATCTGAAGATATAACAAATACAACACACTATGAAACGTATAAAAAATCTTATGAAACATCAAACGATTATGGAATTAGGTTTTCTATTGGAGATTTAAACCTATATATTTGGAATGCAGGAAGTGATTGGATATACTGGGGAATGGAGAAAAAATTATTGACACCTAATCAGCTCGAACAAATCAATCATTTCTCACAACATAATCAAGGTGTTTTCAAAGACAACGGAAATGAATTTTGGAAATTTTTTGAATTATCTGACATAGATAATATAATCTTTTCGGATTTTTCATATAACGGAACATTCAACTTAATAAATGAAGATTATAGAAGTAATTTAATCCGTAATTCTTTAGTTCCTGAAATTCTTTCATTCTTAAACTTAATTAAGTAAAACACTACCGCTAACAAGGGTTTTGCAAAATGGCGGGGTAACGGCTAAGTTGAAAGTTTATACATTTTAAGCCGCAAAAGCCAATTTTATTGGCTTTTTTCTTTAAATTAGCAAATTGGCTTTTGCTACGTTCCGTCTAAATCGAAACTTCGTGCTTCGATTTTCCACCACTTCGCCAAGCCCAGAACCGTTAGTGGCAACTGTAACAACCGACATATCAAAACGTAAATGGGAATATTCGACTTTTTAAAAACACCAAAGACATTTGAGACTGAGATTGAACAGTTAAAAGACTTTTCTGTAGTAAACAGACAAAATTCAAAAGTCATTGAAATAAAAAAAGAAACGACAATTGAGAATTTAGTTGAACTATTGCGAATTTTAAGAAAAAACAACATTGCTTTTTCTTTTTTCGATAGCTATTATCCCTCACCAAGCGACCCAGGAGCTTATTTGGATTATTCGCAAGACAAAAACGAAACAGATAATGCTTGGAGTATGACTTTAGGTAATCACGGTTGGACAGGTGGAATTTATACAATAACAGAAAACAACATTACTAGACAAATTCAAAATCTTGTAAAAACCAATCAAATTGATTCAATTAGAATTGACAATGTAATAAAGATCTTTTCACATTACGACAAAGAAAATACAGACAGCAATATGAATCAAAATGCCCTAATATTTGGCATTCACTCAGGAAAAGATAGAATCAAATCAAATTATCTAATTTTTGGTATATTTTCAAGTGACAACTATTCTCCCTATAGTATATATAAACTAACAAGCAATCAATTATTTGTAGACAAAAGAGGTACTTGGCATTCTGACAGACATACGAAAAATGGATACATATTTCAGGGCGAATTACTTGATGAGACAAAATTTGAAATAACCAAGGAACTTCTAAATGAAATTCCGATAGAGTTTTTGACAAAAAAATGGAGAGGTTTTTATACTACAGGAAACAAAAATGAAGACCAATTGATTCTTGAATTTGGAGAGGACAATTATCAAAAGACAATTTCAATTGATAGTTATGAAATAGAAACGAATAATTTGCCTTTGGAAATCAAGAATTTCAGACAGAAAATAGAAAGAATAGCGGCACAACTTAATGAATAAGAAAAGTGCAAAAGTACTAGATTTGTTAGGCGCCTTTGCCTATTTGCAAACCGTTAGCGGTCATTGCAGTGCGATGCAAAAAAAAAAAGCAACAGACAAATTTAAATGAAAATAGTCATCAACACGGCATTAGGAAAAAGGAAAATAACTTGCCGAAAAATTTGATATAATCAATGACTGATAAATGATAAAACATAGAATGAAACAATTTATATTTATTACAATAGCAATGCTGCTTACTTTTAAAATTCAGGCACAAAACGGACAAACTGAGAAGCAAGCAATTGCTTTAAATAAAGAAATTTCCAAAATCATTAAGAAAAATTCACTTTTTTCGGATTCTTTAAATTGGAAAAATATTGAAGCTGAAAATAAAGGACTTGTCTATAATGACAATAATGCTAATAATGTAGAAATCATTTACGATTTCTACACAAAAAAACTAAGAGAAATTGGTGATAAACATTCATTTTTTATTTCTTCAAAACAAATTAACGAAATTAGTAAAGCTACTGTATCCGAACTTCCACAAGGAGAATATTTGGGTAATGGTATTGGTTGGGTTAAAGTACCACGCTTAATGACATTT
Source organism: Taishania sp. (assembly GCA_036758285.1). GTDB lineage: Bacteria > Bacteroidota > Bacteroidia > Flavobacteriales_D > Crocinitomicaceae > Taishania. The sequence goes on along the minus strand of DAIOWV010000019.1, from coordinate 3,227 downwards.
GATGAAAATAAAGATATTCAGTTTGCTGATACAATTCGCTCCATCATTGAAAAAATTGATACTGACAATACAATTACTGGCTGGATTGTCGATTTGCGTCATAATGGAGGTGGCAATATGTGGCCGATGATAGCCGGTTTAAACGCATTGATTGATGACGCAACCGCAGGTTACTTTGTTCAAGGAAAATATAAAGTTCCCTGGTCAAATAAAAATGGTACAATTAATGGTAAACCGAAGCCCATAAATACTTATAAAATAAAAAATAATAAAGTAAAAATTGCAGTTTTGTTCGACTCAAACACTGGAAGCAGTGGAGAAATGACTGCTGTTTCTTTTCTAGGATTACCTAATGTAAAATCCTTTGGACAAAAATCGGCAGGATATACAACGGCTAATTATACTTTCCGACTGTCTAATGGTGGACAACTTTTATTGGCAAGAACATATATAATGGATAGAACGGGTAAAAGCTACAAAGGAGAAATTACTCCTGATTTAATGGTGCCAGACTTATCAAACACCAAAAACGACAGTGTAATTAAAACTGCTATTGAATGGCTTAATCAATAGCGGATTATTTTTTTGACAAGTAATTTTCCCCAAATAGATAAATAATCTATTTAAATGATAAAAACAATAATTTTAATAAATTAAAAAATCACTCCAATTCGATATATTTCGTACAACCAAGAATTTAAAATTATTAACAGTAGAAAATATAATGAGAAAAAATAGCAACGAACCGCTAACAATGACCGTGCAAAAAAGTAAATATGATAAACACATTAAATACCATGAAATTAAATAATTTATTAAAGTTTTTAATTTTCTTAATTTTTCCTATTGTTTCTTTTGCTCAAACAGACAATAGTGAACTACAAAAAATGTATGATGAAGACCAAAGTTCAAGAATGTCAAAAAATATTGATTGGTCAATTTTATCTAAACAAGATAAAGAAAGAGAAAAAAGAGTTTATGAAATGATAAAATCGGGGCAAATTATTACAGGAAGGGACTACTATAATTCTGCAATGATTTTTCAACATGGTAATGACACCATCGCCTCTTCAATGGCGGTCAAACATATGAAAAAAGCCATAGAATTAGACACAACAATCAATAAATGGTTATTGGCTGCTGCTATTGACAGAGATTTGATGAGACAAGGAAAACCTCAAATTTATGGAACACAATACATAAAGAATAATACTACAAACGGTCAATTTGTAAGATACCAAATTGACTCAACGAAAATATCTGACAAAGAAAGAAAAGAATACAATGTAGAAACACTTGCAGAGCAGCTTGTAAAAGAGAGAAATATGAACTTGAAACCAATTTCAGAATTTCACGCTACATCTAATTCAATAAAACAAACAATTAAGTTTATAAAATCCGAACACAAGAAAAAATTAAAATCTACTACCTACAACACGAGTGAAGAAGAATTGAATAGTTTTGGATATGAATTACTTAATTCAAAAAAAGAGAAGGATGCTTTGGAAATTTTCATTTTGAACACCAAATTATATCCAAAAGCGTTTAATACTTTTGATAGTTTAGGAGAGGTTCTACTACTTTTAGAAAAAAAAGAAAAAAGCTTGAAAGCCTATAAAAAATCTTTGGAATTGAACCCTGAAAACGAAAATGCTAAAAAAAATATTGAAACACAAAAATAACCTACCGTTAACACGGTACTAATAAGTCCTTATGATGTTGTTAATTACCAAAGCTCTATTTGATCGTCTTTATATCAAAAATTCCAATCATATCAAGGTTTAATTCTATTCATTCTTATTTGGGGATTGTTTAAATCCCCATTTTTTTATATTTGTTGATTATGAAATTGCTATTCTGTTTATTTATTGGAATGTCTGGAATTGTTTTTTCTCAGACTTCATTCTACATCGCTCCTGTCATCAATGTTAAAGGTCATTATAGTCGCTCTCAAGTATATGATAAGAAGAGTTATCAAAATGAATTTTTTGAGTATCAATCGAGAAATCTTTTGTTTTCTAGCTTGGGGTTGGGAATAAAAGGAGGAATCGGATTAAATGACAGGTGGTTGTTTGATTTTGGATGGTCAACAGATGAAACACGTTCAGGTAATCGTTTTTATACAACTTCTTACAGCGACAATACTGTTTACGGAGGGTATAAGAATTATTATCCCAACGGAGGTAACAGTTTTCATATCGGAGTCCAAACCAATCGTTTTCATCTGTCTGCTCAATATAAATTGATTAACCCTGTTAAATTTGAGGATAAAAAATTTGGGGTTGTTCCATACATCATTGCAGGTTTAGGTTTGAATGTCAACACATATAAAACACCTCAGTTAGATGCCTGGATTTATGAAGGTGGATATTCTCTTATTGCAGAAAATGTCGGAATGAAAATAGATCATTCATTAAATGCAGGAGATAGAAAAAATTTCCATGGTTTATTAGGGCTTTCAACTGATTTAATGATTAAAAATTATTATCTGTTTTCTTTTTCTGTTTACTCTACCTTTAGTTTTCCAACTAAAACAAAAAATCACGACCTTTCGTTTATAGGTACAAGAGTAACGATTAATGATTTATCAGGTACTAGACAATATGTATTTAGCGAGGGAAGTAAAGGAACAGGATTATATTTTGAAATTTCTCGTCGCTTTCAACTTTATCCTTGGAAGTCAAAAAAAGTGAAAGATGATTTAGATTAATCTGCTTATAACAGCAAATCAAAGCAAGTGGCAATACAATTATCGTTTGTTAGCCCCCCTTCTATTTGCAAACCGTTATAGGCAAATTTAAAATGACCGCAACAGACAACACAAGATTTGATTATTGCTGGGGAAACTTGACACTTAGTTGCAAGAAAATTAAAATCTTTGACCAGAACAAAAAAGAATTGACAGTTGACCAATTCGATGAAATATGTAAAAACTATTGGTACGAATGGAGTAAGGAATAAAATCTACCTATAACAGCGGTTTAGTGCTAATTTCAACAGCAGTTCTTCGATTGAACTTTAGTGCTAAAAATCCCCGCCTTCGACAATAGACAATAAATCGTTTCAACAATCGTTTTTACTTTAGATAAATTATTAAAACCTAAAAGACACATACTACATGCAAAAAACATATTCAACAATTTTAATTCTACTCGTTTTGGCAACAATGTTTACAAGTTGTAAAAAAGAAAGAAATCAAACTGTAACAGTAGAGCGTGACTGCACAG
>DAIOWV010000018.1:31748-43641 GCA_036758285.1 Taishania sp. | reverse complement strand
AGGAAATGATACACGTCGTGGAGAGATAGAAGCAATTCGTCTCAGTAATGGAAATATCCGATTGGGAATAGAGGGCTTGATTAGGAGGACTAGTAGTTCTGCTTCTGAATATGGAGTCATTACTATTGACGCAAACGCATCAGGGACCTTTATATCAAACAGTCACAAAATTTGTGGTTATACTCACAATTTATTTACGCTTCCTTTGTACCAAAAAAGAATTGGAGGATTTGAATTTTCAGCAGATGGTAACAAGGTTTTTATTACTCACCAAAAATATACGCCAACCAATTCTACATTAGATTATTGGGATATCAGTAGCGCTACTCCTGTAAAGTACGAATTAAGCAATTTAGAAGATTTAAGTATCGGACAGGTAGAAATGGCAAAAGATGGTAACATTTATATACCTCGACAAAATTATCTGGCACGTATTTCAAATGTCAATACAACACCAACATTGAACGCTACTGCCGTTCCAATAGGAAATTACCCCTATTCTCAAGGTTCACCAGGTATTGCTAATGTTGCTCAATTACGCCTTCTCCAAGACCAGATAGACGGAAGCCCTGCAGTTTATGAAACGATACAACCCAGCCTTTTTCACGCAGTTACTTACAATGTAACAACAAATAGTACATGGAATGCAGGCTTTAATAGTATTGCTTGGGGTCAGTCAGTTATCAACATCGAAAAAGAATTGCGTATCAAAGCTGGTGTTACGCTTACCATTCAAAACATGATTATTCGTTTTGCGCCAGGAGCGAGATTGGTTATTGAAAATGGAACAGGAAATGAGCAAGGAGGAAAACTTATACTGGACTACACCACTTTGACCAATTATGAATCCTGTGGTGACAAGGAAATCTGGCTAGGTGTAGAAGTATGGGGAAATACTACTGCTTTGCAAGGAAGTGTTACTAACTCTACACAAGGTGTCTTACGCATGCAAAACAACTCAAAAATAGAACATGCACATGTGGGGGTTCTATTGGCTCGACGCAATGAAAATATAAATGGGGTCATTTCTCAAGCTTCTTATCAAAGTACACGAAACGGAGGTATTGTTACTGTAGAAAATTCAAAGATTGTTAACAATAGAACCGGAATTTATTTCAAACCCTACGTTGCTTCTAATGGAGCAAACAACATTTCTTATATCGCCTCATCTCAACTTTACTGGGACAATCAAATGATTGCTCCTCCATTCAATTTTTTATTACAGATGGAAAGTGTTAAAGGTGTGAGAGTTAATGGTAGCGAATTTAGACAAGACCATACCGCATATAAATATCAAGGACTCGGAATTCGTTCTACAAATTCTCAATTTATAGTTTCTAATAGCTGTATGCCTATCAATTGCTTTTCAAACCCTAGTAAGTTTATTAATTTGTCGTATGGCATCTATGCTTCCAATTCAAATGACTTTACTTATACCGTAAGCAAAAATGAATTCACCGACTGTACTTACGGAATTTATTGTGCAGGAACAAAAAATGAACGTATTGTCCAAAATAAATTTCGTATTCGCGAACATACAAATATTCAAACAACAGGTGGTTTTTTAACAAGTTCATCTGGATATACCATTCAAGAAAATACTTTTGAAGGGATCAATGGAATAGTTAGTAATTCGTATGGGTTGATAATAAGAAGTTCAGGTAACTCAACCAACTTAGTTTACAAAAATACATTTAAAAATTTGAAGGTTGGTGGTCAGTCAGAATACATTAATGGAAGCCAGGACGGTATCACAAATGATGGAACAACAGGCCTACAATGGAAATGCAACACATTCGTAAAAGACATTTACGAAGCAGATTTGGGAATTAACGGAATCATAGATAAAGAGCAAGGAACGGTAGAACTTACAAGTGAAAATGCCGCACGTTTAGCCGCTGCCAGAAATTATTTTTCGGATGCAGTTTCGACTTTACCAGAGCACGATATAAAAATGGCGACCTACAGTGCCCCAAATAATGTATATCCATATCAACAAGCAATTGATTACGTACATTTAAATCATTCTAACCATATTGCCAATGACAGAAGTCCGATGGTCTCATTACAACAAGCAGAATATAATTTTATCCCTGTAGCACCAAATTCAAATACATGTCCATCGAAAATAATTATTATAGTTCCTTTAGACAGCCTGGTCTTTTTTGGCAAGAAATTGGACTCTTTAAATACCATTCTTGATCGAGGAAATACACAGGGATTATTGGAGTCAATAACTACTTTCCCTACAAGTGTTGCAACGTTTAACCAGCTAAACAGTACTTCACCTTACTTATCAGATAAAGTATTGATTGCCTATTTGAATTCAGCTGCAAGCTCAGAATACAAACAAACAATCTTATTGAATAACTCAAATCTGACGCAATACATGCTAGAAGCTGTGAAAAACTCAACACTTCCTGTTAGAGTTAAAAATATGATTACAAGTAGACAGAATGACAAAAGGTTAACACCTAGTAAATTATTGAGAAATAATTTAAAATTTGTGAAGGATGAAATAGCAATCTTAGAAAATCAGTACATTCACGAAATCTACATGAGTGATGATTTTGATGCAGACTCTTTAGCAACTAAGCTGAAAGCAATAAATAAAATAAAAGCTAGTTTATATCTTGTTGAAAAAGCAATTCGAGAACAAAACAATTATGGCGAATCAAAACACAGAATCACTCCTTTTGTAAGTAAAGACTATTTGAATTTATCTGATTTGAAATACAGTATTGGTGCTTTTACAACAATTGAAGATGCTATTGAAGCCGACTCAACAATTATCACACAATTGGAAGACCTCATGACCTCAACAGATTCAATTGTTGTTGCTCATTCAAAAATTCTCTATGAAATAATAAATGGACCATCGAAAATGCCAACATTTTTACCCCTTACATCTGAAAGGTCTAAGTTTGCTCCAATTTATAACTCAGAAGAATTGAAAGAATCGGTAGAACAACTAACCGTATCGCTATATCCAAATCCTTCAGAAGGTGTGATCTATTTTGATTTAACCGATATGATTGGAGAAACAATAAACATTCGTCTATTAGACATCACAGGAAAAGAGGTGTTTAGCAAGGATTTCTCAAATAGCAATGGCGAACGTATTGATTTATCACACATCAAGAAAGGAACATACATTACTCACGTTACTATTGATAAACAGTCAACCAAAGCGCAATTGTTGATATTGGAGTAAAATAAATGGATATTTCAATCCTAACATTTACCCTAAACATTAAAAATCAATAATTTAATAAAAAAAGAACGGGCTTTTGAAAACAAAAGCCCGTTCTTTTTTCACTGTATCAGTAATCATAGTAGCATCCTTCAAAGAGATATAAGTGGACAGTAGACCTGAGAGGACATACCCCAAATATTCAATTACTTTTCACAAGAAGTTTTTGAAGTACAACAACTCATAACCACTTCCTTCTTTTCTTTTGAATCAGTTGCGTTAGACACAATTTGTATATCAATTTTTGGACTGATGTATGGGATACCTAAATTCAATCCTCTTACAATAATCATCACGCCTACAACTGTGACCAAAACTGGTGTCCATCGGTTGGTTTTCCATTTCAAACGTTGCGAAATAACTCTGGCAAAGGTTAGGATTGGTACTGTTCCCAATCCAAAAAAGACCATTGCTAACATACTTTGAAACGGACTTCCTGCCAAAATACTGTTAATAAGTGCAATGTATACAAGCCCACATGGCAGGAGTCCGTTAATACTTCCAAAAAACAGAGGTTTAAATGGTAAATTCGATTTAAACAGTTTATTGAGCATTCTTCCTGAAAATTGGGTAAATTTCTGTACAAACGACTTTCCGAAAGAGATTTTGACAAATTTTGCCCAGGCAAACAAGACTATCAGAACACCACAAATAACCGAAAGCATTTGCATCCATTGAAATGTTTTTATACTAATTCCGACAATACCAACTAACAAACCTAGTAAAGCGTAAGTTGTAGTTTTACCAATATGGTATTGAGTAATTCCCCATACTCGGTCGTAAACATTATTTGATTTCATGGGAACAGCCATAACTAATGGTCCACACATTCCCAGACAATGAAGTGAAGCTCCAAGTCCCAAAATCAATCCATTGACATAGACATCAAACATTTGCTAAAGTGTTATTTCTTCTTTTTGTAAACACGATTTTCCTTCGTACTGATATAGTATTTCCAATTTGTACATTCCTTTTTCCAATTCTTTTTTTGAGATCAAAAGTGTTTTACTATCTTGAAAGTCGAATGTTTTATCCTTTTTTTTGTCATTTGGTCGAATAAAATTCACTTTTACAGCTGGCAAATTAATATTTTCAGAAACTTTCAATACTACGTGTTCTTCGTCTTCATTGATACTTATTTTTTCAAGCTCATTGGCATTTTTTTGTGCTTGAATTTCTTGTTCGTAATTGACTTCTCTCGAATAATAATCTTCCGATTCAAGATCTGTACTTGTACGCATCATGATTGTTGTCAAAGTGATGATGAACCCCATAAACAAAATCATTACTACTGTTATTCCTTTTCCCCAATTCATATGTTTTCGTTTAAAATGTTGGACCTATAAATTTTGTTTTTACTTCTTGTATTTTCTTTCCGTTTCCATAAACATCAATAAACATTACTTCTTTTTCCTGTACTTCACGATAAGGAATTTTAATGATAAATCGTTCTTTCAATTCACGCTCTGGCTTTAGAATTAAATTTTTAGTTACAGTCTCAATTGTTCCGTGTTTTCCTTGTAATTTCAATTCGATCGAGTAACTTTTTCGGGTTTTATTCAACAAATAAATTTCAAAAATGTTGCTCACCTGACCGTCTTGGGTCACCTGAAAAGTGGTTCCTCGTTGACGTGTGATTTTGGTTTGGAAATCATTTCGTGTTATTAATAAAATGGATAAAGTGAGAACCAATCCCATCAAAAGTGCCGAATAGGCTTTAACTCTTGGTGTAATTTCAAATGATTTTCCTTCGCTAATTCCATTTTCAGATTTGTAACCAATTAAACCTTTTGGCAAACCAACACTGTCCATCATGTGATCACAAGCATCAATACAAGCAGTGCAATTGACACATTCTAATTGTGTTCCATTTCGGATATCAATTCCTGTTGGACAAACATTTACACATTGCCTACAATCGATGCAATCTCCCTTCCCTACTGTTTTTCTATCTTCTTTTTTCCTGAATTTACCTCTTTCTTCTCCTCGTTTGTAATCATATCCAATAACCATTGTGTTTTGATCCATCAATACTCCTTGCAAGCGTCCATAAGGGCAAATCGTAGTACAAACTTGCTCTCGTAAACGAGCAAACACGAAGTAAAAGACGCTTGTAAAAATGATGATAGCTACAAATCCGCCAATGTGTTGACCGACTGGTTCTTGAATAATTCTCCACAATTGGTCACTTCCGATAATATAAGCAAGGAAAGTATTTGCAATCGCAAAAGAGATAATCCAAAATATAGTGTGTTTCAAAACCCGTTTGAAAATTTTCTCTTTGTCCCATGGAGCTTCTCTTAACTTTTTTTGATGTGTAAAGTCACCGTCAATCCAATATTCGATTCTTCGAAAAACCATTTCCATAAAAATCGTTTGAGGACAAATCCAACCACAAAACAACCGACCGAAGATGATGGTGAAAAAGATGATAAAAATCACTCCAATAATCATTGCCAACGCAAACAGGTACAAATCTTGCGGCCAGAATATTTTCCCGAAGATGATGAACTTCCTCTCAAGAATGTTGAACATAAGAAAAGGTTCTCCAGCAATTTTGACATACGGAATTCCAAAAAGCAGTATCAACAAAAGGTAACTAACAACCTTTCGTTTGGTAAAATACTTTCCAGATGGTTTTTTAGGGAAGATCCAAATCCTCTTCCCTTTCTCGTCTACAGTGGCAATTCTGTCCCTGAATCCTTCTTCGTCCTCTGCCATGACTTTGATTTATTTACTCTGTTACTTCAGCTTCTACATTCTTGTCCATTTTCTTACCTTCTGGATCCTTACCTGGTGTGTAAGGTAGACTCAAAACAAAAGATGCTACTTGTTGAATTTGAATTGGATTCAATTTAGAAGCATGTTCAGGCATTCCGTTTGCTGTACCCATTTTAATTGTTTGAAATAAAATCTTGATATCGTTTGAAATCAACCAATACTCATCTGTTAAGTTTGGTCCAATGTTTCCTTCTCCTTTCTCTTTGTGGCAAGCAATACAATTGTTGGCAAATATAGATCTACCTGCAGTCAAATCACTTTCTTCTGTCATTAACGTTGCAGTTGTTTCATCGACATTCATCGCCATTTTGGAAAGATAATCCTGTACATCTTGCTCTGATTTCTTCATATCCTTGTTGTATTCTGCAATTTGTAAATCTCCTGTTTTTATAACGTGAAAATGCATCATGTAACCAACAGCAAAAATCACTGTTGCGAAGAACATCCAGACCCACCAAGGTGGAAGATTATTGTCCAACTCACGAATTCCATCGTATTCATGTTCCAACACAATTTTGGCTTCTTTTTCAATCGGAACCGCATTTGTCAAAATGGAATTAATTTTGTTGAAAGTACGTGCTACTTCTTTTACTTTTTGTTCTTTTTTGATACGAACGTTTTCCACCAATTGATTAAACAATCGTCGCAAATAGAGAACAATTCCCAAAAGAATTATGTTTAGAACCAACATGAACATCAAATCAGATTTTTCAATTCGAAGCCAAGGCATGTCTTCTTCACCTGGAGTAAAACTTAGGGCCATCAAATTATTACCTGCGAAAAGAAAAACACCCAAGATTATTAAAGGCAAAATTTTACCACCATTTTTAGCATCCTCCTCTCTTCGTTTCAAAAGTTTTTCAGCATACGAATCCGAATTAAGCAAAACTTTTATACTATATGAAAGCATTGTGATTGCAAGCAACAAAACCGCAGTTAAAATGAAAGATGCAATAAATAAATCCAGATTTTTCGAGTAGTTGGGAACCAATTTTACGACTGGCTCAGCTACTGTTGAAACTGATTCTACAGCAGCTTCTTGAGCAAAAGTTCCAAATGAAAGAAATCCCACTGCGAGTGTTAAAAAGAATTGATTTTTTCTCATGGCTTCACTGTGTTTTGTTGTTCATTTTCTTCATTTCCATCATTCAGTGGATAACAGCTCATTTCTGCAACTGCTGACTTTTTCATTCTGATTACTCGAATCAAGACGATTAAAAAAAATAAAGTAAAAATCAGTAGGGAAATAATAGGGAATATTTCTACTCCCGTTATTGTTTCCAAATTTTGTTTTATAAATCGTAACATGGTGATCTTATTTTTCAGTTTTGTTTTCTGCCTTAATATCTGTACCCAAACGTTGTAAGTAAGCAATCAATGCAACTATTTCCTTTTTCTCCATTTTTGCAACTTCTGCATCAAAATTGTATTCCTTTTGAATATCTTTTGGCAATTTATTGTAGATATCTGTCACTAAAGCTGTTGCAATTTCTTTTGCTTGTGCTTTCAAATCACTTACTGCTTGATTTTCATATCCTTTAGCATAAGGGACATCAAGTGTTTGCATTGCTTCGATTTTACTTTTCGTCAATGAAATATCCAAATCATTGTCCCGTAGCCATGGATAAGCAGGCATGATAGAACCAGGAGTAACTTCTTTCGGACGAATCATATGTTGGTAATGCCAATAATGACTTCTCAATCCTCCTTCACGAGCCAAATCAGGTCCAGTTCGCTTCGAGCCCCATTGGAATGGATGGTCATAAACAAATTCACCTGCTTTGGAATATTCACCGTAACGTGCAGTTTCAAATCGCAATGGTCGAATCATTTGTGAGTGACAGTTGTAACAACCTTCTTTGACATACAAATCACGTCCTTCCAATTCCAGTGGTGTATATGGTTTCACACTTGCAATTGTTGGAACATTGGATTTAACAATTGCCGTAGGAATTATTTCAATCAATCCACCAATAGCAACCGCAATAATGCTCAAAATCATAAACTGAACTGGTTTTCTTTCCAATTTCTTGTGCCATCCTTCTTTTTCTTCGTGATGCATTACAGCACTCAAAGCTGGGGCTTCTGCCTCTTCGTTTGCTAAGAAATTTCCTTTTTTAGCAGTTTTAAACAAGTTGTAGAACATCATAACAGCTCCAATGATGAATACAAAACCACCGATTGAACGGAACATGTAGAATGGTTTTAAATCTGTAACCGTTTTTACAAATTCACCGTGAACAAGTGTTCCATCAGGATTGAATTCCTGCCACATTAATCCTTGAACAAATCCAGCAATGTAAATTGGAATCACATATAAGATAATTCCCAAAGTCGCAATCCAGAAGTGTGCATTCGCTAATTTCTTAGAATAAAGTTCTGTTCTGAAAAGTCGTGGAAATAACCAATATAGCATTCCAAATGTGAACATTCCGTTCCAACCCAAACCTCCTACGTGTACATGTGCTACAGTCCAATCGGTAAAGTGAGAAATGATGTTTACGTTTTTCAATGACAATAAAGGTCCTTCGAATGTGACCATACCGTAGCACGTCAAGGCAACAACTAAAAATTTCAAAGTTACATCATCACGTACTCGATCCCAAGCACCTCGAAGAGTCAGCAAACCGTTCAGCATTCCACCCCATGAAGGCGCAATCAACATCACGGAGAAAACAACTCCAAGTGACTGCGCCCAATCAGGAAGGGAAGTATATAGTAAGTGATGCGGTCCTGCCCAGATATAAATAAAAATCAATGCCCAAAAGTGAATGATTGATAAACGATAAGAATACACTGGGCGATTAGCAGCTTTAGGAACGAAATAGTACATCAATCCCAAGTATGGAGTCGTCAAGAAGAAGGCAACTGCATTGTGTCCGTACCACCATTGTACCAAGGCATCTTGTACACCTGCATACCACGAATAACTTTTAAAAAAGCTAACAGGAATTGCAAACGAGTTAAAAATGTGCAAAATAGCAACTGTTACAAAAGTAGCTATGAAGAACCAAATCGCTACGTAGAAGTGTTTTACTCTTCGTTTAAGAATAGTTGCAAACATGTTCCAACCAAATACAACCCAAATCAAGGTAATTAAAATGTCAATCCACCATTCCAATTCGGCATACTCTTTCGAAGATGTGATTCCGAAAGGTAAAGTTGCAACTGCACAAACGATGATAAACTGCCATCCCCAGAAGTTAATGTAACTCAATTTATCACTCCACATACGTGCTTTAAGTAAACGTTGCATGGAATAATAAACTCCTGTGAAAATTCCGTTTCCTACAAAGGCAAAAATCACAGCGTTGGTATGCAAAGGACGTAATCGTCCAAAGGATAAAAAGCTGAATCCTAAATAGTCATTAAAAAATTCGGGTAAGGCCAATTGCAATGCAACAATTAACCCAACCAACATTCCGATTATACCCCATATCATGGTGGCATATGCAAAATACTTGACAATTTTGTTGTCGTAACTAAACTTCTGAAGTTCCATCGTTTGTTTGATTTGTTTTACTTTTTTGTTGATTTTTATTTTCATCATCAAAGAGAACTCGTACAGATGGAGTGTAATCGTCTTCAAATTGCCCGTTTCTTATTGACCAAATAAAAAACACTAAGAAAACCAGCGCAATAATCAAACTTACTATCAACATGATGTATATTATTCCCATAGTACAAATGTCATCCAATTGTCATCGGGAAAGAATGACTTACAAACAGTGAAAAATATGATTTTTGTCATGTTTTTTAGTGTAAACAATTTAAATGAAGTAAAAACTAGACTTAAATATATAAATACCTGAATTACAATTAAGTAAATAAAAAAACATCGCCAAATAAAATTTTACAGCAAAAAAAATGGGAGATTGTTATCAATCTCCCATTATCATAAATAATATTTATGAATTATTCTTCGTCTTCAGATTTCAGTTTAAACCCTAATCGTTTACCCGTTGCTGCTTGATTACTATTACCTAGCGATTGCATTTGTCCAACATTTAACTCTTGAACCATTTCGTAAGGCGGAACATATAAATCAAAATCTAAGGCATATGCCAATGAAACTTGGATGATATGTCGAATCGATTCGTCTCTCCACTCACCTTTAGCGACATCCTTGAACAAGAAGTCTAACTGTCCTTTTCCTTCAACAAAAAAGTGTCTGTCTTTATTCACAAAAATTCGACCAATTAAATACCCCGTATCATTAAAACGATTTTGTAAAAATGATTCTGCTAAGAAATTATAGACATGAATGATTCCAAAAAAACCTCTTGAATTATCTTCTTTTAAATAATTTGTTTGCCATTGAGGATGATTATCATCTAAACGAAAAACATTCGAATGCACCTGATAAACAAGTACATCACTACCGATGAAAACTTGAAATTCAGACTGGCTTTTCTCTACTATAGCCAATCTAATTCGCTTATCATCAATGCATTTTTTTAATAGCTCAACTTCTTCTTTAACCAAATCTTTTAAAAGTCCAAATGCTTGTGTAGAATCTTCAAAAACATCTTGCTTAAGAGCTGATTTATCCAATAATAAATCAACTATTTTCTTTGAATTCGGACTTAACGAATCAATTATTTTTTTATCTGCCATCTTAATATGCTTTAGAAATAACAACTCGTTGACTCGACGGTTTACCTGTAACCATACACACACCTTCCTCTTTAGAATCAAAAGGGATACATCTAATTGTTGCTTGAGTTTCTTCTTTTATTTTCGCTTCTGTTTCAGCTGTACCATCCCAGTGAACCAAGTAAAAACCACCTTCTTTAGCTAATCTTTCTTTAAACTCTTGGTATGTATTTACTTTGTGAAGATTTGCATTTCTGAAAGTAAGGGCTCTTTGAAATAAATTATCTTGAATCTCATTTAATAAATTGACAATAAAAGTATCTAGTCCTTCAAAAGCAACAACTTCTTTAGTCTTATTATCTCTTCGAGCTACTTCAACATTTCCATTTTCTAAATCTCTAGGTCCCATTGCTAAACGGATTGGAACACCTTTTGCCTCATGTTCAGCAAATTTCCATCCTGGTCGACGATTTTTATCATGGTCATATTTGAATGAAATTCCAAGGGCTTTCAATTTAACTGCTAATTCATCAAATTTCTTTCCTATTGCATCATATTCCTCATCAGTTCTAAAAATCGGAACACCTACAACTTGAATTGGAGCCAATTTTGGAGGAAGTACCAAACCTTCATCATCGGAATGTGTCATGATTAAAGCTCCCATTAAACGAGTAGATACCCCCCAAGACGTTGCCCAAACATAATCCAATTTACCTTCAGAATCAGTAAATTTCACATCAAAAGCTTTGGCAAAATTTTGTCCTAAAAAATGTGATGTTCCTGCTTGTAACGCTTTTGTATCTTGCATCATTGCTTCAATACACAACGTATCATCGGCACCTGCAAAACGTTCGCTTTCTGTTTTTCTTCCTTGAATAACAGGCATTGCCATAAAATTTTCTGCGAATTCTGCATACACACCTAACATACGTTCAGTTTCCTCAAATGCCTCTTGTTTCGTTGAATGAGCAGTATGTCCTTCTTGCCACAAAAATTCAGCTGTTCTTAAAAAAAGACGAGTACGCATCTCCCAACGAACAACGTTTGCCCATTGATTTATTAAAATTGGTAAATCTCTATATGATTGAATCCAACCTTTGTATGTATTCCAAATGATTGCTTCAGAAGTCGGACGAACAATTAACTCTTCTTCCAATTTTGCTTCTGGATCTACAATTAGTTTCCCTGGATTATTTTCGTCATTTTTAAGTCTGTAATGCGTTACAACGGCACATTCCTTCGCAAAACCTTCTGCATTTTTTT
>DAIOWV010000018.1:13036-31694 GCA_036758285.1 Taishania sp. | reverse complement strand
CAATGGGAAATAAGCATTTTGATGACCTGTTTCTTTAAACATTTTGTCTAATTGAGCTTGGATTTTTTCCCAAATTGCATATCCATAAGGTTTGATGACCATACATCCACGAACTCCTGAATTTTCAGCAAGATCTGCACGTTCAATCGTTTCATTGTACCATTTTGAATAATCTTCTTCTCTTGTAACGTATTTTTGAGACATATTTATACTTAATTTATTGTTAAAAAAGGATGTATTACTATTTTTGAATTGCAAATTTATAAAATAAGTCTTATTTTTAAGAAAATAAAATTTTGAAGCCATGAAGACGATATTTCCAACATTCATAATAACAAGTTTAGTTCTTGTATCTTGTGCAACTTCTAATTCGATTGTTCATGACGATATTTATTCAGTAAAAGCGAGTGAACTTCCGATTGGGGAATCAACTGCTGATGAAGTTTCATATGCATCTTTTAAAAGTAGAAAACAGGGGAATGTTAATGATCGAATGACATATTCTGATGAAGTCGCTTTAGTAAACAGACAAAATTGTTTGGATCAATGGAGATGGTTTGATGGTTGTGGTTGTTCTTATAACGAATGGTTAAGATCAAGTATTCATTCTCCACACAATAGAATGAATTCTTTTTCTCGAATGGGATTCATGATAACAAATCATCACCCAAATTATACAACTTTTGGTAGTTATCATCCATCTATTGGATATTGGGGATATAGTAGCTTCAACATGTACCCTTACATGTCATCTAGCTATATGATGTACAATCAATGGTATGGAAACGGAATGTACTATCCATATGGAGGTGGAATGGGATATGGTCATGGTGGTTTCGGAATGGGATTCTCACCTTATGGTTATGGAATGGGGTATTTACCTTATGGTTATGGTGCTGGTTATGGATACGGAGGAAACATGAATGGTTGGAGCAATACAGGAAATCAATCCTCAGTTAACAATACGATTAGAGGACCAAGAGGAACTTCAGCTTCTGGAACTTACAATCCATCTGGAAGAACATACTCTTCTGCAACTGTAAAGTCAGGAAAAATTAATTCAAGTGGTAATTTAGCTCCTAATCATACTAGAGCAAACAGTACAGTTCGCGAAGTTGCACCTAGAGATGTTTTAAGTAGAACAAATGCTAATTCACCAAATAGAACGATTGACAACTCTTCGAGAGTTGTTGAGAGTAACAGAACATTAGATAATAGTAGAATGAATACTACTTCAAATTCTTCAAGTACAAGAACGTCTGAAAGAATGAATGAAAATTCTAATTCAAGAGCAACAACGAATAGAGCAAGTTCAAATTATGAAGGTAATTATCCTTCGAGGAATTCGACTTCTCCAAGTTCAAATGTTCGAATGAACACAAACGTTAATAGAACCAATACAAATAGTGGCGGATTTGAACGAAGTACTTCTAGCCCAAGTATGAATACAAATAGAGGTACATCCATAAGTTCATCGCCTTCTAGAAGCAGTGTAGGAAGTTCATCTTCTGGTGGTGCAAATAGAAGCTCTGGTGGTGGATCTGGAAGTTCAGGAGGTAGAAGATAATATTAATTTAAAAATAAGTAAAGAAAATTTATGAAGATTACGGTTTTGTTTGTCATGTTGGGGATTAGTTGGGTAGGAATTTCACAAAATGATGCCGATTTATATAGATTTTCAAAACATTATCATGGAGGCTCTGCTCGTTTTGAATCAATGGGTGGAGCTTTTGGTGCATTAGGAGCTGATATTAGTGCAGTACAAATTAACCCCGCTGGAATGGGACGATTTTCATCATCTCAATTTAGTTTTTCTCTAGGACCAACAATCAGTAGTACAAGTTCTGCTTTCATGGATAATTCAACAACATCTAATAAAACAAACTTTTCTATCCCTTCTATTGGAATTGTTCTTACAAATGATTTATCAGGCAGAAACCAAGGTGATATGTACTCACAATTTGCATTTGGTATTAATCGAATTGATAATTACCATCAAAAAACAACAATTTCTGGACAACAATTTCCTTCTTTACTTGAAAACTTCATGGGACAAGCTCAAGGGTATGCACCTGAAGAGTTGAGTCAATTTTTTCCTTTTACAACGTCATTAGCTTGGGAATCATATACAATTAATTATGATCCCTCAAACATGTCTTATTATTCATCATTGAACTACGGTGATATGAGAATGAATAGAGAAATAACAACAAAAGGCAGAACAAATGATTTTTTTGTTTCTTATTCAAGAAATAGAATGAATAAACTATATTATGGTGCGTCACTAAATATTCGAACTTATAGACATGAAGAAGGCTATAAACACTCTGAAGAATTAACCGTGCAAGACACTTTATTCAATGGTTTTGATTACAGTTATTCACTTGCGACGAAAGGAACTGGGGCGAATTTAAAGCTGGGTGTAATTTATCTAATAACTGATGGTTTTAGATTAGGTGCTGCATTTCACACACCTACTTTAGTTTCCTTAGAAGACAAATGGACTGCCAACATGGTTGGTAACTTTAAAAATGGAAATATTCAAATTCCTGATAATTTAATTCCAACTGGTCAATACAAATATAGAATGATTACACCACTTAGAACAGTGTTAAGTGCTTCATATGTTATTGCATTGAAAGCTGTTATTAGTGCTGATGTTGAATATGTGGGATACAATATGGCTAAACTCAGATCCACAAATGATATAACTTATGATAAATATGATTTTAAAGTGGAAAATGCTGATGCAAAAGCCCGATTAACAAGTGCGTTAAACTATAGAGCTGGTATAGAATATAATATCCAACAACGCTTTTTCATTCGAGCAGGATTCTCTTATTATGGTAATGCTTACAAAAAATCAGAAAATGTTGATTCAAAACCAGACATCTCTTATAGTGGTGGTTTAGGATATAAAATCAATAACTTTTCACTTGATTTAGCTTATGTAAATCGACAAATAAATAGATATTATTATCCATTTGCCGGAAGTAATACAGCAGAAACAAAGCTTGTTAGAAATCACATTGTTGTAACTGGATCATTTAGATTTTAAAGCATTTACAACTTCCTCGACATAAGTCGTTTTATTGATTTTACATTTTACCCATGCAGCTAGATTAAAATACTCTAAAATTGTTCTTTCGTGCGGATCGTTAAATAATTGTATTAATTCGCTCTCTAAATTTTTAAATATTGTTTGCTGATCGTCTACAACAACATTTTTCGATAATTTCCGAATGTTTTTTATTAATAGATTTTCTGTAGGAAAGTCTCTTCCATGCTTTGTTAAATATCGATTTGTTGATTTTATTACATACTCTGTAAAATCATAATTTTCAAGTTCAAAATGTAAAACTAAGTTGAACACACGCGCAAAACTATAAATATCTTGTCTTAAATGTTGTTCGTTATCATTCAAAACTTCATTAATAAATGAAAGAGATTTTTTAAAATCACGAATTCCAAAGTAACTTACCGATTTATAATATATGAACAAAATGTATTGTTCTTTGCTTAGTACATCAATATTATTTTGAATAAAAACATCAATATTCTGAATCAATGAGATAGATTCTTCAAATTTGCCTTGTCTTTGCAATAGCAACAACTTCATAAAGAATGCATTTGACACAATCTTTATTTCAGTATTGATAGTGTTAAAACCTTTGGTTCCTTTTAAGTTTCTTAAATCAGCTATTAATTCTTCCGCTTCTTTGAATTTTTCCCCATCGATATAACATCTCAGTAAATGAGTGATTGTTTGAATGTAACGAGGTCCTAAATCTTGTTTAATAATAGGATTATTGTCTAAAATAGTTTTTGTTTTATTAAAAAACAGATAACTATCTACATAATTTCTATTCGTTGCAGCACATAATCCTTTAATGTAATAACACATAGAAGAAGCTCTGGTGGACTTAGCTGTGTTTTTTCCTTTTATCAAATGATAATCAGCTATTTGTTCAACTTGTAATTCTTCCTGAGCAGTACGTGTAAAACCTCCCGTTCTGAATATATTATCAATTTTAGAATAAATCACTTGATATTCTGCTAAATTTCGAAGTTTATCAATCACTTCTGCAATCTGTCGTCTCCTTTCGGCGCGATATTCAATCACTTCTTCTTCTTCTTGAATAAGTGATTCAAAATCATCTACAAACTCTCCATTTTCAAGAGATTCTTCTTTTAATTTCTTCTCCCAAGAAATAATTTCATTCCAATAATAAAATTCTTCCGTGTCTTGTGCAATTTTCTTAGCTCTGACTATGAACTTTTCACATTCCTTGTAAAGTGCCTTATTATATAAAATTTCAACATTTTTAATTTCCTGCTTTAGAATACTACTTAATGATTCCTCACTGTAATAAGCTCTAAGACTTTTTAAAATTAAACGATATAAATGATTTTTTTCAGAAGATAAGTGTTTAATAAACGTTTCATTTTTAAACATTTTTTTCATTTCTCCCTCATCATAGTCAGATTGAGCATCAATAAAATCAAAAATTTTCACATAATTTTTATCTCCTGATTGAAGTCCGGAAGACAGTTTGAAAAAACGCTTTTCAGATTTTGTAAGTGATTTTATCAATTTATATAATTCGATAGAAGGCTTCATACTAAATTCAGTTTTATAAAAGTTAGAGTTACTTTTACAAGGGTCATACAGTGAACAATAATAATCAAATTTAAAACTTATTCTTTGATTACAACACAAAGTTGTAAAATAGATAAAAAATAAGTTAATCTATCCAGCATAAATAACTGTATAATCATCTAAAATTGAGTCGATAGTGAATCTTTAGAAAAAAACTGCTTTCTAAATTTCAAAGGAGTCTGTCCAGTGACATTTCTAAAATAGCGAATAAAATAACTTGCAGAACCAAAAGCTAACATCGTTGCAATATCAGCAATTGAGTAATTCTTATTTTTTAAAAGTTGTTTTGCATAATTAATTTTTTCAGAAATAATAAAATCGTAAGGACTCATCCCTAATTCCTGTTTAAAATGTCTAAAAAAGGACGCTTTACTCATAAAAGCCTTACTTGCAAGATCTTCTATAGTTAATGTTTTATTTAAATTTTCTCGAATATAATTGACAACTATTGCTAGTTGGTTATTTGAAATTAATTGATTTGTATTTTTAAGTAATACATTTCTAGCTTTCGTCTGCATTAAACAAACAATCAATTCCCTTGTAACCAACTTACTTAAGGTATTCTTATATTCTGGATTTGAAGAAGCTAACATTACCAATTTTTCAATGTTATTTTTCAAATAGTTATCATTTTCAATTTTCTGAATAGAACCTTCTAAATTCCATTCTTCGTTATTGTATCTAGGTGAATTTTCGTTTAATAAGTTTATCGTCTCACTGATTTCATCTGGAGATAAAATTAAAGCCATGCATCTTGTTGGATTATCAATTTCAGCTTCAGGAAAATCAATATTCATTTTTTCATTTTTTTGAAGAATAAGCGATTCTTCTGGATAAAAATCAAACGAATTTTCTTTTCCAAAATGCATTACTTTTTTCCCTTCGAACATTGTAATTAATGAAACATCATTAAAACTCAAATCAAAATCAAAAGCTTTCGTTTGGGTCTCATACAAATGGAGTTCAACTTCATCTGTACCAAAGGTTTGTTTATTTTCTACTAATGTTTCTAATTTCGATTGGTTATAAATTTTTTTGATGAAATTATTCATACTACACACATTAATAACATATTGACATTTATTGATAGTATATGTCAATTTTATCTCCAAATTAATAAATAAATTGCATTCAGATAAATTTTTAAACAAAAAAAATATGAGCTCAAATGAAAAATTAGTAGCTCGTCCATCCTTCAAACCAGTGTATGATAATTACATTGATGGTAAGTGGACGGCTCCAGTAAACGGGAAGTATTTTGATAATATTTCTCCAATTGATGGGAAAGTATTTACCAAAGCTGCTCATTCGTCAAAAGAAGACCTTGAGTTGGCTGTAAATGCAGCAGAAAAAGCATTCAAAACATGGGGAAAGACATCTGCAACTGAAAGAAGTATCATTCTTAATAAAATTGCTGATCGTTTAGAAGCAAATTTAGAATACCTTGCTGCTGTTGAAACAATTGATAATGGTAAAGCTGTTAGGGAAACATTAAATGCTGATATTCCATTAGCAATCGATCATTTTAGATATTTTGCTGGTGTAATCAGAGCAGAAGAAGGTTCTCATTCTGAATTAGATGAAAACACAGTTTCTTTGATTGTACATGAGCCAATTGGGGTTATTGCTCAAATTATCCCTTGGAATTTCCCAATTTTAATGGCTGTTTGGAAACTTGCTCCTGCATTAGCTGCCGGAAACACTGTTATATTAAAACCTGCTGAAAGTACCCCAACTTCAATATTGGTATTGATGGAATTAATCGAAGATCTTGTTCCAGCTGGTGTAATTAACATTGTTAACGGATTTGGTGCAGAATTAGGACGTGCATTGGTTACAAATCCTAAAGTTTCCAAAGCTGCTTTTACAGGTTCAACTGCAACAGGTCGTTTGGTAATGCAATATGCAACTGAAAACATCATTCCAGTAACGTTAGAATTAGGTGGTAAATCTCCAAATATTTTCTTCCCTTCTGTAATGGATGAAGATGATGATTATTTAGACAAAGCAATTGAGGGAGCTGTTTTATTCGCTCTTAACCAAGGTGAGATTTGTACATGTCCTTCTAGGATTTTAGTTCACGAATCTATTGCAGATAAATTCTTAGCTCGAGTAGTCGAGAGAACGAATGCAATTAAAGTTGGAAATCCACTTGATCCTACAGTAATGATGGGAGCTCAAGCATCCAAAATCCAAGAAGAGAAGATTAAATCTTATCTTCAATTAGGAAAAGAAGAAGGTGCAGAGATATTAACTGGTGGTGAAGTAAACAATCTTGAAGGAGAATTAGCAGGAGGATATTACATCAAACCAACAATTTTCAAAGGGCACAACAAAATGCGTATTTTCCAAGAAGAAATTTTTGGACCAGTAGTTTCAGTTACAACTTTCAAAACTACGGAAGAAGCAATTGAAATTGCAAACGATACGTTATATGGATTAGGTGCTGGTGTTTGGACTCGTGATGCTCACGAATTATACCAAGTTCCTAGAGCAATTCAAGCTGGACGTGTATGGGTGAATCAATATCATGCATATCCTGCAGGAGCTCCATTCGGAGGTTATAAGCAATCAGGTGTTGGGCGTGAGAATCATAAAATGATGTTAGGTCATTACCGTCAAACTAAAAACATGTTAATTTCTTATAGCAAGAAAAAATTAGGTTTCTTTTAAATTTTAACCATTTTTTTGAAAGGCAGGAGTTTACTTCTGCCTTCTTTTTATTAAATTAGTTTTTATGATTTCAAGATTAGACAGTACTCAAAAAGCAAAAGATTTAATTCATGAATTAAAAAACGTTCATGGCGATTTAATGTTTTATCAAGCAGGTGGTTGTTGTGAAGGAACACAGCCTCAATGTTTTGAAAAAGGTGGTTTTTTTCCTCGAATGAACGATGTTCTAATTGGATTAGTCGAAGGCTTTGAATTTTGGATCGATCGGGATTTATTCGAATATTGGAAATATAGTCATTTCACACTAGATGTACTTGAAGGGTTTGGTCCTGGAGGTTTTTCATTAGAAACTCCACTTGGAAAAACCTTCAAAATCCACTATAGATTATTTACAGAAGAAGAATTAAACAATTTAGAGCCTGTAAAACTAATGGACTAAAACAAAAAAAGACAAACTAGCATAAAACTAGTTCGTCTTTAACTGTATTTTAATATTTAAATAAAAATTTAAATAAATTCTTCAATATTTATTGCTTCAACTGCAATGATTTCTGGTGCAATTTCTTTTACTTTAGCTTCTAGCCCTGCTTTAAGTGTCATTGCTGACATAGAGCAACCGCTACAAGCTCCTAACAATCTTACTTGAGCAACTCCTTCGTCAGTGATATCAATCAACTCCATATCACCACCGTCTTCATTTAAATAAGGTCTTAATTGTTCAAGTGCCTCATTCACTTTAATTGTTAATTCTACTTTATTTGAAATCATGCTTTTTGTTTTTTCAGAGATTTTTGTGCTTTTACTATTTCCACCTCTTGTACAAATATACGAACTAATTCTTCAAATGCACTACTTGTTGGAGTATTATCTTGGAATACAGCAGGTTTACCTACATCTCCAGCTTCTCGAACACTTTGTACCAATGGAATTTGCCCTAACAACGAAACTCCCATACCTTCAGCTAAATTTTTGGCCCCATCACGACCAAAGATATAATACTTATTATCAGGTAATTCCGCAGGAGTAAACCAAGCCATATTTTCTACAACACCAATTACAGGAACATTAATTGTATCTAATTTGAACATATTGATTCCTTTGCGAGCATCTGCTAATGCTACTTCCTGAGGAGTAGAAACAATAACAGCACCATCTAAAGGAACAGTTTGAACCAAAGACAAATGGATATCACCTGTACCTGGAGGTAAATCAATTAATAAATAATCTAATTTTCCCCATTCGGCATCTGTAAACATCTGCGTCATTGCTTTAGCAGCCATTGGTCCTCTCCAAACCACAGCATTATCCTGATCAGTAAAAAAACCAATTGATAAAATTTTGATTCCATATGCCACAACTGGGCTGATTTTAGGAGTTCCTTCAACATCAATCATTGTTGGACGATCAGTCACCACATCAAACATTGTTGGCATTGATGGTCCATAAATATCTGCATCTACAATCCCAACTCTGTATCCAGCCTTTGCTAATCCACCAGCTAAATTTGCAGTAACAGTAGACTTACCTACCCCACCCTTTCCAGATGCAATAGCAATTATATTTTTAACTTCAGGAAGAAACTTTCTATGTGCTTCTTTCGCTTCAGCTGGTAAAGCTGCAACTGCACAAATTATTTCACTGTTTGGGAATTCACGTTTTAAATTAAACTCAACAGCTTCTTGCAAACGTTTTCTTGCATGTAATGCAGGATTTGAACTATATACATTTACTGAAATTGAATTTCCATCTATTTTTAATTCCTCTACAAAATTAAGGGAAACAATATCCTTTTTAAGGTCGGGATCCATGATTTTTCCCAATACCTCTAACACATTTTCTCTTGACAAATCCATATTTAATAAACTTGCGTAAAGTTAGTAAAACTCTTTTGAAAAATAGAGTTAAACAGTGAATAATGGTGGTGTTTTTTGTTAATGTTTTAATCTAAATTTTCCCAAGCAGTTTTATTATTTGCTGAGAATTGTAGAATTGCGTATAAAATCCCCATTCCAATGAGTCCGAAAAGTGACTGCCCAACAGGAAGTCCTACTGCCACATTAATTACACATGCTACAACACTTGTACCTGCAAATCCCCAAAAACCCATTTTTTTCCATTTCAGGATAAATACTGCAAACAATACGTTTAGTAATCCTAAAACCCCTAGTAGAACAATAAACATTCCAGCTGATGAATTTCCTATTTGTCTTGCAATTATATCATTGTAAAAGATATTGGCCAATCCAGAGATTGAATTTACAATGATCATAAAGACAAGCCATGCAGTTACACATCCATGACGTTGCTTGTTTTGGTTTTGAGGTACTTCGTCTAAAATTTCCATAAATTAAAAAAATTTCATAAATAATATAAACTAAAACTAAATAAAAAAACCGACTTCTAATGAAATCGGTTAAATATTATAACGATAGAACGCTACTATTAACGTTTGTGCATAGGTTCATCAGAAACTGTTAATTTCTTTCTTCCTTTGCGACGACGTGCAGCTAATACACGACGACCGTTTTTTGTAGCCATACGGCTTCTAAATCCGTGCTTATTTCTTCTCTTTCTTACTGACGGTTGAAACGTTCTTTTCATGATCTATACTCTTAATTGCTTTTTTTCTCAAAAATTCATTCCGACAAAATCGGTTTGCAAAGATATATTTTTTTTTTATTTCACAACACCTTTCGACAAAAATATTCTAAATTTTCTAAATTAATTCATCTTTCAACAACATTTTATATCGTTGAATTGTGTTTTCAAGTCCTAAATACAAAGCATCAGAAATTAAAGCGTGACCAATAGAGACCTCATCCAGAAACGGGATTTTTGTTTTAAAAAACTTTAAATTATCTAAACTCAAATCGTGTCCTGCATTGATTTCCAATCCTAATTGTTTTGCAAAATTTGCTGCTTCAACATATTTATCAATCGCTTGATCTTTATTTACAACAAACCCTTCAGCATAAGGACCTGTATACAATTCAATACGATCAAACCCCGCTTTTGCAGCATATTCGATATTTTCCAAATTTGTATCAACGAAAACAGAGCTTCTCACTCCTATTGATTTGAATTCGGAAGCTAATTCACTTAAAAAATCGAAATGTTTTTTTGTTTCCCAGCCTGCATTTGAGGTTAAAACACCTGGTGGATCAGGAACCAAAGTAGCTTGAGCAGGCAAAATTTCCTTAATCAAATCTACATATCGTGTATCAGGATATCCTTCGATATTAAATTCCGTTTGAACGACTTTTTTTAAATCATATACATCTTTTGTTGTGATATGCCTCTGATCTGGGCGAGGATGTACTGTAATCCCATCAGCTCCAAAACGTTCACAATCAATTGCAACCTGAACTACACTTGGAACATCTCCACCTCTTGCATTTCTAATCGTTGCTATTTTATTAATGTTTACACTTAATTTCGTCATTTATTTATTCCTGTTTTTTGCCTGTAAATATAGGTAATATCGAAGTAAAAAAATGAGTTTTCACATTCTCCTAACATCATTTTTAAATATATTATAAAAAAAACAGTTCCATCCCTCCTATTTCACAACCTTTCTTTATTTTTGCATCAATGAATGATGATAAAAATATGTCTTTTCTTCAGCATCTTGAAGAATTGAGATGGAGATTGGTAAAATGTTCCATTGCAATCATACTATGTGCAACTATTTTATTTTGGTATCAAAAGTGGATAATGGACAACATTTTCCTGATTATGTTGGACAACAACTTCATTTCATTTAAACTAATGTGTAATTGGTTTGGAATCTGTACTCCTCCTAGTCCTGTTGAAATGCAAAGTATGAATGTTTCAGGTCAGTTTTCATACGCTTTATGGACAAGTATTTTAGGTGGTATTGTCGTTTCTTCTCCGTTCATCTTTTACCAAATGTGGGGTTTTATACGTCCTGCAATGAAGGAAACTGAAAAACGCGTAATGGGTGGCCTAGTTATTTACATATCAATCCTATTCCTACTGGGTATTTTATTTGGATATTTTGTAGTTGCGCCAATGACCATCCAATTCTTTGGAAATTACCAAATTACAGATAAAATACAAAACATCTTTACCATCGATTCATACATGGGAATGATTTTATCTACTATTTTTTATACAGGTTTATTTTTCTTATTGCCAATTGCTTCTTTTTTCTTGGCAAAAGTTGGTATTATTACTTCTGATTTCTTAAAAAAATATAGAAAACATGCTTTTGTTGGTGTTTTAATTTTAGCTGCGGTTATTACTCCACCAGACTTAATTAGTCAAATTATTGTTGCTATTCCAATTGCAATTCTTTATGAAATTGGTATTATTGCTGCAAAACGAGTAGAAAACAAACGCAACAATGATAGTTTAACAAACAAATCTTAATAACTATAAAAAAGCATTTATTTTTGTTTGAAAAATAACTATCATCTTTACCTAACTAAATTAATTAATTCTGAAACATATTTTTTACATACTGCTCCTGTTTACACTATTTCCGTTGTTGACTTTTTCGCAACAGACAAAAATTAGTGGAGTTGTAACTGATGGTGCTACCGGTGAAACACTATCATTTGTAAAAGTTCAGTTTTATGATTCAAAAATTGGTACAGTTACCGATTCTGTGGGATATTTTTCACTCGAAACATATTATGCAACAGACTCCTTAAAGTTTTTTTTCCCTGGATATGTAATTAAGAGCCTTCCTGTAAAAAAGGATCAGGTTCAAACAATGAATGTTTCTTTAAACGTATCTGTTGCTGAAATAGAAGAATTGGTCATTCTCCCACCAGATGAGTTGCCTTCTATTACAATGCATAAGAAAATTGTAAAAAACAAACCTATTAACGATAGAGAGAAATTACTCGCGTATGAATACGAAGTTTATAACAAAATACAATTTGACTTAAACAATATCGGAGAAAATTTTAAAGAAATTGGAGTTGTAAAACGAATGGATTTAATCCTTGACTATCTTGATTCTGCTGAAAATGGAAAGAATTATTTGCCTATAATATTTACTGAGGGACTGTCTGATTATTACTTCGCAAAAAATCCAAAGAGAAAAAAAGAAGTCCTAAAAGCGACAAGAGTAGTTGGAGTAGAAACATTACAATTTGATCAATTTCTTGGCGAAATGTATATGGATATTAACATCTATGACAACAACATCAACATTGTCAATAGAAGTTTTATTAGTCCTATATCCAGTTCTGCCCGCAATTATTATCATTTTCTAATCCTGGATTCTGCTTTTGTTGACAATCTTTGGTGTTATAAAATGAGTTTTAGGCCTAAACGTGAGGGAGATATGACGTTTGATGGTGAAATGTGGATACATGATACAACTTATGCTGTTAAATCCATTAAAGGAAATGTTTCACCTTGGGCAAACATCAATTATTTACAAGATTTATTTTTCGAACAAAACTTTACTTTGGCAGAAAAGGAAGTTTGGATGATGCAAAACGAAACCATATTAGCCGATTTCAAATTGACACAAAAAACGAACATCTATGGTGTTTATGCTCGTAAATATTCTTCTCGTGTAAATTTTAAAATTAATCAGCCACACCCTGATGCGTTTTATAAATCGAATAGTACGGTAACCATCTTAGACAGTGCCAAATATCGAGATGAAAACTATTGGATTGAACATCGACATATTCCTCTCTCCTTTCATCAGGAAGGAATTGGAGAAATGATTGATTCTCTAAAATCGCTTCCATTTTTCAAACGAATGCAGGGACTTACCTATATGGCAACAACTGGTTTTTATCCATATGGGAAAATCGATTATGGGAGTATTTACAACTTAGTTAGTTTTAATCCTGTTGAAAAATTCAGATTTGGGTTTGCCTTGAGAACATCTAATGCATTTTCTAGACGTTTAGAGTTTGGTGGAAAAGTATACTATGGTTTTGGTGATGAACGATTTAAGTATGGAGCTAGCATACGATACAATGTTTCTCCAAAGAAAAGAGGAATGCTGAGTGCATTCTACAACAATGATATTGAACAAATTGGAGCTTCACCAAAATCTTCTCAGGTAGGTTCAACATTTGGAACAATTTTCAGAACTGGCCCCTTGGATAAATTAACTTTTGTAGAAAAGGCTGGCATTAACTTTGAAAAAGACGTACACAAAGATATTGTATTATTCACATCATTTGAGTGGAAGGAATATACACCACTAGGTTTGGCAAACTATATGCGATTTGACAATGCAACAGGTAACTATGATACGATCAACAGTATACGTACAACAGAGGTCGCTTTTCGTTTTAGATGGGCAAAGGACGAAGAATTTGTAGGTGGTGCATTTGATCGCGTGTCCTTAAAGTCAAGATATCCTATCATTTCTTTTCAAACAACATTTGGAATAAAAGGGGCTTTTGGTAGTCATTATCAATATCAACGCTATGAATTAGGTTTAGATCATCGTGTAACAGCGGGACCTTTGGGCTTTATACGTTATGGTGCAAGTTTTGGTTTTGTAAATGGAACAGCCGCATACCCTTTCTTAAAAGTACATGAAGGTAATCAATCTTACTTCTTAAATAAAACAACTTTTAATATGCTCAATTTTTTTGAGTTTATTTCTGATCAATACGCCGATGCTTATATTGAGAATCACTGGGGAGGTTTGTTCCTAGATTACATTCCTGGTGTAAAGAAACTAAAATGGCGTTTTGTTTCTAGTGCTAGAGCTACAATAGGTAGTATTAGTACACGTCACAATTCAGAGATGATTTTACCCCCATTTACAAAACAATTTGGAAATACACCGTATGTAGAAGTATCTTTGGGACTTGAAAATATTTTTAAATTATTTCGCTTTGATGTTTTTTACCGTGCAACCTACCAGATACCAGGTAGTTCACCGTTTGGCATTAGAGCAAGATGGGAAATTTTCTTGTAATGAAGCTATATACGAAAGATATCAAAAAGACCTATAAAGGTCGTAATGTTGTAAAAGGTGTTTCTGTTGAAGTTAACCAAGGTGAGATTGTTGGATTATTGGGACCAAATGGTGCTGGAAAAACAACTTCTTTCTACATGATTGTTGGATTGGTAAAACCAGACACAGGAGAGGTTTATCTGGATGAAATAGACATCACAACATTACCAATGTATAAGCGTTCTCAACTGGGAATAGGATATCTCCCTCAAGAAATTTCTGTCTTCCGCAAATTGAGTGTTGAAGACAACATCATGGCAATTCTCGAAATGACGGACTTAACCAAACAAGAACGGGAAGAGAGATTAGAACAATTGCTAAATGAATTTCGTTTGCAACATGTTCGCAAAAATTTAGGTAACCGCTTGTCTGGAGGTGAAAAAAGAAGAACTGAAATTGCACGCTCTTTGGCTACAAATCCTAAATTTCTACTTTTAGATGAACCATTTGCTGGTGTGGATCCAATTGCGGTTGAGGATATACAAAGTATTGTTTCTGAATTAAAAAGTAAAAATATCGGAATACTTATCACAGATCATAACGTACAGGAAACCTTATCAATTACAGACAGAGCGTATTTATTGTTTGAAGGAGCCATTCTAAAATCAGGAACTGCTGAAGAACTTGCAGCCGATGAGCAGGTTCGAAAAGTGTATTTAGGTCAAAAATTTGAACTTAGACGTAAGTAATTGATTCAATTAATTGGCTTTTGCTTACTGTGTCGCTAAATTGAAAATTTCTACTTCAATTTCAGCAACATACGCCAATTCACGAAACATTATAGACAAGCAAAAAAACCACTCTACCATACAAAAAACCGAAAAGAGAATTTGTATACAACTAACCCGATTTTGTATTAACACCGACCTGAACATTCTGCGGACATTTGCATTATAATTTTTAAACAACAGAAAAATGAAAAAAGTAATCTTGATTACAGGTGCAAGTTCAGGAATGGGAAAAGAAACTGCAAAAAAGCTCATTCAACAAGGTCATATTGTTTACACAGTTGCACGAAGAATTGATCAAATGCAGGATTTAAAGGAAATGGGCGGTTTCCCTTTGCAAATGGACGTTACCAACGAAGTCGACATTGAAAATGTGATAAACACCATTATTCAAAAAGAACAAAAAATTGACGTGTTATGGAACAACGCAGGTTATGGACTTTACGGTTCGATAGAAGACGTTTCACTTTCCGAAGCCCGAAAACAAATGGAAGTAAATGTATTCGGAATGGCAGCAGTTACACAAAAAGTTGTTCCGTATATGCGTAAAGCAAAAGGCGGTTTAATCATCAACACTTCATCAATGGGCGGAAAAATGTATTTCCCAATGGGCGCTTGGTATCACGCAAGTAAACACGCTGTTGAAGGATTGAGTGACTGTTTGCGTTTGGAATTAAAACCATTCAGCATTAAAGTGGTGGTATTAGAACCTGGATTTATTGCCACAGAATTTGGTTCTGTTTTGATAGACAACTTTTCAAAAATTTCAAAGCAAAGTGCATATATCAATATGATGAACAAAATCATTGACGGTACTAAAAAATCAGCACAAGGAAACGGCTCTTCAAAACCTTCGGTTATTGCTGATACTGTTTCAAAGATTATTGAGAGCAATAATCCCAAAACACGTTACAGAATCGGTAAATTTGCAAAGCCAATGGTTTGGATGCGCGTTTATTTAGGCGACAAATTATTTGACCGAATTGTAATGAGCCAAATGTAAAAATATGAACTTAATAGATTATACAACCAATTGGGTAAAAGGCGAATTGTTTGAAGCCAAATTAATTTTCGCTTTCGGATTAGTAACAATTTTGACTGGTTTTCTGTTTTGGAAAATCGGAACTACGCCCAATGCAAAAGCGTTGTTTATCCCTTTCATTCTTGTCGGTTCAATTTACGCTGCAATTGGTGGCGAAATGATGTACAGCAACACAAAACGAATGATAGAATTACCACAAAATTACCTACAAGGCGAAGCAGCGTTTGCAAAATCGGAAAAGAAACGTGTAAATGATTTTCAATACGGATATAAAGTATCGAAAATTGTAGCTACAATCTTTTTTATCTTGACATTAATTATATTTTGGACAACCAAAAACCCTACTTGGATGAGCATTGGTATTACATTGACGTATTTTGCTTTAGCAGGTTTGGTAGTTGATTATTTTTCACAGGAAAGAGCGGATATATATTACAAAACAATTTTAGAAGCATTAAAATAATTATGAACGACATCATTCATTTAGAAACCATAACCGATATGCATAAAATGCTTCCGCAGGCAAGTGTGAAGCATCCTTTGATTGCTGTAATTGATTTTTCAAAATATCAAGAACAGTTTAATTCGGGAATGAAAATTACATTGGGGTTTTATTCGGTAATGTTCAAAAACTTTTGTGCAAATAAAATGAAATACGGCCAACAATCTTACGATTTTCAAGACGGTAGTTTAGTCTGTATTTCACCACGTCAGTCAATTTCATTAGACGAACCGACAGAGAAAAAAACAGATATTTCAGGTTGGGGTGTGTTTTTCCATCCGGATTTAATTCGTGGAACTTCGTTAGGGAAAGCAATTAAAGAATACTCTTTTTTTACTTACGAAACCAATGAAGCCCTACATTTGTCAGACAAAGAAAAGAAAACACTAAACGACATTGTACAAAAAATAAATGCTGAATTATCAGAGAATATTGACAAGCACAGTCAAACGCTCATCACTTCAAATATTGAATTATTGCTTAATTATTGTACAAGGTATTATGACAGACAATTCATTACCCGAAAAATCGCCAACAGCGACTTGCTTACAAAAGTTGAAAATGTTTTAACAACGTATTTCCGACAATCCGACCTAAACCAGAAAGGTTTACCTACTGTAAAATATTTGGCAGACCAAGTTCATTTATCATCAAATTATTTGAGCGACTTGCTAAAAAGAGAAACAGGAATGAACGCACAAGATCGCATACATTACTACCTAATTGAAGAAGCTAAAATTTTATTATTGAGTTCTAACAAATCAGTTAGCGAATTGGCATTTTCACTGGGCTTTGAATATCCACAATACTTCTCACGACTATTCAAATCAAAAACGGGTATGACACCGATTGAATACAGAAATGTGAATTAATATTGAACACAAACATCAACTTTTCATGGATTCTTGACGTTATTGGTAACTATAAAGAACAATACCTTAAATTTAAAAGGGATAATTTACCTTTTGAAATTAATATTTTAGGTGGAAAATTGAAAGCATAACAACAAAGCTGAACAAATGAAAACACTAGCGACTAATAGGCGTTAGCAGGAATCTCAAAAAAATGCAACCGAAGAAAATTCATTCATTAACAATTTTTCTATTTGATTGATTTCTTCCATGAATAACGACTGTTTTCGTTTTGCAAAATTCAAGGTATTCTCTACCGATGAATACCCATCCCATATTTTAATAATATTCATGGAATCGAATACATCTTTGCATAAAAACTCAGGCAAAATCGCAAGACCATTATCCTGAGATAAACAACGAATAATGGAAAATTTATTGGGGACAATGTAGTTGGGCAAAAAATCTGGACGTTCATCAAAGTTAGTTTCCCAAAAGCGATTCAAAACCTTCATATCCGAAGCTGTACTATACAAATATTGCATTTTTAGCCATTGTTTTACTTCTTCTTTATCTTTGAAATTTAAGGTGTGAAATGAACTCAAATCTGTATTTCTTCCTGCAACCAATACAAATTTTTCAGTCGCAAAAGGTGTGTAAATTATATTGGTATCATTACTCTTTGTTGAAGTAAGAATCAGATCTACCGAACCACTTTCTAACGTGTGTACCAATTGGTCGTTATCTCCGAATTGCATAATTAGATTGAATCCCAAATGTGGAATATGTTTTTCCAGTACTTGTTGAAAAGTTTCGACACACATCCCAACGCTAATCGTTGGTCGTTCTGTTCCTGATTTTTGTTGAAAACGCATTTCTACATCTTCTAAACACTGAACAGATGGCAAGATTTGATGATATAACAATTTTCCTTTTTCTGTAGGAATCATTTTTCGCGGTGTACGTTCAAATAAAGGAAAACCTGTATAAGCTTCCAAAGCATTCAAGTGCAAACCAATACCAGGTTGAGATACAAACAACTGCTTCGCCGCCCCACTCATTGTACCCGTTTCATAAATTGCTTTAAAAGTCCGAAACCATTCTAAGTTCACTTGCATTATATAATAATTATTATAGTTTGTTATAATTTATATTATTTTTATTTTACAAATCTATGAAATAATTTTGCATCAGTAAAAATTTAAATAGAACTAAATGAAAAAAATATTCATTAT
>DAIOWV010000018.1:0-12905 GCA_036758285.1 Taishania sp. | reverse complement strand
GAAGAAAATGGTGCAGAAATTCGCATTACCAATGTATCTGAAGGTTATGATGCCAAAGCTGAAGTTGAAAACTTTCTGTGGGCAGATTTAATAGTTTGGCACACACCCATCTGGTGGTTTCAATTACCATTTAAATTAAAACAATATATTGATGAAGTTTTACATGACGAAGGACATGGAACTTTGTACAAAAATGATGGACGTACACGCACAAATCCTGAAATAAATTATGGGACAGGAGGTTTATTACAGAACCGAAAATACATGATTACAACCAGTTGGAATGCTCCAGAAGGTGCTTTTACAATTGAGAACGAATTGATGAACCTTACCAATGTGGATAATGGTGTATTATTTGGGTTTCATATTGCAATGAAATTCATTGGTTTAAGTAAATTGGATGGCTTTCATTTTTATGATGTGATAAAGGGACTTACACCTGAACGTTTTGAGAATTATCACAAAGAATACAATTTACATTTAGCAAAAATTTCAACCAAATAAATCCAGAAATAATGAACATATATCTTACAGCAATTATAAAATCCAAACCTGAATTTGTACAAGAAGTAAAAGCTGTTCTTGAAAACATGGTTGTACATACACGCAAAGAATCTGCCTGTTTACAATATGATTTACACCAAAGCATTGAGAATGAAAACATTTTTGTTTTCTATGAAATTTGGAAAAATCAATTTGGATTAGACAATCACAACGCTCAACCTTACATTGAAGAGTTTAGACAATTAGTAACAGAAAAATTAGCTGGATTTCCAGAGATTTATCTTACTCAAAAAGTATCATGAAACGAATGAAGCTAAAATGTTGTTTTTAAGCTATTTCTTCGTTATTCATTTCATACATTTTTTATTTACTTAAAAAGAGTAATTTAGTAAAGAGAAAAAGGGGGTTGCTAACGTTGTGTAAAGTTGAAAGTTCCGCTTCATCGTAAATCCCTTAACTGTTATCAGCAATCTAATTTGAACGATGCCAATAAAATGAAATTAGACAATTATAAACCAAAAAATGATGCATTAAAAAAATACATTGAAGGATACTATTTCATTTCTGAAGACAAAAACTCAAATCAGATAAAGTACTATACATTTCCAAATAATTTCGGTATTCTTTCTGTGAACCGAAATGCAGAAGTCAGAATAATGGAAAAATCACATTTCGTTTCAAGTTCCGATAACAATAATATCGTAGCTGATCTTGTTACTAGATATACCGAACCGATAGAAATAGTTTATGAAAATGCTGTTGATGAAATCACTATTAAATTCAAACCCCTTGGAATAAATCATTTCATTGAGGATAGCGATATTTTTAAGCAACCAACGATTATTAATTTTATTCCTTTCTCTGATTATAAAGAGAAAATGGAAAACATTTTTAATACAACAGATCGTGAGCAACAAATCGAACTGTTAGAAAACTATTGGCTTTCTAAATTTGTAAAGAAAGATTTTACTTTAATGGAACAGATTTTAGAAGATGTTGAAAGAGATTTTAAAATTGAAAAAATCGCAGAAAACCACAATGTTTCAAGAAAATATATAAACTCTATTTTTCTAAAACATATTGGGAAAACACCAACCGAATATCGTAAAATCCACCGTTTCCGTCAGTCTCTTTTAGCTTATAAAAAAAGTAAAAATCTGACCACTCTTTCTCATGGGAGCCTTTTTTACGACCAATCTCATTTTATCAAAGATTTTAAAGCGTTGACCAAAACAAATCCAAGTTGGTTCTTTAAAAATATAGACACAGGGAAAGAGAATATTTGGCGTTTTTTGTAAGCGGTTACATTTTTACAATTTTCAAAATGATGAACTTCATTTCTTTGTCAAAAAAAGAAAATGAAGCAGTTTTTTTCAATAATTATAGTTGGTCTATTTGTTTCTTGTTCACTATCAAAACATGAAAATACAGCCTACAAACACCTTCCAAAACTATCATATGATCAAATGTTGGAAGATCACGACACTTTGGTATCATACATCAAACAGACAAGTCCTATCATTTATTTCAATAAAGAAGTAAGGAAAATTGATTTTGAAAAACATGCACAAACTCTACGAAATCAAATCAATATAAAAACAACAACAATTGACTTTCTTCAAATCGTTGAAAAAACAATTAATGCTGCACAAGATGGACATACAAGTAGATTAGGAACTTGGCAACTTGACATCATGAAACAGTATTGGTTGACACCTGATGCTGATTTTGTAAGAGGTATAAAAGATAGTATGTCTATGGAAAACAGCTATCAATATGCTGACTATTTCAATAACGAAATTTATACAAAATTAAATCTGAATCTCATTTATACGTCTGGGGAATACTACAATTTATTACCTTTCAAATACAAAGAAAAAAAATATCCTGCTTCCATGAAACTCATTAGTTGTAACGGTATAGATATACATAAATATGTAAGCAATCTTAATGAATTGGCTTCGCCTTTACGTTGGGATAGAATAAACGATAGAGTTTATGAGGAAACCTTTTATTCACACGTTGAAAATTATAAAAAAGGCATGTTAAAACTTGTTTTCATTGACAAAGAAAATGTTTTACACAAACTCAATATTACAAAAAACGATACCGTTACTTTTTTACAGGAAAAGAAATGGAAATACGGCTACAACAGTGATACAGATTCGTTAATAACACATTATTTTGAAAAAGAAGCGGTTTTTTATGCCAAAATTCCGATAATGGAAGAAGTTTTTGGTGATTCAATCAGAAAAAGACTTGAAAAAATAGTAAGTAAAAATCAACTAAAAGCGGTAGTAATTGACATAAGAGGTAATGGTGGTGGAAGTGATAATACGTACGGACTTTTTTTAAGGAAAATTATACAGGATACTTTAAAACTAAATATTATCGTTGGCCGTAATTTTAGTCCACAAAATCAAAAACGCTTTGCAATAAATCGGGATTCGGTAAACACTAAGGAGAATTATATATTCAACGTCAATGTTCCTA
Organism: Taishania sp.; assembly: GCA_036758285.1. Taxonomy (GTDB): domain Bacteria; phylum Bacteroidota; class Bacteroidia; order Flavobacteriales_D; family Crocinitomicaceae; genus Taishania. The sequence continues at coordinate 9,908 of DAIOWV010000018.1, read as the reverse complement.
CTTTGAAAGAACCCGAAATGTATTACATTAAACAATCCTATAATTATGTAATTCCCGATAAAGATAAACTTCCATTTAGTGGTAAAATCTATGTTTTACAAGACAGGTACATATACTCTTCGGCTAGTAATTTATCAAGTTTAGCCCAAAATAGCGAACAACTCATTAGTATTGGACAGACTCCAGATTTATTAGGAGGTCTACAAGCTGTTCCTACAGTCATGATATTGCCAAATAGTAAATTAATTTTTAGAGTAGAGCCACAAATTGACCTTACAAACATCAAAAATGTAAGTGATATTTTTCAAAATCATGTGGAGTACCCTATTCCCTATTCGATTGAGGAATTATACTTACGCTCTACAACCAAAGACGATATTTATCGAAAAACCTTTCTACTAAAACAAGACTCTATGTTCAAAAAAGTATTAGAACTCGAAAACAAAAATGTGGAGTAAATAATATCGTATGACTTTTATTTTTTTATTTGTTTAGTTTAACAAAAAACACATTTAATATTTTTTGATGTCACTCGGTCTGATGTGAACAATACAAGAGTAATAATCGGTTACTCTTTAAGTAAAAATTTATCATTTGAAACAAATACTATAAAATCAGAAAGATTTGTAGTATTTTTTGAGCTTCTTAATATGACAACAATAATAAAATGACAAAAATTACGACCTTAAGTTTAATACTATTGATACTTTTTTCTTGTGGACAATTTAAGAAAAATGAAACACCTGAAATTTGGAAAATCAATAATTGAGTGTTTTAATAAGAATGACTATGTTTCATTCAAAGACCTAGTTGTTAACGAAGAAGATTTAAATTATTTGATAGAAAATACTGAATTTCCTGATGAAGAAGATAGGAATAAAGTCATTTCTACAAAAAATGAAAGGTTAAATTCATTGAGAGAACAAAATGAAAAACTATTTAATAATCGAACAAATAAAAACCTTAAATACATCAGTTGTGAATACACAATAGAGAAAGACGGAAATATTGAATACACATCTAATTTTCAAATCATTGCGAAATCAACAAACAAAGAAACAATAATTACCTTTCAAAAAATTGTGAAAACAAAAAATGGATGGAAATCAATTGGGACTTTTGAAGTTGAATAAAGCTTTAAACAATTGCTAAGTAAAATATCATACAATTAAACTTGAGCGATAGTGTATCTTCATATAGTGCAGAATCTTTGACAATAACAGAAATTTCAAAACTGTATTAAAATGACAAAACAACTAACAATAAGACAAGAAACACCTGACGACTTTGAAAACGTTTTTAATCTCAATCAAATAGCATTTGGGCAAGACAATGAGGCAAAATTAGTAGACTCTTTGAGAAGAAACTTAAAAGTTTTTGTTCCAGAGCTTTCCATTGTAGCGACAGAAAACAATAAAATTGTTGGACACATTTTATTTACTAAAATCAATATTAAAAACGACAAAGGAAACTTATTTGAAAGTTTAGGACTTGCCCCTATAGCTGTTAGTCCAGAATTGCAGAAAAAAGGAATTGGAGGACAACTTATCAGAACAGGTCTTGAAACAGCAAAAAAGTTAGGCTTTACATCTGTAATCGTATTGGGACACGAAAATTATTACCCAAAATTTGGTTTTGAGCCAGCAGAAAAATGGAATATTAAAGTACCATTTGACGTTCCAACAACCGCTTTTATGGCAATTGAGTTGGAGCAAGATGCGCTTAAAAACACAACAGGAACAGTTATTTATCCGAAAGAATTTGAAACTGTATGACACAGCATATTTGAAATAAATGGTATGAAATCAGATGGATTTGTTGTATATTTTAAGATTTAAAAATCAATAGACAACAACTATTACAATTTACAATACTTATCAATATTTCTATCTAAATGAATTTAAAAATTTACATATTTATATTTGTTACTTTCTACTTACAAAACAGCTATTGTCAATACATACCATTAAGTCAAAAACTAATTAACGAAGGTTATGGATATTTAAAAGGTAGTTACTACCAGGGTACTCCAGATGATGCTAAAAAATCGTTCATTAGGGCTAAACAACTTTTTTTTTATAGAAAAACGATTGTCAACAATGCCAATTTAGGATTAAGTGAATACTATCTAGTGATAAATGACTCAATTAATGCTAATAAAACTTTGAAAAATATCATTGGGAAGTCTACTTGTAAGAAAATCGAAAATTCTCAATTCTCAAAAATAGAAAAAACGAAGAAAGATGATTGGAATGTTTACAATGTAACAAAAAAACAAATCCTAGTTGCTCTTAATCAAAACGAAATTGTGAAAGCTAAAAATTATTTTCAATACTTTAAAGAGTATATTAATGTTACATGGTATTGTGGTACTGGTTCAATGGAACATAGTAAGTATATTGAAGAAATTCAAATGCGACTTGATGAAAAGTAAACTAAAAAATGACAAAGGATTTAACATTAATAGTATTTGTTTGGATTATCTCGTGTTTATTGGGAAGTATAATTCTTGTTGAAATTGAAAGATACTTGTTAAACAAAATCGAAGGATTATAACCTTTCCACATAATTTCGGTATTTGGTTTAATTGATTTATGGTTTTGTGCTTGGAAAATTTGTACAAAATGGAAAAATCTTGCATCTTTAATCCCAAACAGAGTGTAAGCATCAGAACGACGTGCGTATCCTAAAATCAACACATTATCAATAAAAAACAACATCCAATGAATAAACTATTAATAATAATTTGTGTGACTTTTTCACAATCCTTGTTTGGACAAGTATTAAAACCTGATTTTGACAAATCTGAATATATTGAGATGCTTAAAATCAATCAAAAAGTTCACATTGCTCTGGATAAGTGGGACAACGACACTTCCGTGCCACTTCCGACAGAATATAAGTTTGCTTATCGCTCGCCTATTGTCGCTTTTGATAATATTTGGGATTTATGGATACACAAACAGCAACCTGTAGCCGTAGTTTCGATTCAAGGTAGTATTGCTACCGAAGCAAGCTTTTTGGCGAATTTTTATGCCGCAATGGTTTCGGCAAAAGGTGAACTCCAATTAGACAAAGATTTTCTTTTTAACTACACACTTGCAGAGAATCCCAATGCTGCTGTACACGTTGGATGGTTGATTTCAATGGCTTATTTATCAAAAACAATTGAACCGAAAATAGATTCGCTCTATAAATCCGGGATTAAGGACTTTATACTCACTGGACATAGTCAAGGAGGAGGTATTACTTTTTTATTGACAGCATATCTTGAAAATCTAAAAAAACAAAATAAACTACCACAAGACATCCAGTTTAAAACATATTGTAGCGCGGGACCAAAACCTGGAAATTTATTCTTTGCTTATGAATACGAAAAAATGACTTCAAAAGGTTGGGCTTGTAATGTTGTCAACACAGCAGATTGGGTTCCAGATGTTCCATTTTCAGTTCAAACAATAAATGATTTTACTGAAGTCAATCCGTTTAAAGGAGTGAAAAAAATAATCAAAAAACAAAAATTCCCTAAGAATCTTGCTCTAAAATATGCCTATAACCAATTAAGTAAACCCAGTTTAAAAGCACAGAAAAACTATGAAAAGTATTTAGGAAAAATGGTTTCACAAGCCGTTAAAAAGCAAATACCGTCCTATCAAAATCCAGAATATTATAAAAGTAATTATTATGTTAGGACAGGTCGAACAATTGTTTTACTCCCAGACGAAGAATATTTCAAGATTTATAACAATGAACCTGAAAATCATGAAATATGGCGACATCATTTTATCAAGCCTTACTTGTTTTTAACGAATAAACTTGAATAAAAAAGCATGAATCGTTATACGGGTCTACTAAAATCAGCAAACGACAATAATGTACAGAAATCAATTGAAAAAATGAATAATTAACATGAACGAATTAGAGGGATTTCGAGAACTAGAAATAAAAAACTTGACAAAGTTGCGTTTTGTATGTTATATGTTTTTGATTTTGTTGAATCTAGGTATTATTATTTTCTTTTTATATAGCTTTTATAGTGTATATATTGAAAGAAATATTGATGTAAATTTTCTTCCTTACATTGCACCTACAATTTTTCCAATTCAATGCATTTTATTAGTAGCGTTGGGACCATTAGTATTCATTCTACACACCCGATTTCAATATGCAATTAAAGAGATCAAAGGCCTGAACGAAGAATATTTACAACGATACTATGAATATGTGAACTCAATTGAAAGAGCTTTTACGGGTATCCCTCCATATATTTTCACACAAAAAGGAATGATAGTTATCAAGAACTTCAGCCATGAATTATACCCACCTAACTCAATAGAAAAATTGACGATTTCAATAATTAAACGTGGCGGTTTAGCGCGAAATAGTATTAAAATCTATCAGCAGAATAAAGTTAAAAATACTTTGACTTTTATAGGATTTCAAACAAGTAGATTGGAATTTATTAAGAAGAATGTTAAACTTGAGAATCCATACGTTATAATAGAAGAAATTACAAATAACACATGGTAGTAATTTATCAAAAACGAACAGAATATGTATTCTATTAACTACATCGATTTAATGCATTTTTCTACTAAAATCAGATTACAAAACTTTGGATTATATCAATAAGAAATTAGTGCTAATTCAATATAAAAAGACAAAAAACAGATGAAAAAAATAATCACAATTTTAGTCCTTATTGCTACACTACTATCTTGTAAAAACAAAACTGAAAAACAAGAAAATGTAACAATACAAAATACCTATTCGCTGAAAACATCTACGTTAGTATCGTATCACAATGATACAAAACAACAAAATACAGATAAAAAAACTGAACGAAAAGTCAATCAGAATATAGCTGAAAATTTTCTAAAAAATCTAATGAAAGGTAATAAATTAGATTTGTTTTTTAATGATACCTGGACATTTGTTTATCACGAAGATAATAGATGTGATGGTTCAACTGATGGAAAAAAAAACAATTTATCGCCTCAAGTAATTGACGAGATTATTAAACTAAAAGTAAAAAATGATGGAGATGGCTGGGCGTGTGACAAAAAAGAAAAAACTGAATTTAATTTAATTTTTGAATTAAAAAAACAAGTGAAAAACTGGGATCGATTTGAAATTCCAAATTATGAAAACCAAGGTAAAGACGGTATTATTTACATTACTGGAGGTGGTGAATCCGATTATTTAATTCTACATTATAATACAAGTAATTTAATAGTTAAAATGGAATATCGTAGTGAAGATCCTGGTTAATCTATTTTACTTAATAAGACTATAGCAGTGCTCCCCTACTCATTTATATCTAAACAAAAACCTTTGAAATAAGAAGGATTTGTAGTATATTTTGGGACTTAAAATTATTAGAATTAAATAAACAGTGAATACTATGAAGACAATATTATCGATTATCGCAATTTTATTATTAAACATCACTTATTCAAACGCACAAAATATTGAATCCCAACTAGGCGAAGCCGCAAGCAAAGGCAATTTGAAAAAAGTAAAACAATTAGTCGAAAAAAAATACGCTGATGTAAACTGTATGTGGCAAATAAACGAAGCAATTCAAATACCATTGATAGTATATGTTGTAATGGAAAATAAATCTGAAATTGCTAGATATTTAATTGAAAAAGGGGCCGATGCAAATGCAAAAGATGGGTTTGGGATGACTAGCTTAATGTGGGCATCTTATAATGGCGATGTTGAATTAGTGAAACTTTTATTAGAAAAAGGAGCTGATAAAAATGTTGTAGTCAAAGGTCAATCGGCATTATCAGCAGCAGAAGAAAGAGGATTTACTGAAATAATTGAACTACTTAAATAGACCAAACATAACACCAAATAAACATTAACTCAAAAATTAGAATACTTGTTAGACATCTTTAGTAATACCAAAATTGGTATGTTTAAAAGCATCAATACACACAGCCAAAATCAATGAAAAAGTTGAGTAAATTTACACGTTGATTCTTCAAATTAATACCGTTAAAATAAGCTATGTTTAAATTATTTCAAATTCTTTTTTGCTTCATACTTTACGTTAAAACACCATTACAAGCACAGCAATGGGACTATAAACAAATTGAATTTACTGGAAAACATATAGCAGAAGTTTATTCGATGAAGATAGAAAATAATTCGATTTTAAACGACAGCCTACTGATATACGTGAAGAGTTTTAATGATCAAAATTATGTGGTAGAAGAAGTGGAAAAGGAAGGGATAAGAGAAAGAAATATTTATGATGAAGAAGGTAAAATATTATTAAATAACTCTTATTATAATGACCGTGAACCTATAACCGTAACCAAAACAGAATATGAGTATTTAAATGGTTTGAGACATTCAATTTCATATTATGATTGGGTAGATAATGGATGGTTAAAACGTGAAAAAATAGTATACACGTATAAACTCAATCAAAAAGGACAAGTGATAGAAGAAACGTTGGAGAATGAAGATGGCGAAAAAGGCTATGATGCTTACACAATTTATGAACCCGATTATAAACCTATAAAACCGTACTTTGATAAATTTGGAAACCAGATTTTACCAGGTAGTACAGAAACGAAAATAGTCATAGAAAACGACATTAATCATTACAATATCTATAAATTCAATACTGAAGGAAAAGTTATTCAGTTCATCCACGCAAATAACGACAAAAGCCCTTCTAGCACATACGATTACGAATACGATTTGGCAGGAAGAGAAATTGCTTACAACTACACAAGTGGAACCAATTTTAATTCACGTAATGAATATGAGTATAGCAACGATGGTAGAATAATAAAGGAAAGAAAATGGGACTTTAATACAGATAAAGGTTTGATGTTAGTTAAAGAATTGCACTATCATTATATTGTAGTTGATAATAATAAAAAATAGTTGTCATTAAGAATTTCCTAATCTCCCCCTACTCAACCTTGATTTCTATCGCGTCGATATGTTTGTTAATTCAATCTAGAACTCTACACACTATTAACATTAATTAAAGCGTTTAAATTTTACATCTAGGATTGTTCGTATATTTTGGGGGCTTATTATTAAGTTGGTGGCAATTTTACAAAACGAACAACCCTGACAGAAATTTTTGAAACATGAAGACACTTAAGGAATTAATCAACTTGGACGAACCAGGCTGGGAATTAGTAGAAGAATGGCTAAATGAAGCAAAAAACGAATTTGAAATTTTGCCGAAACATGAGAAAAGAGCAGAAAAAGAACTTCTAAATGCTCAAGTGACAACACGTTCACCAATGGGGGCTGTAATCTATGAAACAGGCGGAATTTTAATCGATAAAGGTTGGCTTAGAATTTTAGGTTCTGGAAGTGAAAAACTTGACAGAGGATTGACCGAATGGAATAAAGGTAAAACTTTTGAAAATTATGGTGATCAACCATCGCATTTATTAATTGCAGATGATATTATAGGTGGATACTTTGCTCTAAATGCTGGTGGAATTGGAAGCGAAATTGGAAAAGTGTATTATTTACCTCAAGACACTCTTGAATGGGAATGTTTAGACACAAGTTATTCTGAATTTCTCTACTGGGCTTTCACTGGCGACATAAATAAGTTTTACGAAATTTTCAGATGGGAAAATTGGCAAAACGATATAAAGAATGTAAACGGAAATCAAGTATATTCCTTTGTCCCATTTTTATGGACAAAGGAAGGAAAAGACATAGAAAAAACTGAAAGAGGATTAGTTTCAATCGAAGAAAACTATCATTTGACACTTGATTTTCAAAAACAATTTAGTGAAAAATAAAAACTGAAACCAACACAAGTTCCTATATTTATAAGGACACTGCTAGTTTTGTTTACATTTCAAAAACTTTGAAATCAGAAGGATTTGTAGTGTTTTTTTAAGGGGTATTAATAAGTTAACCGTAATTTTTGACAGCACAATGAAACATAAATTATATCAAATAGACGCATTTACGGACACAATTTCTGGAGGAAACCCGGCTTGTGTTGTACCACTTGACAAATGGTTACCAGACGAAATTTTATTAAAAATAGCGAAGGAGAATGCAGTTGCAGAAACAGCTTTTTTTGTTGACAAAGGAGAAAAAATACATTTACGATGGTTTACACCTGAAATAGAAATGGATTTGTGTGGACACGCTACACTTGCAACAGCTCACTGTTTAACGACAATTCTTGACTATAAGAAAGATAAAATTACATTTGAAACATTAAGCGGTGACTTAATTGTCAAAGTTCAAAATGGACAATATCAAATGGATTTTCCATCAAGAATGCCAGTTGTAGACAACTTACCACTAACGATTTCAAAATCTTTAAATATTCAACCGAAAGAGATTTTGAAATCAAGAGACTATGTTTTGGTGTATGAAAGCGAAGCTGAAATCAGAAACATTAAAATAGACAGACAATTATTCGACCAAACTAATCTTGACCCAGGAGGTGTAATTGTAACAGCAGTTGGAGATGAGTGCGATTTCGTTTCAAGGTTTTTCACACCACAAGCATCAATTTTAGAAGATCCTGTAACAGGTTCTGCACATTGTTCCTTAATTCCATTTTGGGCAAAAAGACTTAATAAAAAAGAACTTTATGCCCAACAAATTTCTGAACGATTAGGAAAATTGTATTGTGAAGACAAAGAAGACCGAGTGATAATTAGTGGACAAGCAAAAACATATTCAATTGGAGAATTTTGGACAGAATAAAACTGATTATAACAGCAATTACATAGCTAAACGATTAAAAAAGACATCGATGAAAAATATTGACAAAATAAATCCATTCAAACAGACAATTAAAAAGACTAATTTCGGAACAATAACCACATTACTTACAGAAGTTGGAGTTTATGCTAAAGACAGTATTCCTTTTGACGGAAAAACTCTTATGACAAATTATGTTTACAACATAAATGAAACTTACAATTTAATCTATACAATTATCGACATAGACGGGAATGTAGAAAGTTTTGTAGAGGATGACGGAATTTTACCAACACTATTTTCAAGTCCTAACGGCGAAAATTATGTTTCAGTTGTTCCATATCATCCTGACAAGGAATTAGAAATAAGTATTCCTGTTTTTAATAGAGATAACATAGAAACTACAAAAGGAAACAGACCTTTTGTTGGGAAATTTATTGGTATTTCAAATCAATTCTCAATTTTTTACGATGTTGATATTTGGTCAGACACAAAACCCGATAAAATGCTTGCAATTGAATTTAAAAACGATTTAATAAAAAAGAAACATAACATAAAAGTTCCACTTCCAAGAAATAACAAAATATTTATTGAAAACAATGAAATTCATTTGCTTTCAAAAGATGGCAACTCTTGGTTACACAGACAGATTGATGAAAAAGGCAATAAAATCAGACAAAGGGAAATAGAAACAAATCGAAAGTTTTTCAGAGAGATTTTAAAGTTATCATTTGATGAAATTTCTTATTTACTTACACAAGAAAAAGGGAAAATTATCATTGAAAAAGTAGATAAATTTACTGTAAATTTTTAATTCCAAATTGGAACCAATTTTTAAAAAGATTAAAATAGCAATTTTTTTCTTAAAATCTAAAGATATTTTTTAAACATGGAAAATTAACATAAACAAGAACAAAATATAAAAAAAAATTAAAATTGTTAGTCTCTTAAGACATTTCGTAAGTAACACCAAGCTGGGGAGCGTTGCAGATAATTCCCATGACGATACCTGCAACAAGGCCAGCACAAGGAACGGTAAAGAACCAACCCAAGTAAGACCAGGCAACCATGCGCCAGTTGACAGCCTTAATGTCACCGTTGCAAAGACCGACGAAGACAACGGCACCGACGAGACACTGGGTGGTAGAGACAGGAAGAGCAAGACGAGTAGCAAAGACAACGGTGAT
>DAIOWV010000017.1:34904-43870 GCA_036758285.1 Taishania sp. | reverse complement strand
AAAGTAATTGAAACTGCTGATAACTATTTTAATAGTAAAGACTATTCGAATGCGATGGAATATTATAACAAAGCCATTGCACTAAAGAATAATAATGATTTGTATGCTCAAGGTAAAATTGAACAAATCAATAATTTATTAAACCCAATAACAGAATCTAGTGCTGAATTACAATCATTGGGAGACCCATTTGACGGATCAATTCTGGATGGAGAAGTTGCTTTAAAAGCAGCTGAAGCAGAAAGAAAAGATAGTAAAAGAAACAAATTGAAACAAGCGAATGATAAGTCTATCATTGCCAACAGTGAAATTACAGCTGCGAAACAAGCTGAAATGGAAGCAACGATAGGAAATATTTATTCTTTGTATTCAACAATGATTGAAAATGATAAATTAAAAGCTGCGGATAAGATTGAAATTGCTTCAAAAATACATGTTTCAAGGGAAGCGAATAATGAGGTTAATAAAGCTAATACAATCTATGAAGCTAATTCAATTGCTCAAACTCAAGATTTACTGACTTCACAAAAAGAAAAGGCACAAACTGATTTTGACAACAGTTCAAAAGCACAACAAGAAAACCACATTGAAATTGATAAAGTAAGAACACTTGGTGAAGATGTAAAAAGCACTTATTCAGTTAAAAAATATGATGAAAACATCACTACTGATGTAAACTTGGTGACTTTAAAAGAAAAAACACAACAAAATGCTGAAAATAGCTCAAAAGCACAACAAGAAAACCATATTGAAATTGATAAAGTCAGGACACTTGGTGAAGATGTAAAAAACACTTATTCAGTTAAAAAATATGATGAAAACATCACTACTGATGCAAACTTGGTGACTCTAAAAGAAAAAACACAACAAAATGCTGAAAATAGCTCAAAAGCGCAGCAAGAAAACCATATTGAAATTGATAAAGTGAGAACTCTTGGAGAAGATGTAAAAAACACTTATTCAAAAGAAACTTATGATAGAAATCTTTCTACTGATACTGAATTAACAGGGATTTCTAAAAAAGTAGAAGAAAACAATATTGAAAGTACTACTGATAAAATTGGCATAGCTAAAGAAGTAGATACTAAAAGAGAATATGCTGAAAATAAAAATTTAGATCGTAGTGGTGTAAATTATGACGAAGCGGTCAACAATAAAGAAATTGTTGAAAAAGTAATTACTTCAGTTTCGGAAAAAGATGCAAAAAACGCTGAACTTTTAAGTAACAATACTATTGAAATTAAAAAAATTGAAACCAATATAAATAATAAAAATACAGTTGATAATAGTAAAAAATATCATGAATCTGTTGGGGTTGATGATGAAATGAAAAATTTAAAAATTACAGTTTCAAATAATGAAATTGCAAAAGAAGCTACAATTATCGCAAGTAAGGAATATATTAAAGAGACAGCAAAAGAAATTGAAAATAGAGAAACTGAAAAAATCAATCAAAATGCTCTAAAAAACAACGATACTAAAACAATAATTGAAAAACAAGATATTAAAAAACAAACGAATGATAACCTTGCAGCAGCTACACATATAGATAAAGTTAAGGATGTTGCAATAGTTGAGGCCTCAACTGCAAATGCTTTTAAAGATTTAAACAGATCTGACAAACAAGAAAGATTATACTCTCAAAGTGAATTAGATTTGAAAAAAGATGATTTGAGACAACGCGAACTCTTAGAAAAGGAACGATTGAAGGAAAAAGGAGAATCTGTAAAAGAAACTGCAAAAGTTCTTTCTACGAATTCAACTGCGAAATCGAATGAGAAAACAAATAGTATCTATTCAACAAAACAAGAAATAGAAAAGGCAGAAACAAGTAAATCAATTGAGAAAGTGATTGTACCAAATTCATTGGGTGAAAAATATCCTGAAGGCGTATCTCAGGAAATGTTTCAAAGAAAAGATGATGCGGGAATACTATCTGCAATTATTACAAGACGAATTGTTGTAATTCAAGGCCGTGGAAATGAATATGTGAGAACACAAACAAGTCATGCGATTACTTACACAAAAAATGGATCTCCAACAACAGAACATGTGTGGCAAAATGAGACTCAAGATGCGAAATTACAGCGTAATTATTAGTCTACTTCTACTATTAATTTCTTGTACTTCAGAAAGCAAAAATCAAATTGAAGGGTTTACGTTTTCAGGAAAAACTCAAGGAACAACCTATACAATTATTGTTGCTGAAGAAACAATCAATTTTCAACAAAATGAAATAGATAAACTTCTAGCAAATTTTGATACTATTTTTTCGACGTACATTCAGGAATCTCACATTACGAAAATAAACGATGTAAAAAATGAATACAGTTTTATCGATCGTGATTCCATATTTATTAAATGCTATAATTTAGCACAGGAAGCATACAACAAATCTAATGGACTTTACGACCCATCAGTCTATTCACTTGTCAAAGGATGGGGTTTTTTTGATAAATCTGAAACAGTTTTAACAGATAAAGAAATTGATTCAATACTTCAATTTACAAACTTTAAAAAAGGGTTATTTCACAAAGTTGAATTTATAAAGGATTCTGTTCGGATTATCAAAAATGACCCTCGATTTAAATTAGACTTTAATGGAATAGCACAAGGGTTTTCTGTTGATGTTGTAGCTGATTTCATCGAAAAGAAAGGACACAAAAATTATTACATCGAAATTGGTGGTGAAATTCGTGTAAAAGGTAAAAATAAAAACAACGAAAATTGGAACATTGGAATTGACACTCCTTCAGAAGATAACACAGCAGATGATCGAGAAATAATCACAACAATTTCTGTAACAAATTGTGGGATTGCTACTAGTGGCAACTATCGAAATTTCTTCGTAAAAGATGGAATCAAATATGGTCACACCTTGAGCCCAAAAACTGGCAAACCTATTCTCACAGATGTAATATCTGCAACTGTAATTGCGCCAAATGCAGCCCTTGCTGATGCATACGCAACCGTTTTTATGATCCTAGGAAAAGAAAAAAGTATCGAGTTTGTGAACCAACAATCTGAATTGAAAATAATACTCATTTACAGAAATTCTGAAAATGAATTAAAAGTATATCAATCCTAAACATAGACAAATGTTTGTAATAGATACTATAATTGTTGTTTATTTTTAGAAACTTGATATAATAATTGAAATAATATTCCTCGTTCCACACCATTTGAAGTACTATTTAAAATATTTTCAAATGACATTGCATAAAAGTAATGAAGATATGTATAAAAGAATATTGAATGAACTAGTATAAAAATCATGATATTCCCCCCTATTACCAAGTAGCTATTTCCTTTAATCTGTTTTATGATTAGGAGCGAAATGAACGATACAATAAACAAAACAATCATATCATACAGAAGAGATTTCCATTCAAATAATAAAATACCTGAAAAAAAATCTAATTTATCTTTGAAAATAAATAACACACTTAGAATGTTAAATATTAATGAAAACAACAAATAAATTAAAATCAGTTTAAGGTCTTTTCTTTTCATAGTAGATTTTTTAAAGTAAATAGAAAATTGTTTTCAACTTACATTATTTTGCATGATACAATCAAAATTAATAATATAATTTTAATTGTATCTCATATTAAAAAAACTTAGAGAATCTATCTCACTACAACATTACATCAAGAATCGTTTTAGATTTATTTTCTGTTTCATCCCATTCAGATTCTGGAATTGAATCTTGGGTTAATCCTCCACCTAAATAAAGGTAAAGTTGATTTTCTATTATTTGACCACAGCGAAGATTGACAAATAAGTTTGTACGATCAATGGATTTAAGTCCAATAATTCCCGCATAAAACAAACGGTCATGTGGTTCAAAATTAGAAATACATTGTATTGCTTTATTCTTAGGAAAACCACTAACAGCTGGTGTTGGATGTAGAGATTGAATTAATTCCCACTCATTTTGAGCATTAATTTCGAAGTTAAAAAAATGCACTAAATGTTTAACTGGTCCAGCAATCAATTCTTGACGTTGGGAGACATTTACTTTTGAACAGTATTTTGACAATTCACTGGTAATAAAGTCAGTTACTAATTGCTGTTCAATTTGCTCTTTTTCACCCCATGGCAGCACATCTGAAGCCACTTTTGTTCCTGCCAAAGACATTGTTTCGCCACTCCCCTGCTCTATTTTAATTAACGTTTCAGGTGTAGCACCAAACCATCTTCCCAACAAAGGGCTATCAAAACAATAACAAAAAGCTTTTGGATATTTTTCAGTAAGTTGCAGAAAAAAACTGTTCAAATTAACATCATCAAATTCAACTTTTTTCACTCTAGAAAGCACTGCTTTACCTATAGAATGATCTTGAATGTAATGAATAAATTCGCTTGCTAAATCAATATAAGCTGATTTTGAGATCACTACTGGTATATCACGAGTAGTTTCCAACTCATTTATTTCATTTTCAAAAAAACCGAAGAATTCAGTCCCCTCGAAGTTTGAAACCATAAATCCTTCGAAAATTTCAGAAGAATCTAACTTTTTAAAAACACCAACTTTATTTACAATCGGTTGGTTTGGTAATCGATATGTTAAATGTGTTTGCACAATCTATTTCGGGACAATCATCACAGTTAATCGGCCAGTACAAACTAATTTACCTGTCTCTTCATGATGAAGGTCAACTTGCCATACGTGCGTACGTTTACCGCCATGAACTAATTTACCAGTTGCTATCACATGACCATCCCGAACTCCTGCAATATGATTGGCATTTATCTCTAGTCCAACAGGGATCTCTTTTTCAAAATCAATTAATAAAACCGATCCCATTGAACCAATACTTTCGATTAAAGCAGCACTTGCTCCACCATGCAACAATCCTGCAGGTTGATGTGTTGTTGTATTTACTGGCATTCGTGATTTCAAATAGTCATCACCTAATTCAATACATTCAATATTCAACACTTCCATCAATGTATTCTTATTGAAAGAATTAATTACACTTAGAGGTACTTGCTTTAATTTCATGTTACAAAAATAAGGATTATGTTGACGAAAATTACTTTTTACGACTTAAAAAACCTGAGTTCGATTAAAAGAATGACTAAATCAATCCAACAACCATTTTCTTGCCATTGGTCCTTCATTGAGAATCAAATCTAAAATTGATAAATTAGAGATGCAATCAGTTTTATTTCTAAATACTTGATAATAGGATTTATGTTCAAAATCTACTTCTGAGTCTAATTTTATCAATCGATAATCTGTTGAAAAATAAGGTTCAAAATCATTTGTAAAACTAGAAGGTATTTGTATATCAAGCCAACTAAGAATTCGTTGATGAATTGCATCGTTTAAATCTGTAAGCTTCTTCAAACTTTGGTTCATCAACAACTCTTTTATTTCAATACCGTAATAATCAAAAAAAGGTGCTGAAGAATAAGCTGTTTCTATCGTTTTCCAATGAATTTTTCTCCATCCATCTTCAACAATAACCAAATCTTCAATTGCAGTTTTGTTCCCATTAATTCTTTCAACAGGAACACTTAATAATTGCTTTCCATTGGGACCCAACACTTCACAACGGGTTCGAATAGTTTGCTTAACAAAATGTTCTTTCACCTCAACAACTGGATTATCTGCATTAGCAAATGCTTTATAATAAGCAATTGGAGCAAAATATGCCGTTGGAAAAATTTGCATTTTATTTAATTGATTTGAAGATTCTCTCCCATCTAATACCATATTCAGGGTTACTTGAAAACCAAGTCATTGAAGCTTTTCCAACTATATGATCTTCTGGAACAAACCCCCAAGTACGAGAATCAGCAGATTGATAACGGTTATCCCCCATCATCCAATAATAATTCATTTCAACTTTATAGGTCGTAGTCTTTTTACCATCGATGTAAATACCATCAGCTTTTTCTTCTAACTTATGTCCTTCATAAGCAGAAATAATTCGTCGATAATAAGCAATATTCTCTTTTGTGAAATCAACTACTTTTCCTTTATAAGGCACTTGAAAACGCTCAAAATTGGTAATGTTATTTGAAATATTTATGTCTTTCGGGAAATAATGTAAATTTTCAATTTGTTCAATAGCTCTAAATTTGCCTTCACCATCAGACACATAACGTGGAGTCACCTGAACATTGAATTGTACATCTGGGTATGCTTTTCTAACTTTTGCAATTGTAGTTAAGTTTGCATGAACACCATAAACAGTAGACCCATTCCAATATAAATCACTTTTTTCAATTCCAAAACGCTCATATAAAGAAACATGATTTGCAAAACCTTCCTCACTTGCAATGTACAATAAGTTTTGATTTGGAGCAACTTCTGCAGGTTTACCATTTACATATAAAATAGAATTTCTAATTTCAAGGTAATCTTTTGGCATACCTACACAACGTTTAATATAGTTTTCTCTCTTATCAACTGGTCGGTAAATAATTCCATGATGTTTAATCAATTGTCCTGATTGTTTGTCTTGAGAAATTTTATCTTCAGCAATAAGTGTTCTAGCTTTATTTTGCCAACTTGACAAGTTTTTGATAAACTCAGCGCTTGCAATTTCATTTAGAAATCGGTTCAATACATCTCCTTCGTATCCTTTACCTTTCAAGGAGTCTTCAATAACTGCGAATCTTCTACGACTATCTTCACGATACATTCTAAATGCTTCATCATTGACAATACCCTCGTATTCATGCCCCATTAAACCAAATGGCATTCTAGGATCGTAAACAGCTGTATCCCCCGCAGGATAATTAAAAACTGCTACATCATATCTTTGAATGTTACCAAATCCTGGCAATCGTGTATAAGTACCTTTTTCTAAAGTTGTATACGATTGCATTGTAATAAAAGGAGTTGTATTGTGTACCAATGGATATGACAAAGGTGTTACTGGAACTTTTGGACCATAAGCAAGTTTATTTACAAATAAGAAATCACCCACAAGTAACGTTCTTTCCATTGATCCTGTAGGGATTCTAAAAGGTTCAAAAACATAAGTTCGAATAATCAATGCTGCTACTAAAGCAAAAATAATGGAATCTCCCCATTCCTTAACTTTTGACTTAGAACCAGGACGTTCTCTTGTTACAGCTCCAATTCCAAGTGCGATTGCATGTCCAATAACAGGTAAAGCCATGAATAACACCAAATGGTCACCCCATTCTCTTTGAGACACTTCTTTTCCATTTGCCCAATTCGTTTCAGGTAACATTTGATCTTTATTCTTTGCTATTTTGAAGAAAATCAAATATGGGAAAAAGATACCTTGAACAGTATCTAACAAACTAAAGTAACCGAATCTTCGAATGTAAGTAACATTTAAAACAGCCAACATTACAAGATGTACACCAGGAACTAACAACAACAATGCCCACCATCCTTTTTTAAGTAAAACCTTATACGCTACATAATAATTGTAAACAGGAATAAAAGCTTCCCATTGCTTTCTTTCCATTAATTCAAAGCTTTTCCACCACATCGCCAAATATGGATGTGCTAAAATAAAAATGTAGAAATAAATAAAACTCATTGTTTCTTCTGTTTAAGTGTACTATTTTTTATTCTTTTTAAGAACAGTTTATTATTCATTTATCAGATTTAATCGCAAAAATTAATCAAATTTTAACACATCTGACATGGTAAATATACCTTTTTTTCCGTTTAAAAACTCAGCAGCTATTACAGCCCCTAGAGCAAATCCTTTTCGACTATGCGCCTCATGTAAAATCTCTATTGTATCAATTTCAGATTCATATCTTACAATATGAGTTCCAGGAACATCTGGCTCTCTGAATGAAGTTATCGCCAATTCTTGTTTTTTGACTTCTGGAGCCTCTTCCTCACCAAGCTTCCATGATTCTAGTATATCAACATTATTGATAATATCATTTGCAATCGTTACAGCTGTTCCACTTGGTGCGTCTAATTTCTGTAAATGATGAATTTCCTCTATACTTACATTGTACTCAGTATGAGGGTTCATTAATTTTGCTAATTTTCGATTTATTTCAAAAAAAACATTCACTCCTACTGAGAAGTTACTTGCATACAACATTGATCCGTTATTCTTATCAATTACTTCTTTAACATACTGAAATTGATCCCTCCATGCAGTTGTACCAACAACAACAGGAATAGTATTTTCAGCACAAAAAACGATATTATCAACAACAGAGTCAGGTCTTGTAAACTCAATTGCGACATCAAAAGACTCATTTTTCAAATCACTTAATGGTGATGTTGAATTTAATTTCACTACAACTTCATGTCCTCTTTGAATTGCAATCTGTTCAATTGCTTTTCCCATTTTACCATAACCTATAAGTGCTATTTTCATAGAAGTTTATTTTAAATTAAATTGAAGTGAAACTCCAACAGTTGCTGGACTTCTATAAGACAATGGAATAAAAGCAGGTCTTATTTTCATTGATAAATCATCTGAAATATCAAAATTTACAAAATGAGCTTCAACAGCTGCATCAGCAATTTGAATTAGGTAGACTAACCCCATTCCTAAAAAAAGTAAGTCTCTATTATTTAATTTTTGTTGATAAAGTTGAAGAATACCTGTATCATCATAATTCTCATATTTATCACTTTGAATACCTAGATTCGTCCTATTTAAATATTCTTTTTTGAGTTCTTTTTGTTCCGTATTACTTTTAAATGCATAATACGTTGTTACTCCTAAACCAGCATAAATTAAGGGGACTTTCCAATAGGCTTTTTTCTTTCCTTTGGGCATTGCTATATGATTATAAATCTGTCCTGCTCCAGGAATGACTGCTGAGAAAATTACTGCTTTTTTTACAGAATGTTGGTCTGTGGAATCTGTAGTCACTACATCCTCATTTACAGGTTCTTTCTGCGAAAGAATCGGAAATACCATCCAAAAGAAAAGTAAAAACAAGAAGTTATTCATTCAACCAATAAAAAGTTTTCAGCAATGAAAATTAACTAT
>DAIOWV010000017.1:31608-34876 GCA_036758285.1 Taishania sp. | reverse complement strand
AATGATACGATTTAACTCACCTTCAGAACTAAATTTCAGAACGATGCTACCAGAACCATTTGCCGCTTTTTTAATATCAACTTTCGTCGCTAATTTATTGCTTAATTGTGACTTAAAAGCAGTTTGTTGCTCAGAAATTGATGAAGTTTTACTTTTTTTAACATCTTCACTACCAATCGGTGATAATTCTTCATCTATTGACAACTCTCCTTTAACCAATGATTCCGTATCACGAACTGAAAGTCCATGAGCAACAATTTGATTATAGATACTAATTTGTTTCATTTCATCTCCAGCAGAAACCAAAGCACGTGCATGCCCCATAGAGATTTGATTATCTCGAACTCCAGCTTGTACTTCTACAGGCAATTTTAACAATCGAAGGAAGTTCGTTATGCTAGATCTTGATTTTGCAACTTTTTGACTTAATTGGTCTTGAGTTAGCGAACATTCTTCAATTAATCGTTGATATGAAAGGGCAACCTCAATTGCATTTAAGTCTTCACGTTGAATATTTTCAACCAATGCCATTTCTAGCATTGTTTGATCATTCGCTACCCTAACATAAGCAGGAACTTCAGTTAAACCAGCTAATTGAGAAGCTCTAAACCTTCTTTCTCCCGAAATAAGTTGATATTTATCTTGACCAACTTTTCTTACAGTTAAAGGTTGAATAATTCCGTGAATTGAAATTGATTGACTTAATTCTTCTAAAGCATCTCTTTCAAAATGTGTACGCGGATTAAATGGATTTGCTTCTATATCCGATATTTTAATCAATGATATTGATCCTGGCTCTCCACTATTAACATTTGAGGCAGTAGTTTCTGCACCCAACAATGCACCAAGTCCTTTACCTAAAGCTGAACGTTTATTAGTCGCGTTACTCATGTTTTATTGAAAAATTTTATCGTTGTTAGAAATTTTAGTTAAGTCATTTTTTTGCAATACTTCTCGTGCAAAATTCAAATAATTTATTGAACCTTTACTTGCAACATCATGCATTACAATCGTTTGTCCAAAACTTGGAGCTTCTCCTAGTTTTGTATTACGGTGAATTAACGTATCAAATACCAAATCTTGAAAATGCGTTTTAACCTCATCAACTACCTGATTTGCAAGACGAAGGCGTGTATCATACATTGTTAAGACAATTCCTTCAATTTCTAAATCCGTATTTAATCGGCCTTGAACAATTTTTATTGTATTCAGCAATTTTCCTAATCCTTCCAAAGCAAAATATTCGCATTGAACTGGAATTAATACAGAATCTGCTGAAGTTAATGCATTAACAGTAATTAAACCTAAGGAAGGGGAACAATCGATAATTATGAAATCATACTTATCTTTTACCTTTTCCAGAGCAAGCTTCAATTTATGTTCACGATTAGGAATGTTGATCATTTCTAATTCAGCACCTACCAAATCAATATGAGATGGAAGAATGTCTAGATTAGGGCTTTCTGTTTGAATGATTAAATCTTCAGGATTAACATCATTTACCAAACAATCATAAATATTACGTGTGTTTTTAGGATCCAAGCCTACTCCACTTGTTGCATTGGCTTGCGGGTCAGCATCTACAAGCAAAGTCTTATATTCTAACACACCAAAACATGCTGCTAGATTAATTGCTGTAGTAGTTTTCCCAACTCCACCTTTTTGATTTGCTATTGCAATGATTTTTCCCATCCTTCAATTTTTGAGAATATAAAGATACTATGAAAATAAAAAATATAAGTAATGATAACTTTAATAGTTATTAACGATTTTAAAAGTCACTCATAATAAAAGAGTTATCAACAATAATTAACAACTTAAAAAGTAGCAGGTAAATTACATTCCAGGCATTCCTTTCATACCTTTTAGTTGCTTCATCATCCCCATCATATTCTTAGGGTTACTCATCATTTTCATCATTTTTTTAGTGTCTCCAAACTGTTTTAATAACTTATTCACATCTTGTATTGAAGTACCACTACCTTTTGCGATTCGGTTTTTTCTTGTTGCATTAATCAAATCCGGGTTTGCTCTCTCTTGAGGTGTCATCGAATAAATGATTGCTTCAATGTGTTTAAAAGCATCATCCTCAATTTCAACATCTTTCATCGCTTTCCCCATACCTGGAATCATCCCCATCAAATCTTTGACATTACCCATTTTCTTCACTTGTTGCAACTGCCCCAAGAAATCGTTAAAGTCAAATTGATCTTTGTGAATTCGTTTTTGCAACTTACGAGCCTCCTCTTCATTGAATTGCTCTTGAGCTCTTTCAACCAAGGAAACCACGTCACCCATTCCTAAAATTCTGTCAGCCATTCTTGAAGGATAGAAAACATCAAGTGCATCCATCTTTTCACCTGTACCAACAAATTTAATTGGTTTATTTACTACAGATTTGATTGACAATGCAGCTCCACCTCGCGTGTCACCATCTAATTTTGTCAATACAACTCCATCAAAATCTATCTTATCGTTAAATGCTTTTGCTGTATTAACCGCATCTTGACCTGTCATTGAGTCAACAACAAACAAAGTTTCTGTAGGGTTAATCGCTCTTTTAACAGCAGCAATTTCGTCCATCATTTGTTCGTCAATAGCTAAACGACCCGCTGTATCTATAATGACAACATTGAATCCTTTACTTTTAGCGTGTTGAACTGCTGCCTGAGCAATTAAAACCGGATTTTTTTCTTCTTTATTAGAGAAAACTTCAACTCCAAGTTGCTCACCTAAAACATGTAATTGATCAATTGCTGCAGGACGGTAAACGTCACACGCTGCCAGCAAAACATTTTTATTCTTTTTGTTTTTTAGGTAATTCCCTAATTTCCCTGTAAACGTTGTTTTACCAGACCCCTGAAGACCAGACATTAATATAATTCCAGGATTCCCTTTTACATTAATATCAACCTCATTACCTCCCATCAATTCAACCAATTCTTCATGGCAAATTTTAACCATCAATTGACCTGGAGATACAGCATTCAAAACATCTCTACCAAGAGCTTTTTCCTTAACTGTGTTTGTAAATTCTTTCGCCGTTTTAAAGTTAACGTCAGCATCCAACAATGCACGTCTCACTTCTTTCAAAGTTTCAGCTACATTGATTTCAGTAATCTGCCCTTGTCCTTTTAGAACTTTAAAGGCACGTTCAAATTTGTCCGTAAGATTTTCAAACATTGTTTTTCAGAATTATTTGGGTGCAAAAGTAGTAAAAAAAATTAGAATTTCTAAGGTATAAGAAGTTAAGAATGTTCCAATTTTT
>DAIOWV010000017.1:27643-31598 GCA_036758285.1 Taishania sp. | reverse complement strand
TCAGGCTATATTCGTATAACGACACCTTATTCATTTCTATAAATGCTGTGAGTTCGTCAATATTATCAATCAAATCTAAGCCTGCAATTAATTCAATTTTAGCTCGAGCTTGATTTTTAACAACTTCGTTATATTTGTATTCAATCTTTAAGAAATTTGAATAATAACTTAAACATATCTGTTGTCGTTCCTTTGTTTAACGAGGACGAATCGTTACCTGAATTACATGCCTGGATAAAACGTGTGATGGACGAAAATAACTATTCTTATGAAGTTGTTTTTATTGACGACGGAAGCAAAGATCGCTCTTGGAAAGTAATAGAATCGCTTAGCTCAACAAACCCAGAGGTGAAGGGAATTAAATTTCAACGAAATTATGGGAAATCTGCTGCTCTACAAAAAGGATTTGAAGCGGCTCAAGGTGATGTAATCATCACTATGGATGCAGATTTACAAGATTCTCCAGACGAAATTCCAGAATTATACAGAATGATTGTTGAAGAAGATTTGGATGTTGTTTCTGGATGGAAACAAAAACGATACGACCCAATATCTAAAACCATACCTACAAAATTATATAACTGGACTGCTCGTCGTTTATCTGGTATTTACCTACACGATTTTAATTGTGGACTAAAAGCATATAAATATTCTGTTGTTAAAAGTATAGAGATTTACGGTGATATGCACAGATACATTCCTGTACTTGCTAAAAACGCTGGGTTTTCAAAAATAGGCGAAAAGGTTGTACAACACAGAGCTAGAAAATATGGCGTTACCAAATTTGGATTAAATCGATTCATAAACGGACCACTAGATTTAATATCTGTTGTATTTCTTGGGAAATTTGGAAAAAAACCAATGCACTTTTTTGGTGCCATAGGAATTATCATGTTCTTAATTGGCTTTGGATTGACATTGTATCTAACAATAGATAAATTATTCATTAATCAAGGAGCTGTCAGATTATCTGACCGAACTGAATTTCATATTTGCTTGACTGCAATGGTTATTGGTGTACAATTCTTTCTTGCTGGATTTTTAGCTGAATTAATTGGTCGCAATTCTTCTACTAGAAACGTATATCTGATAGAAAAAGAAATCAAATGAAACCACTTCTAGTTGACTCATCATGGACATTGTTTCTCGATCGTGATGGTGTAATTAATGTTCGAAAAATGGGTGGTTATATTCAGTCGATTGACGAATTTAAATTCCTTCCTAACATTGCAAGCACCATTGCAGAAATGTCTCATATTTTTAATCACGTTTTTGTTGTTACCAATCAACAAGGGATTTCTAAAGGCTTAATGACGGAAGGTAACCTTTTTGACATCCATCGTTATATGATGCAAGAAATTGAACAATTAGGCGGGAAAATTACTCAATGCTATCATGCTTCTGCTTTAAATAGTGAAAATAGTCCAATGAGAAAGCCAAATACAGGAATGGGACTATTAGCAAAGGAAAATTATCCTGAAATTGATTTTGAAAAATCAATTATGGTTGGAGATAGTGATACAGATATTGAGTTTGGTATAAAACTTGGAATGAAAACTGTAAGGATTGTTACAAGTGAAAAAATAAATGTTCCTGCAGATTATTCACTTAACAGTCTAGATGAATTAGGAAATATTATAGTAACGAAAGAATAAGATGAGATTAATTATTGCAATAGTAGGATTGTTACTTTTCACCCCTCTTTTTACAATTGGTCAAATCAATCAAAAAGATGCGAAAGGTAAAAAACAAGGTGAATGGGTTAAGAAGTACCCAAATAGCTCTGTTATTATGTATAAAGGTACATTTAAAGATGACAAGCCAATCGGGACTTTTACATACAACCACCCTAGCAATAAATTAAAGGCTGTCATTAAACATACGCCAAATTCTAACCGCTCAGAAGCATTTTATTATCATGAGAATGGGAAATTGATGTCTCATGGCATATATAAAAACATGAAAAAAGACAGTGTTTGGGTTAGTTTCAACGAAAAAGGGCGAATTACAATGACTGAAACCTATAAAGATGATGTTCTAAATGGTATTAAGCAATTGTATTACATTCCAGATGATCCTGAAGTTACTGTTGAAGTTGTTATTTCAAAATACAATTACCTTAATGGTTTCGTTGACGGAGAGTTTATTGAGTATTACCCTAGTAAAGTTGTAAGAAAAACTGGTCAGTATAAGAACAATAAACCACATGGCGAATGGATTCAATATGAATTAAATGGCAAGAAACTAATGGAAGAACATTATCAAATAGGTCAGAAACATGGTTGGTTTATTGGTTATGATGAAACTGGAAAAGAAGGACAACGCCAATATTATTATGAAGGATTATTAATTGAAGGTGATAAATTAAAGAATCTAATGAAATACATGAAAGAAAATGGCATTAATCCCAATGGAGGAAAATAATAAAGATTCACCGTATTAATATGAAATTAGATTCTGATATTGCATTTTTCAATTCAAATTCTGGCACTAATTACCTATGTTTTGGTGAAGGTGATAAATTGATTTTCAATACGAAAACAGACTTTAATTCACTTCAATCGTTCTTAAATAACAATAAAGGAAAATTTATTTACGGTTATATTTCTTACGATGTCAAAAATGATTTGGAGAAATTAGTTTCACAAAACAATGACAACCTCAATTTTCCATTAATTTACTTTCATACTCCTAAAAATGTCATTGAGTTCAACTCAAACCAACAAACTTTTATTCAAGGAGAATATTCAATAGAAAATCAACAAATGATAGATTTATTTTTGAAGGAACTTAACTTTGATTCTTTGGAGAAAATAAATCAGTTTCAAGCTAGAATTTCCAAATCCGAATACATAGAGAAAGTTAATCAATTAAAAGAACACATTCAGCGTGGAGATATTTATGAAATTAATTTTTGCCAGGAATATTATGCCGAAAACGTAAACATCGACAGTCCCATTCAACTTTATAACGCAATCAACAATGCGACTCAAGCTCCATTTTCAGTTTTTTTAAAACATGATGAATTTTCAGTATTTTGTGGAAGTCCTGAAAGATTCATTCAAAAAAAAGGTTCAAAAATTAGTTCTCAACCAATAAAAGGAACAGCAAAAAGAGGCCAATCAGAAGAAGAGGATTTACAATTAAAAAAGAAATTATCTACTGATCCAAAAGAAATTTCTGAAAATGTCATGATTGTCGATTTAGTTCGCAATGATCTTTCCAAAATAGCAAAAAAAGGATCTGTAAAAGTTGACGAACTATTTGGTATTCACACATACAAAACTGTCCATCAAATGATTTCTACAATTAGTTGTGAAATAGATGATGATATAAACTTTATAAACATATTAAATGCTACATTCCCCATGGGAAGTATGACAGGCGCACCTAAAGTAAATGCAATGAGACTGAGCGAACAACACGAATCTTTCAAGAGAGGATTGTATTCAGGGAGCATCGGTTACATTTTGCCAAATGGAGATTTCGATTTCAATGTTGTCATTAGAAGTTTGTTACACAATGCAAAAACAAAGTATCTATCCTGCAGCGTTGGAGGAGCAATTACCATAAATTCTGATGCAGAAAAAGAATATGAAGAATGTCAAACAAAAATAAATAAGTTACTAACTGTTTTCACAAATTAAAATGTGGTCAGACTCACTTCTTTTCTTAGAAAAGTATCGTCAACACACGATTTACATTGGCTGTAGTGGTGGAGTTGATTCAATGGTTCTGGCTCACTTTTTACATACTCATAAATTCGATATTCACATTGTTCACATTAACTATCACAAACGAGGAGCTGAAAGTGATGAAGATATGAAGTTTGTCGAACTTTTCTGCACAAATAATAACATCCCATTCTCAGTAAAACATTATATAGAAAGAAAAAAAGGTAATTTTCAAGAAAACGCACGTAAATTCCGTTATGAGTATTTTGAATCACTAGCAA
>DAIOWV010000017.1:257-27588 GCA_036758285.1 Taishania sp. | reverse complement strand
CTTGTTAGAAACCAATACATTCGCCCCCTACTTTACATCTCCAAAAACGAAATAATTAATTATGCTCTAAAAAATGATTTAAAATGGCGTGAAGATCAATCAAATAATACAATTGATTATTTGAGAAATAAATGGCGCCTAGAATTTATTCCATTGATGGAAAAAAGTGTACCCAACTTAAAATCATCTACACTGGAGTTAATTCAGGTTTTTAAGCAATCACAATTAGAAATTGAACAGTTAGTTGTTCCAATTATTGATTCAATAAATGAAACTAGTCAAATAAAAATTGAAACGCTAAAAAAATTAACCTCGAATGAATTATTTGAACTGTGGCGACAACTAAAACAGCCCTCCAAAACATTTCATCGATTTGAAGAGCTTATTGATTACACAAAAGGAAAGCAGCTTATCCTTGAAAATCCATATAAAAAAGTAACAACAGATGGTGAATTACTTTTGTTTATTTCAAACAAAACAAAATTAGCTATTCCTATAATTTCAACAAAAATTGTAACCTCATTACCTGAAAAATTTGACAAAAAAACAATCTATCTCGATGGTGATAAAATAAAAGGTGAAATAAGAATTAGAAAATGGCAAGAAATGGATCGAATTGATTCCATTGGAATAAAAGGAAGTCAGCTTGTTTCTAAAATCATTCGAGATGCAAAAATCTCACTTTTTCAAAAAGAAAACACCTTTATTGTCTATGATGATGAAAATATTCATTGGGTAATTGATTTAAAAGTTGGAAGAAACGCAATCGCAACATCTAAAAGTCAAACAATTATATCGGTTTCAATTAAAAATTAAGGTTCTTAATTTTTTCTTAACCTATATTTTTATACAGTTAAAGTAAACAATATATATTTGCATATAATTTAAAATATTTTTTGTATTTTTATTAGTTAGAAGATAACCATACGATATTCGTATCGCTTTCTTTTAACAACTTAACTTTTTTATTATTTCATATGCGTATCTCCCTTGTTTTTGTTATTTCCTTATTGATTGGTTTTCAATCAACCTCGCAACAATTATTCATCAATGAGGTTTCACAAGGACCAAGTGGAGCCGCTGAATATGTAGAATTTATTGTTGCTGGTTCTGCTACATGCGCATCCCCTCCACCTTGCTTGGACATGAGAGGAATTGTAATCGATGATAATAATGGAGATTTTAGATCTGGGTCAAATTCAGGAATTGCAACAGGTGCAATGCGTTTTGCGAATATACCTTTTTGGCAATGTATACCACAAGGTACAATCATATTAATATACAACGAACAAGAAAGAAATACAGATATCCCTGTAGATGATGAAAGTATGACTGATGGGAACTGTAGATTAATCATACCAGCAAACTCTATGTTGCTTGAAAAAAACATCACTGCTCCAACAAATTCTAATAGTAATTATCCAAATTCAGGGTGGACTTCCGGAGGTTTATGGTCAACTGTAGGAATGGCAAACGCACAAGATTCTTATCAAATAAGACAAAGCGTTACAAGTAGTTCAGCTTCTCATGCTGTAAGTTGGGGAAATAACAATACAAATAATATTATTTATTTTGCTGGATCAGCTGCTGGGTTGGTTTTCAACATGATGAATACGACTGATAATAATGCCTCTAACCAAGCAAACTGGAACTCAGCCACTGCTAGTTCTGCTCAAACACCTGGAGCACCGAATTCACCTGAGAATGCAGCATGGATTTCATCAATGAATCCAACTTGTGGAGGTGGAGGTAGCGCAATCTCTGTTTCAATTACTCCAACAACTACGGGGTGTGGAACAAACTGTACAGGTACTGCAACAGCAACTCCATCTGGAGGTGTCGCACCATATACTTATTTATGGGACAATGGTCAAACTACAGCAACAGCAAATAACTTATGTGCGATATCGTATTCAGTAACTGTTACAGATGCAAATGGCTGTACAGGAAATCAATCTGTTACAATTACATCTAGTAGTTCGCTTGCTGCTACAACAAGTGGAACAAGTGAAAGTTGTCCAACGGCATGTGACGGAACAGCTACTGTAACGGCTACTGCAGGATCTTCTCCATATACCTATTCATGGAGTAATAGTAGTACAACACCTAATATTCAAAATTTATGTCCAGGAAACTATTCAGTCACAGTAACCGATCAACTATTATGTCAAGTAACGGTAAACTATACAGTTAACCCCGGAAGTACCGGAGCTATTCCTGGAGTTTCTCCTGCTGGACCATTTACAACTGATGATGCAGCACATCAATTAACGGCTACTTTACCTGGAGGAACATGGTCTGCAAATTGTACAAACTGTATAACAAACCTTGGAGTTTTCGATCCACAAGCAGCTGGTGTAGGTACACATCAGGTATGTTACACAATGGGAGCTGGAGCATGTCAAGTGGATTCTTGTATTTCTATAGTTGTTACTCAAGGCTGTATAACACAATATACAACTGAGAACAAAAGTGCGTGTAAAGGTGATTCCATCATACATGAAGGAGTTACTTTATCTACTGCAGGTTCATACAACTTCAACTATGTTCTTCAAAATGGATGTGACAGTGTCAATACGGTTATTTTTACCCTTCTTGATTGTGAATTACCTTATGAAGTATTCATTCCTAACACGTTCACTCCTAATGGTGACAACATTAATGACCTATATGAGGTAAAAATCAATGGAGCAAAACTTGATAATGGTTATATATTGAATCGTTGGGGAGAAATCATTAAAGAATTTACTGCAACAGATTTAATCTGGGATGGGAAAACAAAATCTGGAGGAATCGCTAAAGATGGTGTTTATACATATGTCATTATAGTAGAAAACAAAGATGGCTCGAAAGATAAATTTCACGGTTTTATCTCATTAATTAGATAATTTACTCTTAAAGAAAATGGATTTTTTTGATGCTTTACTAACCCTAGAGGGATTATCGTACTTTTTAATTCTTGCAATGCTAGAAATTGTATTGGGTATTGATAACATCATTTTCATTTCTATTGTAACGGATAAACTTCCTAAAGAACAACAAAGAAAAGGTCGAAATGTTGGGCTCGCATTAGCTTTGGTTATGCGATTAATTCTTTTGGTTTTTGTTGCATGGTTAATGAAATCGGTAAGTCCACTTTTTCCAAATACGACGATTGAATTATTAAAAAACTTTTCTCTTCAAAGTTTAGTTTTATTTCTTGGTGGTCTGTTCTTAATATATAAGAGTACTGTAGAAATGCATAGCTCAATCAAAGGACATCATGACAGTGTTTCTCAGCCTAAAAAAAATAGTTTAAATGCAGTCATTGTTCAAATTATTCTCATTGACATTGTCTTTAGTTTTGATTCAATCATCACAGCTATAGGGATGACAAATGATTTACAAAAACAAACAGGTCATGACCCGCTTGTGATTATATATGCAGCAGTAATTGTATCAATGATTGTAATGATGTTGTTTGCTAAACCAATAAGTGATTTCATTAACAATCGTCCAACAATAAAGATGATTGCACTAGCCTTTTTAGTAACAATTGGAGTTATTTTAGTTGCTGAAGCATTTGGTCAGCATGTTCCAAAAGGCTATATTTACTTCGCAATGATTTATGCTTTAGGTGTAGAGTTCATGAATATTAAAATGAGAAAAAATAAAGGTATTTCAGAGTAATGACAGTTAATGAAGCAAATGTTTTTTTCCCTCATGAAGAACACGACGATTTGTTTGACTTATTTGAAGATCGTATTTTTGAATACAAGCAATTTTTCCTTGCAAAAACTCCAATAAGAAAAGTATTTGAATCAAAGCTTGACAAGTTGATGCAAATGAATAACGCATTTAAACTACTAACAGAGCAAGTTGATCATCAACCAAATATTTTTGAAGTAAAGAACATTGTATTTTCCGACAATATTTTAGAAGCATTCAATCAGTGGGAAATTGAAAAAGGAAATTCTAAAAAAGAAATCATGCTCTCTAATGATGCTTATTCACTTAAAAAAAGCGTTATAAGTTATTTATTTATAGTTGATAAATACAGAGAAAAGTGGACAACTGACAAAGAAATAGATCTTGATGTTCCCCAACTTTCAAAAGACGAAGATCCAATGGAAGTACTCTCTGCGATAAAAGAGTTTAACGCTCAAGGTGGGGAAGTTTTTAACGATATTCTAAAAATGAATTCAAATTCATTCCTCTTAAAAGAAATGAAACGACTATCTTTGTTGTCAAAAAAGTATTGATATGGAGGGAACATTTGATAAATTGAGAATTCAACTTGAACAACAAGAATGGCCAAACGTATTTTTATTCAAGTTTATTATTCCTAACGAGCCTGAATACATCGCTAAAGTAATAGCGATTCTTAGTCAGGAAGCCGAATTACAACTTCAACCTTCTAGAAATGGAAAATTTGTAAGTGTATCTGCAAAAGAATTGATGTTGGATGTTGATTCGATTATTGATATCTACGAAAAGTCTTCAGAAATTAAAGGATTAATTGCACTATGATACTTGTAAATATTTCACCCATGGAAATAGCTGTTGTAGCATTGGTTTTTACTCTTTTGCTATTACTATTTGTTATTGGTTATAAAAAACTACTTGCTCGTCTAAGCAAAGGTACTCTTTTAAAAGAGCATTATTGTGTACTTTATAGTTTAGAAATTAATCCTGCATTTGGTGAGATTAATTTTTATTTCACTTCTGAAAAAAAGCGTGAGGTCAAACTAGAATTGCTTGATGAAAATTATAATTTCATAAAAGAGCTTTACAATCAAGAATGTAAGAGTGATGGTAACATGGTGTATTTCAACACGAAAGAAATTGAAAACGGCATTTATTTTTACTCTCTAGTGACTGAAAATCAAAAAACAATGAAAAAAATGACAATTAAAAATTGATTCTCTGTCATTTTGTCGCTAATAATATATTGGCAAGTTTATTGTCTAGAATAATTCAAAATAGTTAAATTTACATCTGCAAAAGCAGAATTTAAAAACATTAAAATAAATAGTTATGGCAGTAGAAATAACAGATGCAAATTTTGAGGAACTGGTATTAAAATCTAATGTTCCTGTGGTAGTTGATTTTTGGGCTGAGTGGTGTGGACCTTGCCGTATGATTGGTCCAATCATTGAAGAAATGTCTGGAGAATATGATGGAAAAGCAGTAATTGGAAAAGTAAATGTAGACCAAAATCCGGGTGTTTCTGCTCAATTTGGAATTCGTAATATTCCTACAGTATTGTTTGTAAAAAATGGTGAAATTGCTGACAAAGTAGTTGGTGCAGTTCCAAAACAACAATTAACTTCAAAACTTGACGCTATTTTATAATTAAAGTAGTTCTAAAAAATATAAGGGTGCTATTCATTTGCACCCTTTTTTATTTTAATCAATTCATTTGAAATCGCTATTTTTGCAATCCTCAAAACAAAGTCATGGGACAAGATAAATTAAGAAGATTTGCTGCTGTAAAAGAAATGCCTCACTTTTTTGAACCTGAAATTCAAAAAGAATTTTACTTGAAAGGAAAGTGGCACAAAGAAGTATTTAAAAATAACAATCCCATCGTTTTAGAACTTGGATGTGGTAAAGGTGAATATACAATTGGATTAGCACAACATTTTCCAAATAAAAATTTCATTGGTGTTGACATCAAAG
Organism: Taishania sp.; assembly: GCA_036758285.1. Classification (GTDB taxonomy): domain Bacteria; phylum Bacteroidota; class Bacteroidia; order Flavobacteriales_D; family Crocinitomicaceae; genus Taishania. The sequence continues at coordinate 21,927 of DAIOWV010000017.1, read as the reverse complement.
GAAACAGAATGTATATCGGAGCAACCCAGGCTTTGGAAATGGAACTAAATAATGTAGCATTTTGCAGAACAAAAATTGATTTTATTACAGATAGTTTTGCTGAAAATGAAATTGACGAAATTTGGCTCACATTTTCTGACCCTCAACCAAAAAAACCAAATAAACGCTTAACTTCCCCTGTGTTTATAGAACGATATAAAAAGATTTTGAAACCTGGTGGAATCGTTCAAATTAAGACAGATAGTGATATTTTATTTGAATACACTGAGGAGCAAATTGAAGAGCAAAAGTATGAAAAACTAGAATTGACTTGGGATTTATATAGTGAATTACCTGAGAACTTAGATCAAACAACAAAAGACATTTTTCATATTAAAACATATTATGAAAATTATTTCACAGCAAAAGGATCTGTAATTAAATATGCAAAATTTAAGATTCACTAAGTTGATGAAACTATAACATTGAAAAGTCTATGTATTCATTTACATAGACTTTCTTTTTTTACTAAAGTAATTTTTAGTGTTAGAAATACAAAAATCAATCAAACATATACATCAATTCCTTTGGAAGCATCAATAAAAAAAGCGTAATTTTGCACTTTATATACAAAACGGACGATTAGTAATGATTAACTTCGAAAATTTAGGTCTTCACCTTCCACAAGGATTTTTATTCCAAAATGTCAACCTGCAAATCAACAAAGGTGATAAAGTTGGATTGGTTGGTAAAAACGGTGCTGGTAAATCTACCATGTTGCGTATTTTATCAGGAATGGTTTTGCCTTCAGAAGGCAAAATCCATAAACCAAAAGATACCACAATTGGATTTTTGACTCAAGATATTGTTATTGATACGACACAATCTGTTTTTGAATATTTAAATAATTCGAATGAACTTTTTACAAAATTAAGAAACGAACTTGAGCATATCAACAACGAACTAGTTACAAGAACAGACTACGAATCTGACAGCTACCTAGGCATGTTGGACCGTTTGAATGACTGTAATTATGAATTCAACATTTTGGACGGATATGCTTGGGAGGAAAAAATTACATCAACATTAAAAGGACTTGGTTTTGCTGATGAAGAATTTTCAAGAGCTTTGAATACCTTTTCAGGTGGTTGGAAAATGCGTGCTGAATTAGCAAAAATATTAGTGAATAATCCGGATGTTTTATTACTCGATGAGCCAACGAATCATCTTGATATCATTTCGATTTCGTGGTTAGAAAACTATCTAAAAACATTTGAAGGAGCCGTCATTACAATTTCTCACGACCGTCTTTTCTTAGATAATGTAACAAAGCGTACATTGGAAATTTCAATGGGAAAAGTATTAGATTTTCCATATGCTTATACAAAATATAAAGAAGTTAGAGCTGAAGAATTAGAACGAATGCAATCAGCTAAAAAGCAACAAGATAAAGACATAAAACATACACAAGAATTAATTGACAAGTATAGAGCGAAAGCAAATAAAGCTGCATTTGCCCAATCTTTAATTAAAAAGTTAGAAAAAACTGAGCGAATTGAACTTGAAAAAGATGGAGTAGCTCGAATGCATGTTGCATTTCCATTAAGCGTTCAACCTGGAAAATGGGTGTTGGAGATGAATGACATGGGGAAAAGTTTTGGAGACAAACAATTATTCCGTGATATCAATCTTACAGTAGGTAGAGGAGAAAAAATTGCATTACTTGGACCCAATGGAGTTGGTAAATCCACTTTATTGAAACGAATCATGAGTGAATTGGAAGGTGAAGGAACTGTAAATTATGGTCACAATGTACAAATCACTTATTTCGCTCAAAATCAAGCAGAAAATCTAGACAAAACAAAGACTGTTTTCCAAACAGTTGACGATATTGCAGAAGGTGAAATTAGAAAAAGCCTAAGAACTGTTTTGGGTACATTCTTATTTAGTGGCGAAGATGTTGATAAACAAGTGGGGGTATTATCAGGAGGAGAAAGAACTCGATTAGCACTGTGCCAATTATTACTTAGCCCATCAAATTTTTTAATTCTCGATGAGCCAACAAATCACCTTGATATTCAGAGTAAAGAAGTATTAAAAGAAGCGCTTAAAAATTACGAGGGAACTTTTATCGTTGTATCACACGACAGGGAGTTTTTAAATGGCTTAACAAATAGAATTTGGGATATTGAGGATAAAACATTGAAGATACATCATTTCGATGTAAAAGAATTTTTAGCGCGAAAAATGTCCTTGATGAACAGCAATGACTTGTCAAGTAAAAAGACAGAAAAAGAAACACCTAAGGTAGTCGTTGAAGAAGCAAAGTCTGATTTAAATCGTGAAGATCAAAAAGAATTAAAACGAATTAAAAATTCATTGAACAATAAAATCAATTTAGCTGAAAAGGAAATTGAAAAACTTGAAACAAAATTAGCAGAGCTTCAAGCTGTTATTAGTGATTTAGATTATACCAACGAAGATAATTCTCAAAAAACACTTTCAGAATACAACGAAGTGAAGTTGAAGCTAGATGAACAAATGGCAAATTGGGAAAAAGCTACTGAAGAATTAGAAAGTTACGCTTAACAATATTTAATACTGAGATTTAAAAATCCTTAAATCTCAGTATTTTTCTTTAATATCATTAAAAATTCTTTATTACCATCACCTCCCAAAATAGGTGATTCAATATGAGAAACATATTCAAGTTGATTCAATTTACCAACATTTTTAATTTTCTCAACGACTTCTTTATACAGTAATTGATTTTTAACTATCCCTCCTTTTCCTACATTGTCTTTTCCAACTTCAAATTGAGGTTTAACGAGAGCAATAATTGTAGCATCTTCTTTTAAAAAGGGATGAAGAAAGGGAAAAATTTTCTCAAGAGAAATAAAAGAAACATCAATTACACAACCATCACACAATTCTGGAATTACTTTGTGTGTTAATTCTTTAACATGCGTTCTTTCAAGATTAACAACTCTAGAATCTTCTTTCAACGAAGTATGTAACTGATCTTTTCCTACATCAACACAAAAGACTTTTGAAGCTCCGTTACTTAATAACACTTCTGTAAAACCTCCTGTAGATGCACCAATATCCAAAAATACTTTATTAGTAACATCAACATTCCACTCCTTAATTGCTTCAATTAGTTTTAATGCACCTCTAGAAACCCAAGGAATTTCTTCAGCCATCATTTCAATTTTTGCTTCAACAGGAACCTTTTTACCTGTCTTATTGATTAATTTACCATTTACTTTAACTCCGTAAACGCGAATAATTTCTTCGGCACGTACACGCGAACTAACCAATCCTAATTGCAATAAAAGCTTATCTAATCTTTCTTCCACCATTTGGCAAAGGTAATATATTTAAAAAGCTAAAAGAAAGTCATGAGATAATATTGCAAATGAACATCATTATTTTTATAAGATGCGAATACGATTAAATCAAAACTTTTTGAATCAATTCAATTACTGCTGTTGAAATATACTCAATTCCAATTGCAATTACGATAAAACCAATGATTCTTGAAATAGCATTGATGCCAGAAGCTCCTAATCCTTTTACAATGAAATGAGAAGACCTTAATATTAAAAAAACAGCCATTCCTACAGCTAAAATTGCTCCTACAATAATTAGTATTTGATTCGTTTCTTTGTGTAATTGATTTAAAGTAATTAATAAAGAAATTGAACCAGGTCCAGCTAACATTGGGATAGCAAGTGGAGTTAACGATATATCTGATCGTTTTTCCAAATCAGCTTGAACACTTGAACGTTTCATTCCTTTATGTTTTGAAAATGAACCTGTCAATAATGCAAAACCTGACGAAGCAATAATCAATCCTCCTGCAATACGAAGTGAATTAATTGAAATTCCAAAAAAATTGAGCACATAACTTCCTGAAAAAAATGCAATAATCAGAATTACAACAACATTAACAGCTGTTAACAAACTTGTTCGTTGACGATTTTTCGGAGATTCATTTGTTGTGAGACCAACGAAAATAGGGACAGTTCCTAATGGGTTAATAATTGAAAAAAGTCCAGCGAAAATTGCGATAAAAAGTTCCATTTTTTTCTGCAAAATTCCAATATTAATAATGATTTCATGTTAGGAAATGATGAATTAAACATTAATTAGTTATTCTAAATAATTGAATATTTATTTCAAACAATAAAACACACTTTTCATAAACTCAAAAGATCATTTCATAAACCGAAAGGAAAAAACAATTTTACATGTTATACTTTTGTGTTTATACTTTATAAGTTGAAGGATTTTAACAAATTCACAATTAATCATTGTTACTCGATTTCCTATTGATGACAGAGTTAGAATTAAGATAAACAATTAAAAGTGAAGTAGTAAATAAAGTTAGTTTATTAAATGATAGATTGATTTCCCAAAAAGCCGTTTATAAAAAGTTAATAATCGGCTTTAAAATTTTTCAAACAATAGATTAAAGATAAAAATCACCACTATCCACAAAAAAATCCGACAATATTAATTGTCGGATTTTTTACTTAAAATATTATGTAACTATAGTTTATTCAACAATAGCATAAGACTCAACACTTGGGCAAGAACAGATTAAGTTTCTATCTCCTAATGCATTATCAACTCGTCTAACAGGCACCCAATATTTAAAATCTTTTAAATAAGCTACAGGATAAGCTGCTTCTTGTGGAGTATAAGGATAATTCCAATCTAAATTGATCATACAATCTGCAGTATGTGGTGCATTTTTCAATAGGTTGTTTTCTTTGTCTGCATGACCGTTCTCAATATCGCGAATTTCTTCACGAATTTTAATCATTGCAGTAATGAAACGATCCATTTCACCTTTGTCTTCTGACTCAGTTGGTTCGATCATCAATGTTCCGGCAACTGGGAAAGAAACCGTTGGAGCATGGAACCCGAAGTCAATCAAACGTTTTGCGATATCTGCAACTTCAACATCTGAAGTTTTCTTCAATTCGCGTCCATCCAAAATCAATTCGTGTGCAACTGTTCCATTTTTTCCAGTGTACAAAATTGGATAATGTTCTTTCAGTGAAGAAGCAATATAATTCGCATTCAAGATAGCTGTTTCAGTTGCCTCTCTCAATCCTTTTGCTCCCAGCATTTTGATGTATCCGTAAGAAATCAACAAAATCAATGCACTTCCAAATGGTGCAGCAGAAACTCCGTGAATTGCATTCGCTCCACCTGTTGCAACCACTGCGTTTGTAGGCAAGAAAGGTACCAAGTGAGCAGCTACACCGATTGGTCCAACTCCTGGGCCACCTCCTCCATGAGGAATTGCAAATGTTTTATGTAAGTTCAAGTGACAGACGTCTGCACCAATATTTCCTGGATTTGTCAATCCAACTTGCGCATTCATGTTCGCACCATCCATGTATACTTGCCCTCCATTTTCATGGATGATTGAAGTAATTTCTTTAATACCTTCTTCGTAAACTCCGTGAGTTGACGGGTAAGTAACCATGATTCCACCCAATACATCTTTCAATTCAGTCGCTTTTGCTCTCAATTCCTCGATGTCGATGTTACCTTGATCATCACAACCTGTTACCACAACTTCGAAACCAGCAACTACTGCAGACGCAGGGTTTGTTCCGTGAGCTGATGAAGGAATGATAATTTTTGTACGGTTAAAATCTCCTCTTGATTCGTGGTATGCTTTGATTACCATCAAACCAGCGTATTCTCCTTGTGCCCCTGAATTTGGTTGCAAGGAAACTCCTGCAAATCCTGTACAGGCACACAAATCTTTTTCCAATTGCTGAATCATTTCCAACATTCCTTCCACTTGATTTGCTGGTGCAAATGGGTGCAAGTTAGCAAACTGAGGATTTGTAATTGGAATCAATTCTGAAGCTGCATTCAATTTCATTGTACAAGATCCCAACGGAATCATTGAGTGAACCAACGAAAGATCTTTGTTTTCCAAACGTTTCAAGTAACGCATCATCAAGGATTCTGAATGAAACGAGTTAAAAGTTGGGTGTGTCAAAATTTCATCTGAACGCAATAAACTTCCAGTCAAGGAAGAAGTTGCATCGTCTGCTATTCCTTTGTTTTTCCCTGTTACTTCTGCGAAAACAGTTAAAATTGTTTGCACATCTTCTGCTGTATGTGTTTCACCGAAACTGATTGTTAAATCAGATGCAAAAACATAATTGAAGTTAATTTTATGATTTTCAGCAACTGTTTTTACTTTTGCAGTATCCAAACCTTTTACCCAAACAGTATCAAAGAAAGGTGTTGCACTTACTTCGATTCCCATTCCTTTCAATCCGTTTGCAGTTCTCGCTGCCAATGAATGCACATTTTCAGCAATTGCTTTCAAACCTTGAGGTCCGTGATAAACAGCATACATACTTGCCATCACAGCCAACAAAGCTTGTGCTGTACAAATATTTGACGTTGCTTTGTCGCGTTTGATGTGTTGCTCACGTGTTTGCAACGCCATTCTCAAAGCCATGTTTCCATCTGCATCTTTGGAAACCCCAATGATACGCCCAGGAATATTTCTTTTATATTCGTCTTTTGTAGCAAAAAATGCTGCATGAGGTCCTCCGTATCCCATTGGAACACCAAAACGTTGTGACGTACCACAAACAACATCTACTCCAAATTTACCTGGAGCTTCCAAAAGTACCAATGAAAGAATATCTGCAGCTACTGCTACGCGAATTCCACTTGTTTTCACACGAGCAGTAAACCCTTTGATGTCTTTAACTTCTCCGTTTTTATTTGGGTATTGTACCAACGCTCCGAAGAAAGTTGTGTCACCTGAAAACGATTCAACATCACCTTCTACCAATTCGATACCAAGGTTTTTTGCTCTTCCCGTAACAACATCTTTTGTTTGCGGGAAAATATCGTTTGCAATGAAAAATTTGTTGACACCGTTTTTCACTTCATCGCGAGAACGAGAGTTGTAAAACATCAACATTGCTTCTGCTGCTGCAGTTGCTTCATCCAATAAAGATGCATTTGCCAATTCTAAACCTGTCAAATCCAAAACCATTGTTTGGAAATTCAATAAAGCTTCCAAACGACCTTGAGAAATTTCTGCTTGGTAAGGCGTATATGCTGTGTACCATCCTGGATTTTCAAGAACATTTCTCAAAATCACAGAAGGGGTAATTGTTTCATTGTATCCCAACCCGATAAATGACTTAAAAACTTTGTTTTTAGCTGCTAATTGTGAAATGTGTTGTAAATACTCCTGTTCAGTCAATGCATTATCAACAGCCAAATCACTACTCAAACGAATATGAGCAGGAATCGTTTTGTCAATCAATTCAGCAACAGAAGCTACACCAATTTTATTCAACATAGCGGCCTTTTCTTGTGCATTTGGTCCTATGTGTCTACGGGAAAAAGTACTCATTTCAAACGGTTGTTTTTAATTAATTTTCGATATGCAAAGATACAAAATAAATTATTAGAATAGTAGTAGTGTCTTTTAATGATTTTTACTCAATAAATGGATTGCTAAACGCATTTAACTAAGTAATTTCTATTAAAAGTGTTAACTGTTTTTCTTTCGAAATTTACTTTTTTACAGCTACTCCATAGACAATGTATTTTATCTTTTTAGGCAATATTGGATGAAAAAAACGATCGATTTTCCCCAACATTCTCCGTTGATTTTCTGAACGCCCAAATGCAGCAAAGAAACCAACTGTTTCAAACTTTAAGCTTTTCCAATCAGTAAATAAATTGGGGATGTTTTTATACTTCAAATAATTCCAAGCACTCCCCCATTTTACAAATCTCTTTCTAGCAAATCGATGTAATACAGAGGCATCTAAATTCTCAGCAAATAATAATTGCCCTCCAGGCTTTAATGCTTTCAAACATTCATCGATGACTTTTTTCTGAAGTTCATCTTGCCCTGAATGACTAACTCCACCAATTATCGACTTCATTACAATTACATCAAAATGATTTTCATAAGGAATATTTGTCGCACTTATGGCTTCGTAGGAAATAACACCTGAAGTTTTATATTTATCGTGCAATAACTTTGCATTCTCTTGAGGGTTTTCTAAGTCTGAACAAACGACATCGTATCCTTTGCTTGCCAACCACAATGAAGGTCCACCTCTTCGTCCACCTAATTCAAGTCCCTTATTTTCATTTTCGGTTGTTGCCTGAATTACATCATTCCAAAATAAAAGGGCATGTTTCCAATTTTCTACATCCCATTCGATGACCTCTTCAATAAAATGTTTGTCCATAACTGTAGTATGATAAATAAAAGCTATTAAATACTCAAATGTGGTAAAGTTAAATGTAACAAAATAAAATTATTACGTTTAATAAGTGGTTTCATAAGTGAAATATAATTTCATTTTAAGAGGGGATTTAGTTCGTGCTTTTCCCCTCTTTGTTTTTTATAAAAAAAGCTTCCAACACGAATGTCAGAAGCTCTAACTTATTTTTTATAAAATAGATTAAATCATTTTTCTTGGATCAACCAATTCGTCATACTCTTCAGCAGTAACATATCCTAAACGAGTGGCTTCTTCTTTTAAAGTAGTACCATTTTCATGAGCAGAATTTGCAATTTCAGCTGCTTTGTAATATCCAATTTTAGTATTTAAAGCAGTAACTAGCATCAATGAATTATTTACTAATTCGTCAATTCTTCTTTGATTCGGCTCGATACCTATCGCACAATGCTCATCAAACGAACGGCATGCATCACCAAGTAAACGAGCTGATTGCAAAAAGTTTGCTGCCATCATAGGTTTAAATACATTTAATTCATAATGACCTTGTGTACCTCCAATTGTAATTGCCACATCATTCCCCATTACCTGCGCACAAACCATTGTCATTGCTTCACATTGCGTTGGATTAACTTTCCCTGGCATAATAGAAGATCCTGGTTCATTTGCTGGAATAATAATTTCACCAATTCCAGAACGAGGTCCTGAAGCCATCATTCTAATATCATTTGCTATTTTATTTAGGGAAACAGCCAATTGTTTCAATGCTCCATGCGACTCAACGATTGCATCATGCGCTGCCAATGCTTCAAATTTATTTGGTGCTGTAACAAAAGGTAGTTTTGTAAACTCAGCTATTTTTTTTGCTACCAAAACATCATATCCTTTTGGAGCATTCAATCCAGTTCCAACAGCTGTACCACCAAGAGCCAATTCAGACAAATGCGCCAATGTGTTTTTAAGAGCTTTCACTCCATAATTCAATTGAGCAACGTATCCAGAAAATTCTTGACCTAATGTCAAAGGAGTTGCATCCATTAAATGTGTACGACCAATTTTTACGATATCTGCAAAAGCTTTTGCTTTTTTATCCAAAGTATCTCTTAATTGTTCAACAGACGGGATTGTGTTTTCAATCAAAATTTTGTAACATGCAATATGCATTGCTGTAGGGTAAGTATCATTTGATGATTGTGATTTATTTACATCATCATTTGGTTGCAACACTTTATCACCTTCACCAATTTGTTTTCCAGCAAGTACTTGTGCTCTGTGTGCAACAACTTCATTTACGTTCATATTGCTTTGCGTTCCTGAACCTGTTTGCCAAATAACCAAAGGAAATTCATTATCTAATTTACCTTCAAGAATTTCATCGCATACTTGAGAGATTGCATCTCTTTTTTCAACCGGAAGTACTCCTAAGTCGTGGTTTGCATGAGCTGCTGCTTTTTTCAAATAAGCAAATGCTTCGATAATCCCCTTCGGCATTGAGCCTTCTTCTCCAATTTTAAAATTATTTCTAGAACGTTCTGTTTGTGCGCCCCAATATTTATCTGCAGGAACTTGAACTTCTCCAATTGTATCTTTTTCTGTTCTATACGTACTCATAATATTAAATTTTAAGGTATTTTATCGTGTGCGAATATAGGAATTTTAAAAGAATATTTTAATTATAATTCCAACTTTCATCGCCAAAATATTCTTTAAGGTTCGATATAATCCCATCTTCTTTTGACATTTCTTTCATTTTCTATTGTTGATTTCTGAAAGGTTTGTATTTTCATCATATATTTTCTTACTATGAGTTTAATTGACAATCATTTAATAGATGAACAAACTACTATAAATCAGGAAACAAAAACAAATCATAGTGCATTAGCAACTTTGACTTCTGTTTTTTTCTTCTGGGGATTTATTGCATCTGGAAATACCGTTTTTATTCCATTTTGTAAAGAATATTTTGGTTTAGATCAATTTCAAAGTCAGCTAGTGGATTTTGCTTTTTATGGTGCTTACTATCTAGGTGCATTAACTCTTTTTCTTATAAGTTCTTCAAGAGGTCGTGATTTAGTTGGATCTTGGGGATATAAAAAAACAATATTCTTAGGTCTTCTATTCTCCTCAATTGGTGCTGGTGCAATGATTGTTTCAGTCTACAATAATGCTTTTTCGGGTATGTTATTGGGGTTATTCATTGTAGCATTAGGATTTTCATTACAACAAACCTCTGCGAATCCATTTATGATTATTCTTGGAGATGAAAAATCTGGCAGCACACGAATTACACTAGGTGGAGCTGTTAATAGCTTTGGGGCAACAATCGGACCTTTAGTTATTTCATTAGCATTATTTGGAACAACTGCTGCAATAAGTAGTGAACAAATTAAATTATTAGAACTAGACAAAGTGAGTATCTTATACGGATGTGTTGGATTACTGTTCTTATGTGTTGCATTGATTTTTAAAATTTCAAAAAACGTACCTGAAGGAAAAACGATTCAAACCAACGACCAGCAACCCGAATCAAAAGCAATAACAACACTTATGATCATCACTGGGTTACTTATTATCTCATTTGCACCAGTGTTTTACAGTTACAGTTCAATCTTTAGTGGTACAACTGAAGAAGCTGAGCAAATAAGAATTATAGGATGGTTAATTGGATTATTCGTTGTTATTATCGGATTGATGGTAGCTTATTTCAGAGGAGAAAGGCAAAAAATTGGTTGGGGTGCAATGCAATACCCTCAGCTAACATTGGGAATGCTTGCTATTTTCATCTATGTTGGCGTTGAAGTTGCAATTGGTAGTAATCTAAGTGAATTGTTACAAAAAAATCATCAAATGGATGTTTCTCAAACAACTCCCTATATTTCAATGTATTGGGGAAGCTTAATGATAGGACGTTGGACTGGTGCTATTGCTATTTTTAAGCTGAAAGAAAGCTACAAATTAATCTTACAATTCATTGTACCTCTCATTGCTTTTGGAGTAATATTAGGTGTCGGTTATTTATGTGGTTATCAAGTTGCACCGTTGAAGTGGTATATCATTTGTGTTATTTTTCAGTCAATCGCTTTTTACCTTACAAAAGATAAACCTGTATTAACATTGGGAATTTTTGGAATATTAGGTGCAATTTTTATTGGTATTGGTATATTAACTTCTGGCATTGTTTCAATTTATGCGTTTTTAAGTGGTGGATTATTTTGTTCAATCATGTGGCCATGTATTTTTTCACTAGCTCTTGCTGGATTAGGGAAATATCAAACACAAGGGTCTGCATTTTTAGTAATGATGATTTTAGGAGGAGCGATTATCCCACCTTTACAAGGGAAATTTGCTGACCTATTTGGCATTAAATTATCATTTATAATTGGATTTGTCTGTTTTTTATACTTAACATTTTATGCGTTTTTTGTTAAGGGAAAACTTAAAAATCAGAACATAATATTTGAATAACAAGTAATTTTTAAGGCTACATTATTTCAAAATAAAAGGGTATTTATTTTCCTGATATTCAAAAATGTAATAGCCAAAAGGTAAATTTCCAGTATTAAATTTAACTACATTTTCAGTTACAATTTCACTTTCTATCTGACTTGATACATCTTGTCCAAACAAGTTTACTATTTTCCACTCATTTGACGAAACTCCAGAAACAGTAAGGATTCCAGATGTAGGATTAGGAAAGAGTTGAACATTATTATCATTCACATTAATTACTTGAATGCTCGAATAAGTGCTATTGTCATCATAATCTGTTTGTTTCAATCGATAGTAAGACGTTCCTAAAATGGGATATTTATCCTCAATTTGATAATCAATTGGAGCTTGAGAATTACCAGCTCCAGGTACTTTTGCTATACGTTCCCAATTGATTCCATCTCCACTTCGTTCAACTTCGAAGTAATCATTATTTATTTCTGTTTCTGTCTGCCAATTAACATTAACATATCTACCTTGTAAATTTGCATTAAATTTTGACAATGTTATGGGTAATACTACAATTGACACTCGATTATACGCAACAAAAGCAACATCACTTGCTGGAGTCATACGATGTTGAAAAAATTGTATTGCTCCATAATTACTAGTTGTAATACCTAGATCAGCAAAATCAAATGCTAAAATTCTCAAAGGCCTAGAACTAGCAGTTGCAGCCCCACATGCTAGATCACTCACACGGTAAAACTTCCATGTAGGATGTGCTACAATACTAACATTTGAAAAAACCACATCGGCTTCGTTTCCTATTAAATTGTTATTTGCATCTAAAAATCTAAATTTATCCCAAGTTGTAGTCCCAGTTAAATCTCCTGTTTGTGTTACAATAATATCAGGAATACCATCTCCAATAGAAGTACTCAAAATATTTGATACTGTATAGGTAGTTGTACCACCAATATTAAAAATTGCTGTAGATAAATCTAAACCCTGTATTCCGTCAGTTAGATAAGCAGAAACATTATTACCAAAAGGAGGTGCAACCACAGGGGTACATCCGTTACCACTTACAAAACCACCATACTGTCTTCCAATACCAATTACAGCACTGGAATTACTCCCTGCGACTGTTGCAGGCATCGCGTAAAAATGTTGCTTTGAAAAAACAACTGAATTAGACGATAAAACTGCGTCATTTACTCCTGTTGACCAAATTGTATTACCAGTTTGAAAGGCCAATAAATGATGCTGGGAAACATCTACAGTTTGAGGACTACTTGAACTACTTGAAAAGTAACCTCCATGATTAGTTATTATTCTTGTAACATTTGCTTGAGCGATTAAAGCACCATTAAACAATCCGAAAAATCCTAAACAAAAAAATATACTATTTTCAATTAATAACTTCATTAAAAAATGGGAAATAATAATTTACAATGTACAGCAAGTATAACATTAAAAATTAAAATAAAAAAATCCCGAACTTTAAATGGGTTCGGGATTTTTAAAAGAATAAGCTTATTAATTACTTCGTAACGTCTGCCGCAATTACAAATTTCAAATCGTTTTTAGTACCTATCTGAAGAACATCTATTAATTTTTGAACCTCCATGTCATATGCGATTCGTACGACTACTGTAGTATTTCCTAACTCAGCTGTTTTTGCTAACAAAACACTTTCAATATCTTCAAACGCAACTGGATTTTTATCAATAAAATAACCTTCATCTTTAGTTACTGCAAGAGTTAAATGCTGCTGAGAAGTTTTTTCAGGAGCATCAGCTTTTGGTAAATCCATTTTGATAACATTTGGATTTGCCAATGTGGAAATGATAAGGAAGAATAGCAATAAAAAGAACATAATGTCACTTAATGCATCCTTAGCAATTTCGACGTGAAATCTTTTATTTCGCTTTATCGCCATGATTTGGTCGTTGAATAATGTTTACAAAATCCATATTTACTTTTTGAATATTTAAAGTGTAATTATCAATAATTCCATTCAAAATGTGATAAATAGCAAACGCTACAATACCTACTGTCAAACCTGCTCCACTGGCAATCATTTTTTCATACAAACCAGCAGAAATATTTCCAATACTTACGTTCTCAGTAACAGAGATACTATAGAAAATTTTGATTACCCCCGCAATTGTACCTACGAATCCTAAAGTTGGAGCAATACTAGCAACCATACCTAAATGTCCTAGGTTTTTTTCCATTTTACCAATTTCAATATTGGTAACTTTATCCATATTCGATTCAATTTCAGACACTGGTCGACCAATTGTTTGAACACCTTCACGGATAACTACTCCATAAGCCGTTTTATCTCTTGAAACAGTTGAAATTGCATTTTCAACATTTCCTTGAATCAAGCTATTTGTCATGTCATTGAGCAAAGAAGCATCAAAACGAGTAACTCTTCTGATATAAAGAAATTTTTCAATCCCCAATGATATCGTATAAAACAACAACAAAACAATTGGAATTAAAAAAACACCACCTTTCAACAAGAAATCAAATGCAGAAATCTCTTTCATCTTTGGTTGAGTTGCAGCATCAGCTACTGACGTTCCTGTTTCTACTTGAGCAACAACTGTCCCAACCACAAACAAAGCAACTGCTATTAGAACAAATTTTGTTTTAATTTTCATTTTTATACGATTTATATTGGATAAAAGTAATTTATCTTTTTTGTCAAAAAATTTATCAACTAAGAATATTTCAAACATCCATTGTTAAAAACCTCAAAATGGTCGAAAAAGCATGAAAAAAATCTATAGAACTAACTTGTTTTCAACTTTTGTTACTTCCCCTTTGCTTTTATGACAATGAGAATTGTATAAAGCATAATTTTAAAATCAAGTGCCAATGTTCGATTTTTCATATATAAAAGATCAAACTTCATTCGTTGAAGCATTTGTTCTACATTTTCTGCATAACCATATTTCACTTGTCCCCAAGATGTGATTCCAGGTCTAACCTTTGTTAATTGTAAAAATTGTGGTTCAATTGCTACAATTTGATCAATAAAAAACTGTCTTTCTGGTCTTGGCCCCACTAAAGACATATCCCCTTTTAAAACATTAAAAAACTGAGGAAATTCATCCAATCTTGATTTTCGCATGAACTTACCTATTGGAGTTATTCTTGGATCATCTGTTGAAGACAACTGCGGTCCGCTTCGTTCAGCTCCAACATACATTGTCCTAAATTTAATTATTTTAAATGGCACTCCATTTCTTCCTATCCTTTCCTGCAAAAATAAAATTGGACCTTTTGAAGAAAACTTCACCATTATTGCCAATACTATATAAACGGGAATTAAAATAATTATTGCAATCAAAGAAAAGAAAATATCCAAAAATCGCTTCACAACTTTTTGCCAAACAGGCATAACTTCAGCATTAACCTCAATTAAAAGTGCTCCAAAAATGTTACTCATTTTAACTGAACCAGATAAAATATCATACATATCTGGTAAAATATTGATTTTTAAATCACTTCCTTCCATTCGGATGATTAAATCACGAATTCGGTCATGTTCTTTACTTTCTAATGCAATAATTACTTCTTCAATTTCATTTTGACGAATAACAACTTCTAATCCTTCTGTCGCTTTACCTAAATATGGCAATTGATTTTCCAACAACCTATCCGTCCCGTTTAAATTGACAAAACCAACAAGTAAATGTCCACTACCTTTTTTCATATGCTGCAATTCAGAAACAATATCTACAGCCTTTTCATTTCCTCCAATTACTAAAGTTCTAAATCCTTTTTCACGCCGATGAATTCGTTTTACCAAGCGACTTACAAAAAATAATCGTACTATTAAAAAATAAAAAAAATGAATGCTAAACAACCACAAAATAGATTGATAAAAGAGTGTATGATCATCCACTTCATCATCAATTAATAAAAAGAAAAACAAGACAATAGAACCAACCAAAGAACCAAAAAAGGTTTGAACCAACACCTTCATCCGATAAAGCCTTCGAACATCAACGTAAGTTCCCTGTAATGCAAAAATCAGCAACCAAAACAAAGGTACCATTACTAATCCAGGCACATACGATGACCCCATTGAAAACCCAACTTCCTCTATGTAAACTTTTCGGACATAATAGAAACTTGCCCATGCCATCAATGCGACAAACCAATCCAATAGAATGAAAAAAATCGTTTTTCTTAACTTAGATTGCTTCATCAGAATACAAACGTTTTAAGTAAAAACTCCATATTGCAACTATTCATTATTGGAATTAATATAAATTGAAAAAGCATTTTCTTAGCAAGTATCAGCATAGTTAAATTTCTAGTTATTTCAACTGATAGTATAATAAAAAGAGTGAGCAAGAAATAATAAATCATCATAATTACTCTAACTAACGTAATGTCATATTTTATTATTGTATAATTTTTAAAGTAAAAAATGAAATAATTTCAACTACCTGTAAACTACTTTAATATTATCTAGATAAATTAATGATTGTGAACTACCTTCAGGTAATTGACTTGAAAAAGCTTGCCAAAACTTATATCCTCCAGACCCTTTCACAACATCAGTCAAATCAATATATATTTTCTTCCAAACAACCGTTTCACTATTAGATGGCAACATGGAAACATTCACATGCTCAGTTATTGTACCATCAAGTTTCCCCGCCAAAACACTAGTAATAACTTTAGATGTACAATAAAATTCAGCTTCTAAATAAACACTTGAACCAATTGGAAAACTAAACGGATCTTCTTCATCCGTGTACATCGCCCAATATGATTCTGAAGGAGTCAACAAAACCCTTCCATATCTGTTACCATTTTCCAACTGTACTAAATAATTAGTTTGACTTCCATTACCTTGAGTCAGTTTTTGAGTGCTACCTTCAAAATCTTCAACCCAAAATTTGGTACCTGCCAAGTATTTTGTTGTAGGTGCAATTACAACTGTTTCATTCTGCTTAAGGTCTACGATCGTTTCATAAGCCTCTAAAAAAGGATATTGTTTTTTAGTGAGTGAAATCCCATTGTTTAATATCGTAGGATACACTCGAATCGCTGATTGACCTTGAACCATAACTGGTATCTTACAAGGTAACTCAAAAATACCAATAAACTTATCATTAATATAAACCCATCCATTTGTCAAAGCATTTCGACTCAGATCACCTTCGGATCCACTCAACTGTGGATTACTTTGAACTGTAAATCCATTAATTTCAATCCATGAGGGATCTGGATTATTCTTAACACAGCCTGTTAATAATGACAGTGATATAAGAAAACAAAAGAAAAATATTTTTTTCATCATTATATATAATATTATATCAACGTATTTTTATTGTTCATATTTTATTCTCAAGAAAAACGATCTATACAAAATTAAACAACTGCTACAGATGACTTTAATTTTTCCAGAATTTGATGAGCTACATCCAAAGCATTGTAGCCATCTTCTAATGAAACGATTGGAGTTGACTTTTGGTTGATCGCAACAGCAAAAGTTCTTAATTCTTCTTTTATTGCATTCATTTCATCTAATTGCGGCTTATCGAAAAATACCTTTTTAACAGGCTTCCCATTCCCCATATCAAAAACAACATCAAAAGGATTTGGCTCCCCTTCTATTGTTTCCATTCTTACAACTTCTAATTCTTTTGTTAAGAAGTCAACACTTATATATGCGTCTTTTTGAAAAAATCTAGATTTGCGCATGTTTTTCATTGAAATTCTGCTTGCTGTTAAATTGGCAACGCAACCATTATCAAACTCTATGCGTGCATTGGTAATATCAGGAGTATCACTTACAACAGCAACCCCTGAAGCAGATATTCTTTTAATCCCAGATTTAACAACACTCAAAATAATATCCAAATCATGTATCATCAAATCCAATACAACTGGAACATCCGTACCTCTTGGATTAAACTGAGCCAATCGATGAGTTTCAATAAACATTGGTCGATTAAAATAAGGCAATGCTGCACTAAATGCTGGATTAAATCGTTCAACATGTCCAACTTGAACTGTAACACCTGCTTCCAATGCCAGATTCATCAATGATTTAGCTTCTTCAACAGTTTCCGTTACAGGTTTTTCAATAAACACATGTTTTGTCTTCCGTATTGCTTGACTTGCACAATCGTAATGCGTAATGGTTGGAGTAACAATATCAACACAATCGACTTCTTCCAAAAGTGATTCAATCGTATTAAAACGACGAATACCAAATTGCTCTTCAACTACTTTTGCATTTTCATCAGAAGGGTCATAAAAACCCACTAAATCAAATTCTTGTATCAATTCTTTAATAAGTCGAATATGAATTTTTCCTAAATGCCCAGCTCCGAGCACACCAATCCTTAGCATAAAATGTCTTTTTTACAAAAATAAAAAGCTATATGGCATGAATCATAACTATTACAAGGATTTTATCAACAATGATTCTCACAAACCTTCAACAAAAAAAAGTAATTGATTATCAATAAAAAACACTATTAAAAAACAATAAACTACGCTGATTTCATCACATAACGAAATAGAACTGCCATTATTCCACCTCCAATATGTGCCATTTGAGAAATCTGATCATCTTGAAAGCTATTAAGAATCTCTTGACCAAGAAACATACAAACAACAAGGATAAAAGTAAGTGGCACCTCTTTATTCGTAGAATTAGACAAGCTCGCCAAAATGATATAAAGAAAAACCAAACCACTTGCCCCAATTAATCCATGATCAGAAATAACAATATGAGCTATACCAATAACCAAAGTAGTAATAACACTCATCGATAGTAATTTTTGCCAACCATATTTTTTCTCAAGCAAAGGACCAATTAAAAGAATAATTCCAAAATTAGAAACAAGGTGAGTAACCCCTGAATGACTTAAAGGATATAAAAACAACCCCACATAAGATTGCCAATTTTTAAAATTAAAATCACCATTCAAGGTTAAAACTTGCAAATGACCTCCAATACTTATGCTAAGCACTAAAACAAATGTTGCCAGCAATGCAAAAGTCAAAACAAATGGGGAATTAAACGTAATTTTCATTTATACAATTTGAATACTCAAAAGTAGATGATTGAAAATTTCAATTTCATCACCATTATTGAAACTTTTCAACAAATCATTTTTAGTCAATCCGAATATTTTAAGACTTTATGACATAAATAGGATCACAAAAATTAAACAATCAACCATCTGTTTATCTTTTTATCAATTAATTAACCAATATTAAAATTCGTATACTTATCTTTGCAAGCTAATTAAACAGATAATAGTATTATAAACAATGATTAACATCACACTTCCAGACGGATCAGTCAGACAGTACGACAAGGGAATCACTCCAATGGATGTTGCCATGAGTATCTCTGAAGGCTTGGCGAGAAATGTTCTTGCTGCAAAAATTAACAACGTAGTTGTTGATGCAAACACGTCAATTAACAATGACTCAAGCTTACAACTGTTGACCTGGAACGATGCCGAAGGAAAATCAACGATGTGGCACTCTTCAGCTCACTTAATGGCTGAAGCGTTAGAATTCTATTATCCTGGAGTTAAATTAGCAATTGGCCCTCCGATTGCAAACGGATTTTACTATGATGTAGATTTCATGGATTATACAATTCAAGAAAAAGACTTAGAGAAAATCGAACAAAAAATGAAGGAATTAGCAAAAGAAAAAGCTCCTTTTGTAAGAAAAGAAGTTTCAAAATCTGATGCAATTTCATATTTTACAGAAAAACAAGATCCTTACAAACTTGAATTAATTGAAGGTTTGGAAGATGGACAAATAACTTTTTATACACAAGGAAATTTCACAGACTTATGTAGAGGGCCTCACATTCCAAATACAGGATTTATTAAGGCTGTAAAATTAACTTCAATCGCTGGTGCATATTGGCGTGGAGATGAAAAGAACAAGCAATTAACTCGAATTTATGGAATTACATTTCCTAAATCTCAAGAGTTAACTGAATATTTGGAAAGAGTTGAAGAAGCAAAACGTCGTGACCATAGAAAACTTGGGAAAGAATTAGAATTGTTTACTTTTTCTCAAACTGTGGGACAAGGGTTGCCATTGTGGTTACCAAAAGGAGCTGCTTTGCGCGAGCGTTTGGAAAACTTCTTAAAAAAAGCACAACGCAAATCAGGATACGAGCAAGTAATTACTCCACACATTGGAAATAAAGAATTGTATGTAACTTCTGGTCACTATGCAAAATATGGTGCTGATTCATTTCAACCAATAAAAACTCCAGATGTAAACGAAGAGTTTTTATTAAAACCAATGAATTGCCCGCATCACTGTGAAATTTTCAAATCACGCCCACGTTCTTACAAAGAATTGCCAGCTCGATTTGCAGAATTTGGAACAGTTTACCGTTATGAACAATCAGGTGAGTTACACGGTTTAACTCGTGTACGTGGATTTACTCAAGATGACGCCCACATCTTCTGTATGCAAGAACAGGTGAAAGATGAATTTAAAAAAGTAATTGACCTGGTTTTGTATATTTTTAAAACATTGTCATTTGACAATTTCAAAGCTCAGATCTCATTGCGTGACCCTGAAAATCCATCTAAGTACATTGGAAGTGATGAAAACTGGGAAAAAGCAGAAAGAGCAATTATTGAAGCAGCAGCAGAAAAAGGATTACCAACAGTAGTTGAATTAGGCGAAGCTGCTTTCTACGGACCTAAATTAGATTTCATGGTTTCTGATGCACTTGGACGTGAATGGCAATTAGGAACAATTCAGGTAGATTACAACTTACCTGAACGATTTGAATTGGAATACATTGGAGCAGACAACCAAAAACACCGTCCTGTAATGATACACAGAGCACCTTTTGGTTCAATGGAAAGATTTGTCGCAGTATTATTAGAACATTGTGCTGGAGATTTCCCTTTGTGGTTGACAGGCAGTCAGTTTACAATCCTTCCAATTTCAGAAAAATATAATGCATATGCAGAAAAAGTTTCAGAATTCTTAAATAATTACGATATTCGCGGTTCCGTTGACGACCGAAATGAAAAAATCGGAAAGAAAATTCGTGAAGCAGAACTCAACAAAGTGCCATTTATGTTGATCGTTGGAGAACAAGAAGAAGCTAATGAGCAAATTTCTGTTCGCCAAAGAAAAGAAGGCGATTTGGGAGCAATGACCATGAATGACTTTAAGAGTTTGGTTGAAAAAATGGTAGAACAAGAACTTGTATTTAACGTATAGTTTAATTTTTGAATGGCAAAATTAAGAGGTGGTAAACCGGTTCGTCAAGAACCAAAAGAAGAGCACAGAATAAATGAAAAAATCATTGCTCCACAAATTCGTTTGGTTGTCGAAGGAGAAGAACCAAAAGTATTAAGTGTTAGAGAAGCATTGGTTTTAGCTGAGGAGCAAGAGTTGGATTTGGTTGAAATTTCACCAAATGCAGTTCCCCCTGTGTGTAAAATTATGGATTACCGTAAGTTCTTGTACAACCAAAAAAGGAAACAAAAAGAACTAAAGGCAAAACAAAGCAAGATTGTAATTAAAGAAATTCGTTTTGGTCCAAATACGGATGACCACGATTTCAACTTCAAGTTAGAACATGCTAAAAAATTCCTTGAAGAAGGAAGTAAGGTGAAAGCATATGTATTCTTCCGTGGACGAACAATTGTCTTTAAAGATAGAGGTGAAATATTATTGTTGAAATTTGCACAAGAACTGACTGACTTAGGTGTTTTAGAACAAATGCCTAAACTAGAAGGTAAGCGAATGACAATAATGATAAATCCGAAAAAAAAATAAATTAAATTCAGAAAGTAGATTTCAGAAATACGAGGGACAACTCTTCATTCTGAATTCTTCATTCTAAATTAGAAAGAAGCTATATAGGGTTAACTTAAAATTGAATAGAGATGCCAAAAATGAAAACTAAATCCAGTGCAAAGAAGAGATTCACAATCACTGGAAGC
>DAIOWV010000017.1:0-247 GCA_036758285.1 Taishania sp. | reverse complement strand
TTTAAAAGTCACATCTTAACTAAGAAATCGACTAAAAGAAAGCGTAACTTGACTTATGCAGGATTGGTTCACCCAGCTGATGAGTCGAATGTAAAATTACAATTGGGATTGAAATAATCAATCTCAGGTTTATTAATTGTTTAACCCGATAAAAGAGTAGCTAAGTCGATTGAAATAACATCGCACTTTTTATCAAAAAACTTAAAATTATGCCAAGATCAGTAAATCATGTTGCTTCAAGAGCACG
>DAIOWV010000016.1:33462-48882 GCA_036758285.1 Taishania sp. | reverse complement strand
TCGGTAACCACTTTCTTAACGCAAGCAACACCAGTAAGTGGTAAAGTACATTTTTTCAATATCTTGGATTCACCCTCTTTATTAGAGTGCATCATTGCAACGATAATATTTTCAGCAGATGCAACCAGATCCATCGCTCCCCCCATTCCTTTAACCATTTTTCCAGGAATTTTCCAGTTTGCAATATCACCATTTTGAGATACTTCCATTGCTCCAAGAACAGTCAACTGAACATGTTGTCCACGAATCATTCCAAATGAAGTAGCAGAATCAAAATAAACAGCTCCTTTTGTTGCAGTAATTGTTTGTTTACCTGCATTTATCAAATCAGCATCTTCCTCACCTTCAAAAGGAAAGGGCCCCATTCCTAAAATACCATTTTCTGATTGGAATTCAACTTCAATTCCTTCAGGAATGTAGTTTGCAACAAGTGTTGGAATACCAATTCCAAGGTTAACATACCAACCATTTTGCAACTCTTGTGCAATTCGTTTCGCGATTCCAGTTTTATCTAATGCCATAACACAAAGAAATATAATTAATCTAATACATACAACTTAATCTTTCCTTTTGAAATCAAAAAGTTATTTTTTTTAGGATTCCATAAATAAACATCAATTTTTTTCATCGTTTCTTCTCTAACTGGAATCATCATTCCAGCATTAAAATTATTTGGTTGATTTTGCCACATTTTTCGCATCCATTCTAAATGAAATGATTCTTGAGTGATTTCATTTCCAGCATCATCTTTTTGTGAAATTACAATAGAGGATCGAAACGGGTGTTTATGAGTATCAATCGTTGATGTGATACCAACAAAAAATGGTTTATCTAATAAAGAATCAGGAATTGAGAATGAAAATAAGTTCATAAACTCATCATCTGAGTGATTCCAATTTGAAATAGAATCTTTGGATGCTACTAACTTATAATTGTGTTGTTTACTTCTTTTATACAGAGTCAAATCATTAATCGGAGATTTATTGATTTTCTCATATTTTGATAGAAAATTTTCTGGTAACTGTCGTTTAGTATTCACAATTTGAAAATCTGAAAGCGTATCTATGTGATTTGAAACCAACATTTCAGTCATTTTTCCTCCATGTTTCAAATTCAAATACGCCCAACACAGTCGCTGCATATGATAACCTCCAACTGTTGGTGGGTAAGTTTGGTATCCTGCATTTGACCTTGAAACTTCTTTAAAAAAACTAGTTGGTGGATTATCTTCCATTGGGAAAATGGTAGTTGAAACATTTATATGATAAAGAAAATGCAGTGGGAAAAAAATCAGAGGATAAATTAAAAAAGATAGATTTTTTTTCGTCTGAACGATAAAATCATCAAGTAAAAATGCAATCGTTCCAATAAAAAAAGGAAACAAATACAACGCAGCTCTATCTTCAGGAAAGTTGACATTCAACAGATATCTCAATCCAAAAATTGAAGCAATTGCGCCAATAAACAACCATCCAAAGAGAAAAGAAAAATTAAACTTTACTACTTTTTTTATTTCTCCAATTTTATAAAAAAGATATCCAAATAGTAAAATAATTATGCCAAAAAATATACTCAATACTATTGCAATCCATTGAGAGTAATAATCAAAAAAATACAAGGATAATGTTTTCCCAGTATGTTCCCAAAATGAACCCAGACCACCATAATACAAAGCACCTCCATGTTTCAAGGCAAAACTGAATAGAACAAGCGGATAAAATAAAATAAGTAGAACAACTGCGAGTCCAATTAATTGCAAAATAGTTTTTTTCTTATCTGTACTTTGAATTAAATGCGAAAGAAATAAATAACTAACTAGTATAAAAGAAGGAATTAATAAAGTAAGATTGGATGAAGTAGCTAAGAACAAACAGAAGATTAATAATAGTCCCTTTTTAATTGAGAATAAACTAATAAAATGTGTCGAAATAAATATTGAAAAGATAAAAAATCCCATCGATAATCCATAACCTCTTGTTTGTCCAAAGAACTCAAACAAATAGTGAGACATTGTAAGCGCTAAAAAGAAAAACCATCTTACTTTAATTGATTTTAATTGTTTTGACAATCCCCATGAAGACCAAAAAAACAATATAAAAGCAAGTATATTTGGCAATCTTAAAGCCCAAAGTTCGTTTCCAAAAATTCGATAGGATATATAGGATAATAAAGAATTTAACACATGATTATTAGCATCCCAATGAGCATTTGGAGGCAGAAAATCACCTGTTTGAATGTAGAAGAAAAATGTAGCAGCCTCATCGTGTTGAATTGGTAACAAAACAACACGACATACCAAATACAACAATAAAGTTAAAAAGAGACTCCAAACACCAAATAGTTGATATTTAGCTTGATTACTCACTCTTTTTTCTTGTGGTTCTTTGTTCTATTCTTTTCTCAAATTTTTCTCCTTGAAAAATTCGTTGTACAAAAATCCCAGGTGTATGAATAAAGTTTGGATCTAATTCTCCAGCAGGTACAAGTTCTTCAACTTCTGCAATAGTAATCTTTCCAGCCATTGCCATCATTGGATTAAAGTTTCTTGCGGTAGCTTTAAAAATTAAATTTCCTTCTGTATCTCCTTTCCAAGCTTTAACAATAGCAAAATCAGCAGTTAAAGATTCTTCCAGAATATGCGGTTTTCCGTTATAAATTCGAACTTCTTTACCTTCAGCAACTTCGGTTCCGTATCCAGCAGGTGTGTAAAATGCTGGTATACCAGCCCCTCCTGCACGACAACGTTCTGCCAATGTACCTTGAGGAATTAATTCTACTTCAAGTTCACCTGATAGCATTTGACGTTCAAATTCAGCATTTTCACCAACATATGAACTAATCATTTTTTTAACTTGCTTTCCTTGAAGAAGTAATCCTAGTCCAAAATCATCAACACCAGCATTGTTTGAAATACATGTTAGGTTGTTCACTCCTAATTTAACCAATTGTGCAATTGAATTTTCAGGAATACCACACAATCCAAAACCACCAACCATTAAAGTCATTCCATTAGTTACACCTTCTAATGCTTCTTCAACATTTTTTACAACTTTATTCATCTTAACTATAGTGTTTAAAAAACATTATTTGAAAATATCAAAACTGCCATCATTTCCAGTCATTGATCCTCCTTCACATGAGAAAGCATTTGGATCATATGTATCTGGCACTGCAAAATCAGCTTGTGTCAAATTGATGGTTTTATCTTTATAAACTTTTTGCATGTAATACCCAAATATAGGTAAAGCCATTCGAGCACCTTGCCCCCATTCCATAGATTGGAAACGTACTTGCTTGTCTTCAGCACCAACCCAAATCCCTGTTACCAAATCTGGTGTTAATCCCATATACCATCCATCAGCATTTCCTTGAGTTGTACCAGTTTTTCCAGCCATAGGAGCAGTCAATCCTCCCCAAGGTCTCCATGCAGCTCTCAAAGATCCTGCTGTACCACCATTTACAACCCCTTTCATCATTTTCAATGTCTCATAGGCAACATTTTCATTCATTACCTCTTTTGAATATCCTTCTTCACTGTAGATTACATTTCCATTTCTGTCCTCAATTCTCAAAACAGAAACAGGTCGGTTATAGATTCCATTATTTGCCCACATCGCTTGTGCTCCTACCATTTCAAACAATGACAAATCCATAACACCTAAACACATTGACGGAACTTCATCTTCAGGACGTAAATTGATGTCCAAATCTTTTAACAATTTTGAAATTGTTTTTGGACCTGCATATCCGCCCATCATTGACATAACAGCCACTGTTGCAGGGTTGTTTGATTGTTGTAATCCCCAAGAAACAGATTCTCCAACTGGAATTTTTCCACTCGGACACCACTTCCCTGTGATTCTCCCATGTCCATCTTCCAAATCTACACAATAAGGCATATCCTTAAAAATAGTACATGGTTTTGCAACTCCCATCGCTAAAGCTGTACCATAAACAAAAGGCTTGATTGTTGAACCAACTTGTCTTTTTCCTTGGCGAACATGGTCATATGCAAAGCTTGAAATATCAGCACCACCTACCCAAGCTTTGATGAAACCTGATTGAGGTTCTATAGAAATTAATCCTGCACGAAGGAAACCTTTATAATATCTGATTGAATCGTTTGGTGTCATTACAGTATCGACAATACCATTCCAAGAAAAAACAGACATCGGAACTTTTACATTAAAAGAAGCCATAATTTCCTTTTCGCTCAACCCTTCTTCTTTTAAAATTGCATAACGTTCACTTCCTTTTCTTGCACGTTTCATTATTGTTTCAATCTGCTCATCAGAAATTGGAGTACCATTATAGGAATCTGCAAAAGGAAAACGTTTTCTTCTGTGGTTATTTTTATCAAATTCTGGTTGTAAATCTGACTTAAGATGGTGCATTAAGGCTTCTTCAGCATATTGTTGAAGATTCACATTAATAGTTGTATAAATTCTCAATCCATCTTGATACAAATCATAAGCAGTGCCATCTTTCTTTTTATAAATTAGCTCTCCATTTTCATTTTTTGATTGAAAAAGTGTTGTTAATTCCTTTCTTAACGATTCTCTATAATATGGAGCGATACCTTCTTTATGATCTACTACTTGGTAATCAATTTTTATAGGTTCTGTTTTCAATTTATCATACTCTTCACGAGTTATTTTCACTGAAATACCATCGTTATTCTTTTCACTATTTTTGAGCCATTGCATCAATACTTGATTCCTTCTTTCATGAATAAGTAGGCTATCTTTTTCCCGAGCTTCTTGAATTTCTTTAATATCAACTTTACTTACATCAATGTTTTTATTTGTTGCAATTCTAGCTCTATAATCTTTGATTAGATAAGATCTAGGATTGTAAAGTGAAGGATTTTTAACCATTCCAACTAAACAAGCAGCTTCGCTTTTAGTAAGGTCTTTTGGAGTTTTATTAAAATAAACTTTAGCTGCATTTTCGATTCCAACAGCATTGTACAAAAAATCAAATTGATTTAAGTACATTGTAATTATTTCTTCTTTCGTAAATCTTTTTTCTAAACGAACTGCTATGATATTTTCCTGAGCTTTTTCATCGATACGATTCAAAAGTCTGAAGCTTCCTCGTTTAATCTCTTCTCCAGAAAGTCTGGCTGCTCTTTCTTTTTCTCTTTTTTGCAAAGTGAATAACAATTTGGCCAACTGTTGTGTAATTGTTGACGCACCTCCTTTACTTCCTAAATTAACAACTGCACGTGTTAAACCTTTAAAGTCCACTCCTGAATGTGACATGTAGCGCTCATCTTCAGTAGCTATTAACGCATTAATAACAAACGGTGAAATATCTTTATAATCAATAGTTGTACGATTGACTTGCCAATATCTTCCCAACTCAGATTTTGCATCATCTGCATAAATTATTGACGCTAACATTTCAGGTGGATTATCCAACATTTCAACTGAAGGAAGATCGTCTTCTGATTGAAAAAGCAACAAGGCAACAATTACAAAAATAGGTGACAACCCTCCTATCCAAAATAAAATATTTAAGCGCTTTTTTGTTTTGTCACTAAAACTAGTAGAATCCTTTTTTGCAGACATAATCAAAAATATAATTTTGATGTAAAAATAATGAAAAAAAACACGTTTACCAGTGAACAGCTATTTTTCCAATTGATTTCCCCGATTCCAGTAATGAATGAGCTTTATTTAGCTCAGAAAAATTAAAATCCCCTCCATTCTCCGTTTTGATCAATCCTTGTTGATAGAAAGAAATAATTTGATGCATAGAATCTTTCAAAACAAGAGGTTTAGTGTCAGCAATTTTCAACATATTTACCCCTATGATACTTTTTGACTGCATCATTTGAAAAGCAGGAATAATCATTCCCATTTTTCTTAGAAAATTGAGTTGTGAAAGAATTCCGAATCTACCTTCAGCTAACTCTGATCCGCCAAACAGAAAAATTCGAGTTCCAAACCCCATCAACTCTTTGTCCATTTTAAACGTTTTACCTCCAACAGGATTAAACGAAACATCTATTTTTTTATTACCTATCAACTTTTCTATTTCTGACACATAATTGACTGATTTATAATTCACAGCAAAATCAGCTCCAAGTTCTTTACATTTTTGAACTTTTTCTTCCGAACTAACTTTAGCAATTACAATTGCGCCTGCATTTTTAGCTAACTGAATTAGAAGAGTTCCAACACCACCAGCTGCTGCATGAATTAAAACATACTCTCCTCTTTTAATTGGTGCAACATAATTTGCCATGTAATAAGCAGTGACTCCTTGAGTTGACAAAGATAAAGCATCATTAGTTGACATATTATCTATTTCAGCAACAGCATCCGAAAAGGTAATTGAATGTTTTGCATAACCACCAAAACGAGTAAATGCTACAACCCTTTTTCCTAGCATTTTCGGATCAACTCCAGAACCAATTTTGATAATTTTTCCGACCACTTCATAACCTATAACACAAGGAAATTTTGGGGTTTCACGATACAACCCCCTTCTTGCCATCACATCAGCATAATTCAAACCAAACGCTTCATTTTCGATCAGAACATCGAACTCATTTAATTCAGGTAATTCAATTTCAGAAATTTTAAACGCTTCCTCAGGCGTACCTTTTTTATGTAATATAAAACCTTGTGTTTTCATCCTAATTCTTTCCTGCAACTATAACTACAATCTCACCTTTTGGAGGATTTGCTTCATAATACCTCATCACATCAACTGTTGTACCTCTCTTAAATTCTTCAAACATTTTTGATAGTTCTCTCACGACACAAACATTTCTTTCTGCACCAAAAAACTCTTCTAATTGCCCTAATAATTTAACCAATCTATGAGGAGATTCATACAAAACAACTGTGCGCTCCTCTTCAGCAAGAATTTTCAATCTCGTTTGGCGACCTTTTTTATGAGGTAAAAACCCTTCAAATACAAATTTATCACAAGGGAAGCCACTTGCTACTAAGGCAGGTACAAATGCGGTTGGTCCAGGTAAACATTCAACATCGATACCATTTTTCACACATTCTCTTACCAGTAAAAAACCTGGATCAGAAATTCCTGGGGTACCAGCATCAGAAACTAAAACAACTAATGATGATGATTCAATTTTATTCACAACCCCTTCTAAAGCTTTATGCTCGTTATGAGCGTGGAAAGGATAAACAATTGCATTAATTTCAAAATGAGATAACAACTTTTTTGTAACTCTTGTATCCTCTGCGAAAATAAAATCAGCTTCTTTAAGTATCCTAAGTGAACGTAAAGTAATGTCTTCTAAATTACCAATCGGAGTTGGCACTAAACAAAGTTTAGCCATAATGTTTTAATAATATATTCTACAAAATTATCAAATAAATAACATATAGTTTATACTGATATTTAAACTTAAATTTTGAAATAGTATTTTTTTGGTTTAATTTAGCCTCAATTAATATTTTGATTTATTTAATATGAAAAAAGTTTATTTATCATTAGCGATTGCGATTACAGCGAGCGGTTCTTTTGCTCAAGCAGTTAATAAAATTGTTCAAACACCTGTAAATAAGTCTGCTAAAAACGTAAAAGAGGTAAACCAAGCGAAAGCAGAGCTTTGGTCAAATGACTTCTCTACAGCTGCTGATTGGACAAACACTGCAATCTCGGGGAGCCAAAACTGGGTAATTGGAACTTCTGTTCCATCTGGTCAGTTCTCTGAAGGATTAGGGGCGATTGCTTCAACTACAGCTGCAAATGGATACGCACTTTTTGATTCTGATCAACCTGGGTGTCCTGGTAATCAAAATGCTTTACTTAGAAATACCACACCTATTAACTTAAGTGCTGAAGCTAATGTTTCAATAGAATTTGAATCTTATTATTCTAAATATAACGGAACTGCATATGTAGGTTTTTCTACTGATGCTACTAACTGGACATATGTAGCGATACATACAAACCTTGGTACAAATGATGTTTCAGAAAATCCAGAAATCATATCACTTCCAGCACCTATAATTGGAGGTTCATCTACTGCATACATTTGCTTTAGATATCAAGGATCATGTGATTATGCTTGGATGGTGGATGATGTAAAAATCACAACTACTCCAGATTTTGATCTAAAAAATACGTATAGTAGACACCATACAGAAATGTATCAGTATTCTCAAATTCCATTAACTCAAGTTGCTCCTACGCAATTTGAAGCAGGTATCGAAAACTTAGGATCACAAAGTTTAACAAACATTCAACTTACTGTTAATGTTACTGGTCAAGAAACTACAACATTAAACTCTCCTGTATACGCGACATTAACAGCAGGTCAAGTGGATACATTAAGAATTTCTTATACACCTACTGCTGTAGGAACTTATAATTTCAGTCAAGCTATTTCTTTAAATGAAACAGATGAAAATCCAGCAAACAACACGAATCTTCCTACAGTATCTTATGCTGTAACTGATTTCATTTATGCTGTTGATAAAGGTTCTCCTTATTCTGTATACCCTGATTTATCTACTATTTACCTTGGTTCTACTGTTCCAAGAAATGAGTTAGGAAATTCATTTGATATTTTTGCTGATCAAGATTTATACGGTGTAGATGTACATTTAGCAACTGGTACTCAAGTAGGAGCGGAAATTTATGGTGTTTTATATGAATACAATGAAAACTATACTTCAATGGCAAACTATTGGATAGCAACAACAAATGAAACCGACATTTTTGTTATCGACGCAAACACAACGTTAAATGAATTCAAAACACTTCAGTTTCCAACTCCAGTGGCATTAACAGCTGGTGGTACTTACATGCTTTCAATCAGAGAAGCTGGTTCAGTAGGAGCTAAGTTTTCAAGATCTGGTTTTACAACAGCAGGAAATCAATCTTGGGGTATTATTCAAAACGAAAATGGTGTTGTTTGGACTGCATTAGCTTCAGCACCAGTAGTTAGAATGAATTTCAACCCTTCACTATCTGTTAAGAATTCTGGTGAATTAGAAGGTGTTAAAGTTTATCCTAATCCATCAACTGGAATTGTAAATATTTCTAATGACTTGAATATTGAAAACACAATTGTTGTTACTGATATTTCAGGAAAAATCGTTACATCAAAAAATGCATCAATCGCTACTAAAGTAGATTTAAGTTCTGTTGGAACTGGTGTATATTTTGTAGAGATTTCAAATACAAATGGTAAAAAAGTTGAAAGAATTGTGATTCAATAACTTTCTTTTAAACCATTGGTTTGCAAAGACCTAAAAGAGGCTATTCCTATATGGAATAGCCTCTTTTTAGTTTCAATTAATTTTTGAATAAAAATTAATATTAAATCGAATATTAATCAAATTATATTTAATAATTTTAGCATCATCAATCGCGCTAACACGATTTAATATCATTTAAAACTACACTTATATGAGAGGTCTTCATTTTTTTCAATTCATTGGGAAAAAAATTAATTTTGCATTATTTCTATTCTTACTTTCAAACTCATATAGTCAATTAGACTATAAGCTTGCACCGAATAGCTATTACTTTAATCCATATCAAAACGACCATGATGGTTTTTTTATTCCTGTTAAAAAAGCATATGAAATGTGGGCCAACGAT
The DNA here is from genome assembly GCA_036758285.1 of Taishania sp. Lineage (GTDB taxonomy): Bacteria > Bacteroidota > Bacteroidia > Flavobacteriales_D > Crocinitomicaceae > Taishania. The sequence goes on along the minus strand of DAIOWV010000016.1, from coordinate 39,288 downwards.
ATTCATATTGGAGGTTCAGTTATTCCAAATGGAACAGAGATTGCTGAAGTTTTTTGGGAAGATAATCATGGATTAATTAAATCAAATACTGATTATACTTTAGAAATTGTCGGAACTGGAGAAAACGCAAAAATCAAAGTTCCAATTAATAAAACAAAAGAAGGGAATGCTGTAATTGTCTATAAGGTAAACAATGAAATTTATTGGAGTTGGCATGTATGGGTAACAGATAATCCAACAAATGGAACTACATATAGAAGTTTTGAAACACATCCAATACATAGAACTCTAAACGATAACACCCTAGAAGAAATTCCTATTGATGAATTAAGGTGGATGGACAGAAATTTGGGAGCATTAGGTGAAAAATTAACTGGTACAAACTGGAATAAAGCTGGAGGATTGCTTTATCAATGGGGAAGAAAAGACCCTATTCCTCCATTAGCTACAAAAGGAGATGATTTTTATGAAGTTTCTGGTTCTGTAGGACGGGTGAGACATAGACATGCAAGAAACTGGAACAATGGAGCTGTAACAATCGATACTAAAAAGTTATACATTACAAATGCAAATTCAACTGTTCTAAATAACATTCGAGAATCTGTTAAAAACCCTATAAGTCTTATTTACATCACAAATGATAACAATTCGAATCAAGCATTTTATGGCGGAAATCCTAACAATCCCATAAATTGGTTTGGTCATAGTAGCACGCTTCCATCAAACAGGCTTTCTGAACTAAACCTTTGGTCTGATAATTCAAAAGGAATAATTTCAATTACAAATTACAATTTTAACTCTCAAAGAAAACCTTATAATACAAAATCTTCCTATGATCCATGCCCAAATGGTTGGAGAATTCCTTCAATGTTAGTCGCAAATCTTGGGAATTATAGTTATGTGGATGATGTTCGAACAGATTATTCTCCTTTTGGTTTAGCAACAGACACACCAAACAATACTATGAATAATGATGTATTACCTGCTGATGACAACTCAACACCAACATATAAGAAAGGAATGAAAATTTATCCTTTGATTGGTTTTGATATGAGTAATGTAAATGGTAAAAATATGGGAATATTTCCTGGAACTGGGGTAATTTACAGAAATAAAAATTTACATGACAGTCAATTTACAGATCAACATGAAACTCATCTGTGGACTGCTACAATGACAAGATGGTGGGATGCATCTCCATCCGTTAGTGCCAGATCAATGAGATTAATTCCTGATGCAAGCCAATTTGTTAATAACTATCAACCCGACCTTGTAAATTATCCTGATGTTTGGGGGCTTTACAGGTTCTATACATCTGGTGGTGGTGAAACATCAAATGCTAATGCATGTAGATGTATCACAGACCCTTTATACATCAAAAATGGATACGATTTTCCTACGGAATATTATACAGAAGTCGCTCCAAAATACACAAAGGGCATGTATGAACCTAATAGCTATATGAAAACGAAAAAAGAAGAGAGTCAAACGATTCAAATTCCAATCAATAAAGCTTTTTCTGTTCAAAGTCAATTACTTGAAAATCCAACTATATTAAATCAAAACAACTTCAACAATCTAAAGGTTAATGTATTGTGGACATCTAACACAAATTTGATTGAATCGATATCATTGAACTCACAACCAACATCCTTAACAGATATCGAAAATGCAAAAATACTTGTAACTATTAAGGAAAATCAATCTGGAAATGCAGTTGTAACATTACATAACAATAGTATTACAGATCCTATTATGTGGAGCTGGCACATTTGGATTACAAACTCAAAAGTGAATTCGTATTTCTATCAAAATCAGGAACCAATTGTTGAAGCAACTAATTATGTTAATTACATAAAAAAAGGATTTGTACTTCTAACAGAATTTATGGATAGAAACTTAGGTGCTATTGAAGATTTCCCAACTGTAATTAATCCAAGTGATTTAACAACAGAAGAATTAAATAAGATTAAAAATTCTGGTGGCTTGCAATATCAATGGGGAAGAAAAGACCCGATTCCTTCATTCACAAATCCTGATGGCTCAACATATCAACTCTACACAGGGCAAGTTAATTCCGATGGAACAATTAATTACTCTGCATTACAAGCTGGAACATATAACAATCTAAGTGGGTCTTACATTGTTCCGTTTGATACTTATTCTGCAACAGCTGGCGTTTCTAGCACAGATAAAATAAATACTAAAATTGCTAAAGTCATCTTATATTCTATTCAGAATCCTTTAGTATATATGATTCCGAGCACCTATGCTCCTTCCAATACTGCTAATCGAAATATGACCAATGGAACTGATTGGGTTTCTAACCATACGGAGCCAAATTTAGCAGCAGACAGATGGGGACGTTCAGACAAAAAATCACCTTTTGACCCATGTCCTGAAGGATGGAGAGTTCCTGACATTGTAAGTTCGTCACCTGACATTATAATAAATGAAGCAAATTCACCTTGGAGTAAAGAAGGAGTAATTCAAACAGGTCCACATGACATTAATAGTATCTATAAAGGCACAAAAATTAATAGCTTTGGTTATGTTTTTAATGATGATTCATATAAGATTGGTAATTATCCATTTGTTGGAATTAGAGGAGCTAGAAATGTAGCATATGGTACTGCTCCCAATCATTTACCACATGCATCAACTTCTGGTTTATGGACGTCTTCATTAATGTGTAATTATTTAGGGAGGGCAAATGCTTTCATGTTTGACACTTACTATAATGATTTAACGGTTCACGAAACAAATATAGACCCTTCATTTACAATGAACTGTAGATGTGTTAAAATTAAAAAAGATAGCAATGGTGACGAAACGGGTCCCATACTAGACCTTCCTGTGGATGAATATTCAACTACTCCCGAAAACCCAAATGATGATGATGATAATGATTCTACAAATTTATCAGTTCATAATCTTTCGCAAAGTAGCATAAATGATATCATTGTCTACCCAAATCCAGTAGCTGATGTATTACACATTAAAACTTCTTTAGACGGCGATATTAATTATGAAATTTTCAATCTAAATGGAAGTGTTGTAAACTCAGGGATGTTTGTAAATAAAATGATTAATATTTCAGAACTTAAGGCTGGTGTTTATTTATTAAATGTCAATAAATCAAATAACATTTATAGGATTATAAAAAGGTAAAGAAATTCGATCATTGAATTTCATAATCATTTTAATTTATAATTATATGCATAATAATATCACTCATTCTATTATTAGAAGTATTTCGTGTATGATAATATTAGGTGTTTTTTCTAATCTATATTCACAATTAGATTATAAACTTGCACCTAATAGCTATTATTTTAATCCATATCAAAATAATCATGATGGCTTTTATATTCCTGTAAAAAAAGCATATGAAATGTGGGCTAATGATGTCCATATTGGTGGTTCAATAATACCAAGTGGAACAGAAGTTGCAGAAGTATATTGGGAGGATAATCATGGATTAATAAAATCAAGCACTGATTATACTTTAGAAATTATAGGGTCTGGAGAAAATGCAAAAATCAAAGTTCCAATTAATAAAACAAAAGAAGGAAATGCTGTAATAGTTTACAAAGTAAACAACGAAGTTTACTGGAGTTGGCATGTTTGGGTAACAGATGACCCAACGAATGGGACAACCTATAGAAGTTATGATGGAAATCCAATATTTAGAACATTAAACAACAACACATTAGAAGAAATTCCGATTGATGATTTGAAATGGATGGATAGAAACTTAGGGGCATTAGGATCAAAAATTACTGGTGAAAATTGGAACAAAGCAGGAGGGTTACTTTATCAATGGGGAAGAAAGGACCCGATTCCATCACTTGTTTCAAAAGGCGATGACTTTTATGAAGTTTCTGGTTCAGTAGGACGTGTAAGACATAGACATGCTAGAAATTGGAACAATGGAGCTGTAACAATAGATACTAAAAAGTTATACATCACTAATTCAAATTCAACAGTCCTCAATAACATTCGAGAATCAATAAAAAACCCAATTAGTCTTGTTTATATTACAAATGACAACAATTCAGACCAAGCTTTTTATAGTGGGAATACAAACAACCCCGTCAATTGGTTTGGTCATAGTAGTACTCTGCCCTCTAATCGATTATCTGAATTAAACCTTTGGTCTGATAATGCAAAAGGAATAATCACTCCTTCAAACTATAATTGGCATTCTCAAAGAAAACCTTACAACACAAAATCATCGTATGATCCATGCCCAAATGGATGGAGAATTCCTTCAATGCTTGTTGCAAATAATGGCAATTATAGTTATACTGATGACGTTCGAAATGATTATTCTCCTTTTGGTTTTGTTACAGACATAACTAATAACAATATTAACACTAATGTTTTACCAGCTGACAACAATTTAACACCAACTTATAAAAAAGGTATTAAATTATATCCAAATATTGGTTTTGACCTAAGTAATGTTAATGGTAAGAATATGGGTATTTTTCCTGGAACTGGAATGATTTATAGAAATAAAAATGCACATGACAGTCAATATTCTGATCAACATGAAACTCATATATGGACTGCTACAATGACTAGATGGTGGGATGCCTCTCCTTCTGTTAGTGCAAGATCATTGAGATTTATACCTGATGCAACTCAGATTATTAACAACTATCGTCCTGATGCTGTAAATTTTCCAGACGTCTGGGGATTGTATAAAATGTATAATTCTGGTGGTAGCGAAACATCCGATGCCAATGCTTGTCGATGTATTTCCGATCCGTTATACATTAAAAATGGATATGATTTCCCTACAGAATACTATACAGAAGCTATACCAAAATACACAAAGGGTATGTATGAACCTAACAGTTATATGAAAGCTAAAAAAGAGGAAAATCAAATTATACAAATCCCAATCAATAAAGCTTTTTCTGTTCAAAGTCAACTACTTGAAAACACAAGCATATTAAATACAACCAACTTCAACAATCTAAAGGTTAATGTATTGTGGACATCTAATACAAATTTAATTGAATCAATTTCAATGAATTCACAACCAACATCATTAGCAGATATTGAAAATGCAAGAATACTTGTAACTATTAAAGCAAATGAATCGGGGAATGCAGTTGTAACATTACACAACAACAGTATTACAAATCCCATTATGTGGAGCTGGCACATTTGGATTACCAATTCAAAAGTAAATTCATATTTTTATCAAAATATGGAACCAATTGTTGAAGCAACTAATTATATAAATTACAATAAGCATGGTGGTGTTTTTTTAACAGAATTTATGGATAGAAATTTAGGTGCTGTTGAAGAGTTTCCTACAGTTAACAATCCTACCAGTTTAACCAATGATGAATTAAATAAAATAAAAAATTCAGGTGGTCTGCAATATCAATGGGGAAGAAAAGATCCTATTCCATCGTTTACTAATCCTGATGGTTCAGCGTATCAACTTTATAAAGGAGCTGTAAATGCAGATGGAACAATTACATATACAACATTACAAGCGGCAACATACAATAATATACCGGGTTCTTATATTGTTCCTTTTGATACTTACTCTTCAATGGCTAGCGTTTCTAATTCTGATAAAATAAGTACTAAAATTGCTAAAGTTATCTTATATTCTATTCAGAATCCTTTAGTATATATGATTCCGAGTACCTATGCTCCTTCCAATACTGCTAATCGAAATATGACTAATGGAACCGATTGGATTTCTGACCACACAGAACCTAATTTAGCGGCAGACAGATGGGGAAGAGCTGATAAAAAATCGCCTTTTGATCCATGTCCAGAAGGATGGAGAATTCC
>DAIOWV010000016.1:0-33452 GCA_036758285.1 Taishania sp. | reverse complement strand
CAGATATAATGAGCTCATCTCCTTTATTTGGATCTAACTCTCCTTGGAGTAAAGACAGTGTTATTCCTCTTTCATATCATGATATGAATAGTGTTTATAATGGGATAAAGGTGAATAACTATGGTTATATTTTTAATGATGATTCATATAAAATTGGAAATTATCCATTTGTAGGAATTCGAGGAGCTAGAAATGTAATGTATGGAGGTACACCTAATCATTTACCAAGCTCATCAACGTCTGGATTATGGACTGCTTCTTTAATGTGTAATTATTTAGGAAGAGCAAACGCATTTATTTTTGACACTTATTACAATGATCTAGTTGTACATGAAACCAACATAGACCCTTCATTTACGATGGGCTGTCGATGTGTAAAAGTAAAACTTGATTCAAATGGAGAAGAATCTAGTCCTATACTTGAATTACCTGTTGATGAATATTCGACTACCCCAGTAGACAACGATACAACAAACTTATCTGTTCATAATCTTTCACAAAATGGCATCAATGATATAGTTGTATATCCAAATCCAGTAGCTGACGTATTACACATTAAAACTTCTTTGGATAGTGATATTTATTATGAAATCTTTAATCTTAATGGAAGTGTTGTTAATTCTGGAATGTCTGTAAATAAAATGATAAATATTTCCGAATTAAAAGCTGGTATTTATTTATTAAATGTTAATCATTCAAATAACATTTATAGGATAATTAAGAAATAGTAAAAATATAAATCTCACTAGATTAAGTGAGATTTATATTTTAAATGATTAAAAAAATTACTCAACTACTATTTTTCCACTAAATAATACTTCATTTTCCTTATTAATAACTTTATAAATATAGGTTCCTGTACTAAATACAGATACATCAATATTAGATGATTTTGATTCTAATATTGTATTAATTAATTCCCTTCCAACAACATCAACAATTGAAATAGAAGAACCTTCAATAAAATTATTCCAATCAATGTTAATAATCTCTTTTGCAGGATTTGGATAAATTTTCAAGCTATTTTTTTCAAGTCCATTAATTGCTAAATTAGAGTTAACTGAGTCTTTTACTACTAAACAGTAATCTTCTGTTTCTCCCCAATTGTAATTTGTACAATTAGTAGGCAAAGCCATCTTTCCAGCTCCTTGATATACCATTTGAACACGCATTCTCGTTAATCCAGATGATGTATTAGATGGAATGGTGATATTGCCATTTACAGGTGCACTGGAAAATGTATTTTGATCATACATTAATTCATTTAAATCAAACGTTCCATTTTGATTTAAATCAATCCAAATTTTGGAATATTCTGGTAAATTTTGATTGCTATATCCTGGATTAATTGTGAATGAATATGTTTGACCTTTTGTTACTTCCATTGGTGTATCTGAAGAAAGGAAATATCCCGAATTATTTCCGCTGTTAGTTGTTACACCTGCAAAAGAAAATGATTCAATCCAGTCAGTTTGCACACCTAGAATTCCACTAACAATCTCATTATTATTTAAACTAGTTAATAAACTGGTTCCTTGTGCTTGAGAAATCATAATAACAGGAATTGTTACAGTTGATGCTTGAGAACCACCACCTAATACTGCAGGAGCGGTTGTTTGATTATTTATGATAATTAAAGCTGAAGCACCTGCATTTTGAGCCATAATTGCTTTCGCAGAAAAATCACATGTACCTCTTACAGCTACTGCAATATTTCCTGAAATTTCTGAAGAATTAATTAAAGCCCCACATCCTTCAATAGCATTTCCAGTACTACTTCTCACAAGTACAAGATTCCCATATTCATATCCTGAATTTACAACTTTCCCCCAATTATCAGTAGCAACAAAATTTGTGATTGTACTTTCAACTCCCGTTGAAGATAAAAATGAAAATCTAGCATTAGTAGGATTAATTGCTTTTGAATCACAGTAAGGTAATTCAAGACAGTTTCCACAACCGATAGTTTTAAATACAATTGTACCGCTATTCGTCTGTTCCAAATCACAATTGCTTTCAATATAACATTCATAAGTTGTACAAGAATCTAAACCAGACAATTGAAAAGAATTTGAACCTAAATTTTCAACCTGCCAAGTAGTACTTCCAACTATTCTCCAGTATAACTTATTTAAATCTATATCTGGATGACTTGTAAATTCTATTGTTGCATTATTTTTATCCGGTATAATATTAAAATCAGTTATAACACAATTAGTACATGTTTCATTCATTAATAAATCAAGTGTGTTTTTTGCATTTAATCGTCCACTAGTAATAAATCTTGTAGACAATTGCGTTTTAACATCTACGCCATTAATGAGAGCATCTCTAACTAAATCAGCACCTAATCTGGGATTCGATTTTACTATATTCATAAAACTTTGACATGGTATTGAATACGCTAATCCAACAACTCCAGCAGTTAATGGACAAGAAAAAGAAGTACCTGTTACAGTTGCTGTACCAGAAGTCCCAGATGTAGTTAAAACATTTATTCCAGGTGCTCCAAACTCAATTGTATTTACTCCATAGCCTCCAGCAGTATTATCATTATGATCTGTTCTCCCAACTCCTATCATGTAAATACTTGAGCATGATGTAGGCATATCTCCTTGTAAATCAACATTTATATTGGAATTCGTTGTTGCACCAATATTTAAAATTCCCGCATAGCCGAGTGAATCATAAAATTGACACCATAATGGAAAATTAACAGGATTTGAAGCATCCAACCCCCAAGATGCACTTGTTGCAACGACAAAAGCACCTTGAGTTCCATTGGATTCATTCCATTTTTTTCTCATCACTAATGGATAAGTATATGCGGCAATTACACTTGCTTGAGTAAGTTGATAGTTACCAATAACCATTAATTTAACATTCCAATTAGCTCCAACTACATTCCTACTATTATTACCTGCTGCTCCAATCATACCTAAACAATTGGTACCATGAGCTCCAACTCCATAATCATCATTTTGTGAGACAGGATTCCAACCATGGTAATCATCAACATATCCATTACCATCATCATCAATACCATTATCAGGTATTTCAGCAGTATTGACCCAACGATTAGGACTAATATCTAAATGATCTAGATTACCACTTTCTATCATACAAACGACAATGTCATCATTTGTAGCAGTACTTCCTCCTGTAGTTATGTCCCATGCTAAATCAGAATCAATATCAGCATCAACAGTCCCCCCTGTCTGACCAGTATTTACATGATGCCATTGTTGATTAAAGTTGGGATCATTTGGAACTGTTGATCTCATTTCTATGTGATAATTGTAATCAGCAATAGTAACTTCTTTTTGAGAGTACAACCATGACTGAAATCCTTCATGCGAAACAACCTGATGATCAAAACTTAACAACCAAACCAACATTGGTTTTGAAACATATTGAATCACTTCTACTTTATATTCAATTGGGGCATTTTTTAGAAGAATATCTAATTTATCTTCATTGGTCAATTGAACCAAAAATTCTCCTTCGACATATGGTTTATTATCAAAATGAACTTTATTCGTTTGAGAAATTAATTCCAAAGAAAAGGAAATAAAAAGAATGAATAAAAGTATTTTTTTCATAATATGCTAGTTTAGATTCGATATAAATTTAAAAAAAATAAATAACATTGGTTTTTTATACACTTATCTTATTATCAGTAAAATATAATTTTTGTTGGGTAAATAAAAAAACAAACATTAATGTAATAATAAGGTTTTTATCATTTTTTTTAATTATATTCAATAATTACATAACTTTGCTTGCTTTTTGTAAATTATTTTATGTCACTTATGTCAAAACAAATACTTGTTTTTTTAATGTTGATTTCATCAACAATGACGTTCTCTCAAGTCTCGAAACTAGTTCAAGGAACGCTTGTTGATGAACGAAGTGAGAAGGTATTAAAAGATGTTCAAGTTGTTATTCAAAATACAGAGTCAAAAGATTCTTTTGTTGTTAAAACAGATGAGTTGGGATTGTTTAAATTTAACAATGTACCTGTAGGGAATTATGAATTTAAAGTAGAAGACAAGACATATAAAAAAGATAGTACTTTTACTTTTAATATTAATACCGATCATTTGGAACACTTTACTTTTGGTCAACCAATTGTTGCCAATTTAAAAGTTGCCTGGATGTTTAATTGGGGGGATAGAAAAATGACTGATGCTAATGGTAAAGTATATGTACAAGAGCATTATTGGTCACATTTAGTAGGTAAAATAATCTTAGGATTATATGGACTTTTTCTGCTTCTTATATTCTTGTATAGTGTATTGCAATTTAACTTAGCAATTACTTATGCTAGAAATAAGAAAAAAGAACAAAAACAAGGTCCTGAATTTGATCCATTAACAACTCCAAAAGTTACTGTTCAACTTCCAATGTTTAATGAAATGTATGTTGCGGATCGTATCATTGAATCTGTTGCCGCCTTTGATTATCCTTCTGACAAATTACAAATTCAAGTTTTAGATGATTCTACAGACGAAACAAAAGATTTAATTGCTGCTAAAGTAGCTGAAGTAGCTGCTAAAGGAATCAACATTCAGCACGTGCATCGCGTAGACAGAACAGGATACAAAGCTGGTGCTCTTGATGCTGCTATGGATCAGGTTGAAGGTGACTTTATCGCAATTTTTGATGCAGATTTTATACCAGAACCAGACTTTTTAAAGAAAACAATGCCTTATTTCCAAGACGAAAAAGTTGGTGTTGTACAAACTCGTTGGGGACATTTAAACAAAGACTATTCTTTATTAACTGAATTGCAAGCTTTTGGACTAAACGGGCATTTTGCAATTGAGCAAGGGGGAAGAAATTCTGCAGGTCACTTCATTAACTTTAATGGAACTGGAGGTATTTGGAGAAAAACATGTATTGCTGATGCAGGTGGTTGGGAACACGATACATTAACAGAAGATTTAGATTTGAGTTATAGGGCTCAAATGAAAGGTTGGAAGTTTCAATATTTAGAAGATGTTATTTCACCAGCAGAATTACCAATAACGATGTCTGCCTTAAAAAGTCAACAACATAGATGGATGAAAGGTGGAGTTGAATGTTTCAAGAAAATGTGGAAACGTTTACTTACAACAAAGGGAGTTAAATTTGCAGATAGAGTACATGGGGTGTCTCATTTATTCAACTCATCTGTTTTCCTTTTTATTATTTCTGTTGCAATTTTAAGCTTATTTGTTTTACAAGTAAAAGATAGTTTCTCTGACTTAAATTACATTTTGAGATTCATGAGCATCTTCATTGTAAGTACCTTATTCTTAATGGTGTACTATTGGTTTTCATTCAGAGATAGAAATGAAAATGGGAAAAAATCATTTTTTAGCTTTATAGGACGATTTTTTCAATTTCTTACAATGTCTATGGGGATGTCTATCAATAACACAGTTGCAGTTATTGAAGGATATATGGGTATAAAAAGTTCGTTTGTAAGGACTCCTAAATTTAACATCTCTAACAAATCGGAAGTAAAACAAAATAAATACGATAGAAAGAAATTAAACATCGTAAACATACTAGAAGGTCTATTCTCAGTTATCTTCTTATTTACGGCTATAAATAGAACAATTTATGGCGACTTAGGTATGGTTCCATTTCACTTAATGTTAGGAATTGGATTTGGAATGGTATTCTATTATTCTGTAAAAGAAATTAGAGAAGCAAATAGAGGTTAATGAGTTTATTATTTTAGAAAGGTTTTTGAACATCTATTCAAAAACCTTTCTAAATCTATAGTTTACCAATTATTTTCTGTACCGTCTTCTTTGTTAGCTTGATCTATCAACTTCTGCCAATTGTAAGTGATATCTTCTGTATCTGACAGAATTTCTTTATAATCATCAGGGTGAATTTCATAATGTATTATTTCTTCACCTGTATACTCTTCAATTGCGTCCAATAATGGTTTTTCATCAGGAGAACAAAAGCTTAATGCTTGACCTGTTTTTTCACCTCTTCCTGTTCTACCACAACGATGAACATAATTTTCAGAATCATCTGGCAGGTCATAATTTATTACATAATCGACATTAGGAATATCAATTCCTCTAGCAGATACATCTGTTGTGATTAATACTAAATTTTCACCTGAACGAAACCTTTCTAATATTGTAAATCGTTGTTTTTGTTCAATCCCTCCATGAATTTCTTCTGAATCTATTCCAACACGTTTCATTGCCGCTACAACTCTTCCGGCTCTAACTTTTGTTCGCACAAACACCAAAATTCGTTTATCTGGATATTCCTTAAGAATGTTTTCTAAAAAAAATCGCTTATCATCCATATCTATGAAAGCAACAGCATGTTCAACTGAAGCTGCAACTGGATTATTTGGAGAAATTTGAATACGAATGGCATTTTTCACAACGTCATACGCTAATGACTTAATTTTTTTATCAATCGTTGCTGAGAAGAAAAGCGTTTGTCTTTTTTGGGGGATTTTTTTCAAAATATCTTGAATATCTTTATTAAATCCCATTGCTAACATCAAATCTGCTTCATCAAGGATTAAATGCTGCACATTCGATACATCTAAATGACCTTGAGCAATTAAGTCAAACATTCTTCCAGGCGTTGATACAAGAACGTCTACACCGTCATTTAAAGCCTGAATTTGCTTATCTTGCTCTACCCCACCAAAAAGACCAAGTACTTTTAAATTAGTTTTAGCACCAATTTTAATAAATACATCTGCAATTTGTTGCGAAAGTTCTCTTGTTGGAACAAGAACCAAACAACGCAATTTATTTTTAGAATATTTTGATTTTTTAGACAACAAATGTAAAATTGGAATTGCAAATGCTGCTGTTTTACCTGTTCCAGTTTGTGCAATTGCCATTACATCTTCACCATCTAAAATTGGTTTTATTGCTTTATATTGAATATCTGTAGCACGTACAAAACCCATTGTATCTAGCTGTTCAAGAATTGCCTTGTTAATATTGTATTCTTTAAATTTCATCGCAATATTTTTTTCAATGATGTAAAATGTACAAAAAAAGGTGGCTCAGACTTGCTCAACCACCTATTCTTTATTAAAATTTTAGTGTATTAATCTTCTTTAATAGAAGGAACCAAGATACGTCCACAATGTTCACAAACGATAACTTTTTTCTTCATTTCAATATCTAATTGACGTTGAGGTGGAATTTGATTAAAGCACCCTCCACAAGAATCACGCTCTACAGGAACAACTGCCAAACCATTTTTTGCATTTTGACGTAAACGTGAATAAGCAACAACCAAACGATCTTCAATTAAAGATTTTGCTTTATCAGAAGCAGCAACTAAGCCATCTTCATCTTTTTGTGTTTCCGCAATGATTTCATCTAATTCAGATTTTTTAGTTTTCAAATCTTCTTTTCTGAAATTCAATCGTTCTTTTGCTTCATCAAGTAATTCTTTCTTTTGAGCAACACGAACTTTTGCTTCTTTCGATTTTTTCTCGTGTAATTTAATTTCTAATTCCTGAAATTCAATTTCTTTTGATAAAGATTCATATTCACGATTATTTCGAACATTTTTTTGTTGTTCTTTATACTTCCCGATAGCTAAATCAGCATCTTTAGTTGCATTTTTTCTATCTAGAACCTCAACTTCTACCTCTTTTACCTCTTCTTGAATTTTAGCAATGCGAGTTTCCAAGCCTTCAATTTCATCTTCAAGATCTTGAACTTCCAAAGGTAATTCTCCACGAACAGTTCTAATTCTATCTATCTCAGAATCAATTTTTTGTAATTCATAAAGAGCGTCTAATTTTTCCGCTATTGATACCTCTTTCTTTGTTGCAGTTGCCATATATTTCTAAAAATAATTTATCGGATTCGTATTAATCTTCGTTAAACGAATCGCAAAGTTAGGAAATTTTTTCATCAAAACATCACATAATAAATTAATCGTATATTGCTCGCTTTCAAAATGTCCAATATCTGCGATTAAGATCTTATCTTCCGAATCAAAAAACTCGTGGTATTTAAAGTCACCTGTTATATAAACATCTGCTTTTGAACGAATCGCATTATTTAACAAAAATGACCCTGAACCTCCACAAAATGCGATTGTTTTTACTTTGTCTTTTACTATTTTCGTGTGGCGAATAATTCCACAATTAAATTGTCTTTTTACTAAAGAAAGAAAATCTACAACATTCATTGAATCTGCCAACTGACCAATCATTCCCGCTCCTTCATATTCATTTGAATTACTCAAAGCAATAAGATCATAAGCAACGACTTCATATGGATGTGAAGCTTTCATTGCAGCAACAACTATTGAAAGTTCATGATTAGAGACCAGCATTTCTAACAGAACTTCTTTCACTTCTTCCTGATGTTCAACACTTCCAATAGTTGGCTGTGCACCCTCAAGAGGAAAAAATGACCCAATTCCTTCTGTAGAAAAACTACAATTTTTATAATCACCAATAAAACCTGCACCAGCTTCAAACATTGCTTTAGCAACTGTATCTTTACTTTCTACAGGAACAAAAACGGAAACTTTATGCAGTACATTTTTTTTAGGTTCCAGAATTTTCAAATTTTCTAACCCAAGTCTTTTACCAATTTCAAAATTAACTCCAAATCGATAATTATCCAGGTTGGTGTGAATTGCATATAAAGCAATATCATTCTTGATACACTTTAAAACAACACGTTCAACATAATTCTTACCCGTTAGAGACTTTAATCCTTTGAAAACGATAGGGTGATGAGCAATAATTAAATTACAACCATTTTGAATTGCTTCTTCAACAACTTCCTCAGTACTATCTAAGCAAATCAATGCTTGCGTAATCTGAGCATTTGGATCACCGACAATTAACCCAGAATTATCATAGCTTTCTTGACTACTTAAAGGAGCTAAAGACTCTAAATAGGAGGTAATATCTTTTAAAATCATCACTTAAATTCTCTTGTAATTAGAAATTAGGTGTTAATTCGTGTGTTTTGAAAAAATCTTCAATGTATTTGTAAGCATCTTCAGCTGTATCAACTATTTTGAATAGATTTAAGTCTTTCTCAGAAATATTATTTTCTTGTTTCAACATAACATTTTTAATCCAATCGATTAAACCTGTCCAATAATCACTTCCAACTAATACAACCGGTCTTTTGTTGATTTTATTTGTTTGAATTAATGTTAATGCCTCAAACATTTCATCAAGCGTACCAAATCCACCTGGTAAAATAACGAAACCTTGAGAATATTTTACAAAAACAACTTTTCTTACGAAGAAATAATCAAACTTCAAATTTGACTCATCATCAATGTATCTATTGTGAAATTGTTCAAAAGGTAAATCAATATTTAATCCCACCGACTTACCATTACCCAATTGAGCACCTTTATTTCCTGCCTCCATAATTCCAGGACCACCACCTGTAATAACTCCATATCCAGCTTCAGCAAGACGACGAGCAACATCAACACCTAATTGATAATATTTGTTATCATCAGCGGTACGTGCTGAACCAAAAACAGAAATACAAGGACCTATTTTGGCCATTTTATCATATCCCTCAACAAATTCTGCCATTATTTTAAATATTGCCCAGCTATCGTTGATTTTAATTTCGTTCCAATCTTTTCTAATTTTATTCATCTTCTGTTATATATTGAGAGTAAATATAGTTTTTTGAATTTAAATATTTCGCAAATGTTCAAAAATACCAAAATAAGATAAAGTAATAACCTGAGTTTAATTTGAACTTGAAAATAATTTAATATCAAACTTTTATAAATCATTCCATGGTGATGTATATATTTGCAAGAAAGACACCTAAATATGAAATTAAAAAAATTATTACTTACCACACTACTTACAGGAATAGTAGCGTCTGGATTTTCTCAAAAAATAACAATTCTTGATGGAAGTTTAGCTCCATTAAAAGGAGAAAAAATTCTAAACATCGAATATGATTGGTCTGGTATTTCAGTTGGTAAATTTCCAAAAGAAGAAGATTACATCGCGAAGAAAACTTCTGAATATAATGAAAAAGAAGCTGGAAAAGGTGATAATTGGGCAAATTCTTGGAATGGAGATAAAACAGGGAGATTTCAACCTGAATTCGAAAATTTATTCAATAAATATACTGGTAAATTAGGTTTGTATCTTGGAAATGAAAAAACATCAAAATATACAGCAATAGTAAAAACAACATTTATCGAACCTGGGTTTAATGTATATGTTACAAAAAAACCTGCGAGTGTTGATTTATTAATCAAAATAGTTGAAACTGATAATAAAGATAACGTAGTTGCTACAATTGTAAGTAAAGGAAACCTGGGAAGAACTTACGGCATGAGTGATTTTGACACAGGAATCAGAATCAGTGAGTCTTACGCTTTAGCTGGTAAAAAGTTAGCCGCTTTTTTTGTAAAGCAAATTGGGAAATAACTTCTCAAAATTGAAACAAATTTCAAAGAGGTTGGCATAAATTGTCAACCTCTTTTTTATTACAACAACTTTCATCATCATTTTATTTCATAACTTAGTCTGCTTAAAATTTATCAACTAGTATGAAATATATTCTCCTTGCCTTTTTTTTAGGAATTGGATTGCTTTCCCTTTATGCACAAGATAAACCACAAAATGGAGTTGCTCCTTCATTTGAACATCGATATATCCTTAAAAATGCAACAATTATTATTTCCCCTCAAAAGACAATCACAAATGGATTTTTGTTAATTGAAAATGGCAAGATAAAAGAAATTGGTGCCATTCTCTTAAAATCAACAGATGCACAAGAAATTGACTGTAAAGGAAAAACCATTATCCCTGCATTTATTGATTTAAATACAACTATTGGTTTAGAAACAAAGAAAACAGATAATCCGAGAGATCGTTCTCCTCAAATTGATGCTAAAAAGGAAAGCTTTTTTGCATGGAATGAATCAATTAAATCGGAGTTTTCAGCAGCAGAAAATTACACAACTAACAAAACTGAAAACGAAAAACTATTAAACGCTGGTTTTGGATTTGCATTAACACACCTAAACGATGGTATAATCAGTGGTTCCGGATCAATGGTAATCCTAGGCGAACATCCATCCATTTCTCCATTACTAGCAGCAAATACATCAACGCATTTTTCATTATTAAAAGGTAGTTCAAAGCAAACTTACCCCTCCTCACAGATGGGAAGTATTGCTCTACTCAGACAAACTTTATACGATGCAATTTGGTACGAAAAACATTTTGATAAAACCCAAGTAAACTTATCACTTGATGCACTTACAAAACTTTTAGATAAAACGATTTTCTTCAACACCAATGATGTACTTGAAATACTAAGAGGAGAAAAAATAGCGAATGAATTTAGCTTAGATTTCAATTATTTTGGTTCGGGAAATGAATACCAATACATAAAAGAATTGAAGAAAATTGATGCAAATCTTATTATCCCATCACATTTCCCAATTGCTTATGATGTTTCCGATCCATACATTAATATGGAAATCCCATTGAGTGAATTAAAACATTGGGAACTTGCACCAAGTAATCCTTATATTTTAAGTTCGAATGGCATAAATTTTAGTTTTTCTTTCAGTAAAAATAAGTCAGAGAAAGAATTTTGGACCAACATTCGTAAAGCAATCGAACGTGGGTTATCTGTAGACCAGGCTTTATCTGCTTTAACTATTAATCCTGCTAAAATAATCGGATTAGACAAAGAAATTGGATCCCTCGATATTGGAAAAATTGCTTCTTTTTCTATTTACAGTGCTAACCCATTTAAAGAAGAAGCCGATTTGTTGCAAACTTGGACATATGGACAACCTAAAAACCATAAAGAACAAGTAATAGATGGATTACAAGGAAGTTATCGAATCTTAGTTGATAATAAAACGTACAACGTTGATATTTCTAAAAAAGGAACGAATTACGAAGGAAAGCAAATTAGTCCTATTAAAAAAGAATTTGAAAAAGTTGCTATTTCAATCATTTCAAATGATATCACATTGCAAATTAGAGATTCAATTGATGGAGTTATTGGAACAAATATTCTTCATGGAAAAATCAGTACGAAAGTGGGCGTTTTTGAAGGAGAAGGAACAAATATTACTGGTAATTGGATTAAATGGAATGCGATAAAACATAAAAAATCTGATGTTGAATCAAAAACGAAAACCATTGTAATTGATTCGCTTTATAAACAAAAGATTTGGTTTCCAAATATGGCTTATGGTTTCGATTCTTTGCCAAAACAACAGTCTTATATTATCAATAATGTAACAGCATGGACAAATGAAACTGAGGGGATAATAAAAGGAACAACAGTTGTAATTGAAAATGGAAAAATCCATCATATAGGTACAGGACACTTCAAGAAGCCGATGAATGCCATAGAAATTGATGGAAGCGGGATGCATTTAACAACAGGAATTATTGACGAACATTCTCACATTGCAATATCAAAAGGGGTGAATGAAGGTGGCCAGTCTGTAACTTCCGAAGTATCAATTCAAGATGTTGTTAGAAACAATGATATCAATATCTATCGTCAATTAGCAGGAGGGGTTACTACTTCCCAACTTTTACATGGTTCAGCAAACGCTATAGGTGGCCAATCAGCAATTATTAAATTAAAATGGGGACACACTCCGGAAGAAATGTTACTACCCAATGCTCCCAAATTTATAAAATTTGCACTGGGAGAAAATGTAAAACAAAGTAATTGGGGGGACAATCAAACTTTGCGTTTTCCTCAAACTAGAATGGGTGTTGAACAAGTTTATATTGATGCATTTACAAGAGCTAAAAAATATTCTGAAGAAAAAACGAAAGCTAAAAAAGGATCACATCGAGTTGATTTAGAACTAGAAGCATTAGTAGAAATTCTAAATAAAGAACGCTTTATAACTTGTCACTCATACATTCAGTCAGAAATAAATATGCTAATGAAAGTAGCCGATACTTTTGGTTTCAAAATAAATACTTTCACACATATTTTGGAAGGATATAAACTTGCTGATAAAATGTTAAAACATGGCGTTGGTGCTTCTACATTTGCCGATTGGTGGGCTTATAAATATGAAGTTTTAGATGCAATTCCATACAATGCCGCATTAATTCATGACCAAGGAGTTGTTGTTGCTATTAATTCTGATGATGCTGAAATGGGAAGAAGATTAAATCAAGAAGCCGCTAAAGCAATGAAGTATGGCAATATGAAAGAGGAAGATGCTTGGAAAATGGTAACTCTAAATCCAGCAAAACTTCTTCATCTTGATGATAAATTAGGTAGTATAAAAGTTGGAAAAGATGCTGACTTAGTATTGTGGACCGATAATCCACTAACTATCAACGCAATACCACAATCTGTTTTTATCGATGGTACATTATTATTTGATAGAAAAATGGATATTGAACTCCAAATGAGAAATCAAAAAGAAAAGGCAAGAATCATTTCAAAAATGCTAGAATCTAACAGCTCAGGAGCAGATAAAAAATCATTTCAGCCAAGTGAGCCAAAGTTCTTCCATTGCAACACAATTGGAGAAGAAGGCAGCTGTGAACACAACGAACATTGATTTATAATGAAAATTGAAAAACAAAATTATCTCATGAATAATTATATCAAATATATATTCACTTTCCTATTTATTTCAATAAATATTGCAAATGCTCAAGAAAGAACCATGCTCCTCAAAAATGGATTTTTGCATGTAGGAAATGGTGAAATCATACAAAGTGCGGCTATTGGTATAAAAAATGGAAAGATTACCACCTTAAAAAATTCACTTGCATACACGTATTCCGTTTCTGATTGGGATACAATCATTGATCTTCAAGGAAAACATGTATATCCAGGATTTGTAGCACCTAATACAACGTTAGGAATAACCGAAGTTGATGCAATTAGAGCCACACGCGATTATCATGAAACGGGAATTCTCAATCCTCATGTCCGTACCCAAATCGCATACAATGTAGAATCTGAAATCATAAAAACTGTTCGAAGTAATGGGATATTAATTACTCAACCAACTCCTCGTGGAGGAATCATATCTGGAACATCATCTATTATGTCAATGGATGGTTGGAACTGGGAAGATGCTACAATACTAAAAGACGATGGAGTTCATATCAATTGGCCTAAAAGCACGCAACACGTAAAGGATAATTATTCTATTCGTGAAAAATCAGAAAACTATCAAAAACAAAAACAGGAGATTTATACTTTTTTTGAAGCAGCGGCCAATTATTCAACAAATAAAAAACAAGAAATAGACTTGCGTTTTGAAGCTCTGAAAAATTGTTTTTCAGACAAAAAAAGAGTTTATTTTCACGCGGATGACTTACAACAATTAAACGACATCATTGATTTTGTGCAATACTTTAAATTAACATCACCAGTAATTGTTGGTGGATATGATTCAGCATTAATTGCTAGAAAATTAAAAGATTCTAAAATTGCTGTGATGTTATACAGAACACATAGTCTACCCAAACGCGATGAAGACCCTGTACATCAACCGTATTCAACTGCTGCTCGACTACAAGAAGAAGGTGTCTTATTTTGTTTGCAAAATGAAGGTGATATGGAAGCAATGAATGCTCGAAATTTACCTTTCTTAGCAGGCACAGCCTTTGCTTATGGATTAACGGAAGAACAAGCAATTTCTGCTATCTCTTTAAATACTTGCAAAATCATCGGAATTGACAAAGAATATGGAAGTATTGAAGTTGGAAAATCTGCTACTTTATTTGTTTCTGACGGAAATGCATTGGACATGAGGTCGAATAATGTTTCATTTGCTTTAATCAATGGGAAACCAGTAAATTTAAATAACAAGCAAAAAGATTTGTATAACAAATACAAGCAAAAATACCAACAGCAAAATAAATGATGCTTATTTTTGAAATAAAAAAGAAGCAATGCAATTTCTAAACAAAATCGCATATTTTTTAATTAATTCAAACTTAATAATCAGTATTTCTGGAGGAGTATTGACGTATGGTATTACACATCATTTTAATATCGACAACAATAGCATTTATGCTTTAATAGTTACACTTTTAACTTTTGCCGTTTATACGTTACAAAGAATTGTAGATAAAACAGGATTTTCAATTCCTGACAATGAAATCTCTTGGAAAGTAAATCCATTAGTAACTATTTTACTAAGTATAACATCACTCATAATAGCAATAATATTAGGATTATCAATTTTTAATAACAGTACCTTCCTATTAGTTTTAACACTTCTATTTGGTTTTATCTGCAGTTGGTACACATTGCCCTTTTTAGGGAAAAAATTAAGGGAAGTTTCGGGAATAAAAATCATTGTAACTGCACTAACTTGGTGTTATGCCTGTGCATTTTTTCCTTTGATAAACGAAGGAGTTTCATTCAATAACTCATTAGATTTTAGCCTAATATTAATGTGTTATTTTATTGCAATTATTCTACCTTTTGACATTCGAGATATACAAATCGATCAATTAAGTCAAGGAACAATTCCTCAAGTTATTGGGGTAACTGCAACTAAAATAGGGGGAGTGATGCTTTTAGTTTATTTCACCTTTTGGCATCTAAATAATGGTGTAGTTTTATTTGAAAATTGGCTTTTTTATATGGCCATTTCATCTCAAATTCTTTTATTAGTATTCGTTAATAGAAATACAAACCTTCTATATTTTGGAACGATTGACTTGTTAATAACACTACTCGGAATCAGCTACTTGATCTGAATTTTTCTTTTTACGGTCTTTTGGAAAGAATTTTTTATTCCAAATTAAGATACAAATAATTCCAGTAGAAATTGCAAAATCTGCTAAATTCCAAATTGCAGGAAAAACAGCTTGACCTCCAACCCATGGTGTTGATTTTGGCCATGTTGCATCAAATTTAAACATATCAACTACATTTCCATATAAGAAACCTCTTGGCTTTGTTTCTATATTTTCTTTAAAGCCCCAATAATCGCATTCAGTCCAAATACCTGATCCAGGTTGTACATTATAAGGAAAACAAGGGTCATATTTAAAATAATAATCGAAATACATGGAGTCTAAAAGATTTCCTGTAGCTCCAGCAATAATTAACCCTAATAAAACGAGAAAACTCATTTTCATACCTGCTTTCGCTTGCTTGAACCAATAATAAATCAACACACCAACAGCACAAATTCTAAAAACACTTAATGCTAATTTATGCCAAGATTTATTTCCAAAAGAAGTTCCAAATGCCATTCCTGAGTTTTCAATGTATTCCATTACAAACCAACTACCAAGAATGGGATGTTCTTCACCAAGTTGAAAATTATTTTTTACATAAATTTTCAAAAACTGATCAACCAGAAGAATGATTAGTATCATCCCTCCAACGATCAATGCCTGGCGTTTAACTGAATTATTTTTGCTCATTATTTTTTGCTTCAATACTCAATGTGGCATGCGGCACCAATAATAAACGTTCTTTCTGGATTTTCTTACCCGTAACTCGGCAAATTCCATACGTTTTATTTTCAATACGAACCAAAGCACTTTGTAAGTTTTGAATAAATTTTTCTTGACGAGAAGCAAGTTGAGCAACCTCCTCACGAGATAATGTATCTGACCCGTCTTCCATCATATTGAATGTACGTCCAGTATCATTCGTACCATGATCATCTGTATGAGACAAAGTACCTTTCAACAACTTTAAATGTTCTTGTGCTTCAGCCATTTTTTGCTCGATCAACACTTTAAACTCTTCTAGTTCAACATCTGAATATCTTACAGCATCTTTCATAATCTTCCTCTTTTTAAGAGTGTTATTTTGTAAACACTCCTCCTTTTAAGGTGAGCAAAAATAGTATTTTATTCGAGATTTTCAAGTTGCCTAAAAGTTAAATTTATCTAATCAAATCTTCTTTCTTAATCTGTAAATACCTAAATTTGTTTTCTTAAAAAAATAAGTTAGAATAATTATGAGTTTCATCGAACTATCAGATCAAGAGATTCAACGAAGAGAAACGTTGACTAAGATTCGTGAAATGGGAATTGATCCCTATCCGGCAGCATTATACCCTGTAACAGATTATGCCAAGGAAATAAAGGATAAGTTCGAAGAAAATAAAGAAGTTTGCATCGCTGGTCGTATGATGAGCCAACGTGTTATGGGTAAAGCAAGTTTTATCGAATTGCAAGATTCAACTGGACGTATCCAAGTTTATTTTAATCGCGATGAAATTTGTCCAGGTGAAGACAAAACTCTTTACAATGATATTTTTAAAAAATTACTTGATTTAGGTGATTTTATTGGTGTAAAAGGTACTATTTTCAAGACACAAGTTGGTGAGACATCCGTAAATGTAAAAGAATTTACACTATTGAGTAAATCATTGAAACCTTTACCTTTGCCAAAAACAGACGCTGAAGGAAAGATACACGATGCATTTACAGATCCTGAAATGCGTTACCGTCAACGATATGTGGATTTAGTTGTTAATCCACAAGTAAAAGATGTTTTTATTAAACGTACAAAAGTTTTCAATGCTATGCGTCAATTCTTCAATGAAGCAGGATATATGGAGGTTGAAACACCAGTTTTACAACCAATTCCTGGTGGAGCTAGTGCACGCCCATTTACAACACATCACAATGCATTGGATATTCCTTTATATATGCGTATTGCCAATGAATTGTATTTAAAGCGATTAATTGTTGGTGGATTTGATGGAGTTTATGAATTCTCTAAAAATTTCCGTAATGAAGGAATGGATAGAACACATAATCCTGAGTTCACAGTAATGGAAATATATGTAGCTTACAAAGATTACAACTGGATGATGGATTTTACAGAGCGTATGCTTGAACATTGCGCAATAGCTGTAAACGGAACTTCGGAAGTTACTTTTGGTGAACACCATGTGAGTTTTAAAGCTCCATACAAACGTGTAACAATGCGCCAATCAATCATCGATTTTACAGGTTTTGACATCGAAGGGAAATCGGAAGATGAATTGCGTGCAGCAGCAAAAGGAATGGGAATTGATGTAAACGAATCAATGGGGAAAGGAAAATTAATTGATGAAATTTTTGGTGAAAAATGTGAAGGAAATTACATTCAACCAACATTCATTACTGATTACCCTAAAGAAATGTCTCCTTTGTGTAAACGACACCGAGATAATCCTGAGTTAACAGAACGATTTGAATTGATGGTTTGTGGAAAAGAATTAGCGAATGCATATTCTGAATTGAATGACCCTATCGATCAACGTGAACGTTTTGAAGAACAATTACGTTTACAAGAACGAGGTGACGATGAAGCAATGTTTATTGATCAAGATTTCTTACGTTCTTTAGAATATGGTATGCCTCCAACTTCTGGAATGGGTATCGGTATGGATCGATTGACAATGTATTTGACAAATAATGCTTCTATTCAAGAAGTTCTTTTCTTTCCTCAAATGCGCCCTGAAGCACAAAAGCTTACACTTTCTGAAAATGAAAAAGTCATTTATGATATACTTGCAAAAGCAAAAAATATTGAGCTAAATGATTTAAAAAATCAAACTGGATTAAGTAACAAACAATGGGATTTAGGAATTAAAGCTCTTACGAAAATGAATGTTGCTCAAGTAGTTAAAGAAGGTGAAGTTTTAACTGTAAAAGTGAAATAATAATACTTGATAAAAAAGAAAGGGTGTTTTGAAATTCAAAACACCCTTTCTTTTTACTAAAAATTTTCTATTATTTACAAGCTTCTTTTTTCTTCAATAACTCTTCACCACCTAACACTTCAAAAGGAGCACAAATACTATCCTTTTTATGCATCAAAGATTTTAAAGTTGTTACATCCTTATCTGTTAAATCTTCCAAAGCAACGGAACCATATTTAGATGCTTCTGCATTTAATTCGTCACTTGTTGTTAAACAATCACAAAAGCGTTGATCTTTATTTGAAGAACAAGCGAAAAGAAGCAAAGAAAAAAGAAAAAGTATTTTTTTCATTTCTATTAATCCCTAATTAAGAATTGGTAACGATCAATATTTTTCAAAGCAATTGCAGTACCTCTTGCAACAGCTCTCAAAGGATCTTCAGCAATATGAACTGGCAGTTTAGTTCTTGCAGAAATTCGTTTATCTAAACCTCTTAACATCGATCCTCCCCCTGCAAGATAAATTCCAGTTTTATAAATATCAGCTGAAAGCTCTGGCGGAGTCATCTCCAATGCGCTTAAAATTGCTTCTTCAATTTTTGAAATCGTTTTATCCAAAGCATGAGCAATTTCAGAATATGAAACAATAATTTCTTTTGGAATACCTGTCATCAAATCTCGTCCACGAACAGCAAAATCAGCTGGTGGATTATCTAATTCTGGCAAAGCCGCTCCAACTTCAATTTTAATTTGTTCTGCAGTACGTTCACCAACCAAAATATTATGTTGACGACGCATATACTCCTCAATATCAGCAGTAAAATCATCACCCGCAACACGAATTGATTTATCACAAACGATACCTCCTAATGCGATAACCGCAATTTCAGAAGTACCTCCACCTATATCGATAATCATATTTCCCATTGGTTCTTCCACATCAATACCAATTCCTATTGCTGCAGCCATTGGCTCATGAATCAAATATACTTCTTTTGCTCCTGCATGTTCACAAGAGTCACGAACTGCTCGTTTTTCTACCTCCGTAATACCTGAAGGAATACAAACAACCATTCGTAAAGAAGGATTAAACAAACTTTTTCCAGGATTAATCATACGGATCATTCCTCGAATCATTTGCTCTGCACTTTGAAAATCAGCGATTACTCCATCTTGTAAAGGTCTAACCGTTTCAATTAATTTATGCGTTTTACCGTGCATTTGTTGTGCCTTTTTTCCAATGGCAACAATTTTACCCGTTTGTATGTCTTTGGCTACGATAGAAGGCTCATCAACAACTACCTTATCATTCATGATAATAAGTGTATTTGCAGTCCCTAAATCGATTGCTATTTCCTGAGTCAAGAAGCTAAATAATCCCATGTGTTATCGCCCGTTTTTTAATTTTAGGTATAATGTTAGTTAGTTTCTTCGAAAAAAGGAACAAAAAGTTACATTTTTTCGATAAAAAACATTTTTCTAGTGTTTAAAATGTCTATTCCCTGTAAAAACCATTGAAATTGCGTTTGCGTTACAATAGTCAATTGATAATTCATCTTTAATTGAACCACCTGGTTGAATGACTGCAGTAATCCCTGCATTATGTGCAATTTCAACACAATCTGGAAATGGAAAAAAAGCATCTGAAGCCATTACTGCACCTTTCAAATCAAAATTAAAAGATTTGGCTTTATGAATAGCTTGTTGAAGTGCATCAACTCGAGATGTTTGACCAGTTCCACTAGCAATCAACGTTTTGTTTTTTGCTAATACGATTGTATTGGATTTTGTATGTTTTACTAATTTATTCGCAAATAATAAATCAATAATTTCATTTTCTGTCGGTTCACTTTTTGTTTTTGAAACCAAATCGATTGTTGTTTCCGTCAATAGATCTTTATCTTGCTCAAGAACTCCGTTTAAAATGGTACGAAATTGTTTTGAAGGAGTCACAGTCTCCTTTTGTTTCAAAATAATTCTGTTCACTTTGCTTTTTAAAAGTTCCAATGCATCATTTTCAAATTTAGGAGCAATAATTACCTCACAAAAAAGGCTATTGATTAATTCTGCTGTTTCTAAATCTATTACCTGATTTGCAATTAAAATCCCACCAAATGCACTCACGGGATCACCTGCTAAAGCTGCCTGATAAGCTTCTTTTAAAGTTCCTCTTGTAGCAATCCCACATGCATTGTTATGTTTTAATATAGCAAAAGTTGGATCATCATTCTTAAATTCAGCAATTAGAGCAACAGCAGCATCAACATCTAATAAATTATTGTACGACAATTCTTTTCCATTCAATTTTTCAAAAATTGCATCTAAATCACCATAAAACACTCCTTTTTGATGTGGGTTTTCTCCATAACGTAAGGTTTGAGAATTCAGAATACTTTGTTTGAACACGTCTATTTCACCTTTATTGAAATAATTGAAAATATGTGTATCATAATTAGACGAAACATTAAATGCATCTCTTGCAAACGAAATACGTTGTTCTAAATTCGTTTCACTATTTGTAGAAGTAATAATATCCAAAAATGACGCATATTGAGACTGTGAAGGAATAATTACAACATCTTGGTAATTTTTCGCAGCAGCTCGAATTAATGAGATTCCTCCTATATCAATTTTCTCAATGATGTCTTCATGTGATGCACCTGATGCAACAGTTTGCTCAAACGGATATAAATCAACAATTACAAGGTCGATTTCAGGAATTTCATATTCAGCTATTTGACTTTGATCTTCTGACAAAGAACGTCTATTCAATATCCCACCGAATACTTTAGGATGTAATGTTTTTACTCTTCCTCCAAGAATTGAAGGGTAAGATGTCAAATCCTCTACTCTTTTCACAGAAACTCCAAGATCTTCAATAAAAGACTGTGTTCCTCCTGTCGAATAAATAACTACATCATCTTCTTGTAACTGCCTGATAATAGGCTCTAATCCCGATTTATCAAATACAGAAATTAACGCTGATTTGATTTTTTTTGTTGTGCTCATTAAAACAATATGAAAAGAAAGCACAAAGTTAGCTATTTTTTAACTGGTAAAACGGTTTTGTAGAAAAATAAATGTTTGATTTTTCTACCAATTTTATTCTAGGTTTTTAGATAAAAATTCAAATAGTCATCTAAAAACCTCTATTTTTTCGTTGTATCAAAAACAATTGGTAAATGATAATATGAATTTACATTTTCTGCATTTAGTTTCGCCGGAATCCATTTAGGCATTGACTTAATCAACCGAACAGCTTCTCTATCACATTCTGGGCAATTTTTCGCTCCTCTTTTTACTGTAACATCCTTTATTGCACCTTCTTTATCAATTACAAGCGTCAAAAAAGTTCTTTCTTTCATTTCTATATCATGTATGAATTCAGGATATTTGAGATGTTTATTTACATAACTATTGAAAGCATCTTTTCCTCCTGGAAATTGAGCAACTTCATCAACAATTTCATGAATTTCATTCCCATCATGAGGTACAACAACATGATTAGGAGCCGCTACATTGACATCCTCAAAACCTCCAGAAGTAAATTTCTCTTCCTTCTCTTGTATTTTAACTTTTTGTTCAGCTTCTACTTGTGCAAATGACTGAAAGGTTACAACCATCAAGGAAATAGTAAAAATATAAGCTAACTTCATTTTATTAAACAATAATTATTTTGATTCAGATTCTTCTGCTACAAAGACAAAAGAAATTGGCAAATTATAATAAGCTGATACTGCTTTTTGGTTTATAAGTGCTGGCTTCCATTTAGGCATCATTTTAACAACTCTAATTGCTTCTTCACTGCATTCTGGACATCCCTCTATAGGTTTTTTAATTTTAATTGAACCTACATTACCCTCATGATCAACTACAAATTGAAGATAAAGTTTGCCACTAATTTTTTCATCAAATGCTCTTTGAGGAAATTTAATATTTTCTCCTAAAAACTTACTCAATGCTGAAGTTCCACCTGGAAAAGACGCTTCTTCTTCCACAAAAGAATGAATAGTGTATGTAGTGCTTGTTACATTTTCTTTAGGGGGTGGAGGAGGCGCTGTTGCAGGCT
Source organism: Taishania sp. (assembly GCA_036758285.1). Taxonomy (GTDB): domain Bacteria; phylum Bacteroidota; class Bacteroidia; order Flavobacteriales_D; family Crocinitomicaceae; genus Taishania. Next base: position 10,750 of record DAIOWV010000016.1, on the reverse strand, counting down.
CAGCAAACATTTCATTTTGAGAAAATAAAGAAAAGGAGGAAAATAGACAAACAAAAAACAATAATTTCATAGTAAATACTTTTAATCAGTAAGACAAATATATCAAATTAACTGTTTAATTTTATTTAGTTTAGAGATATTTCGATTTAGAAATAAGCATTATCGTTACTTTTGATGACTTAAAAGATAAAATTAAATGTAATTACAAGCATTTGAGTTCAATGTAAACTTACAAAAACAAAATTGTAACTTATCTTTAAACATGCTGACTGTTGATGCATATTTTAAAATAGTAAACAAATGAATGAAGAACATTCAACTCTAAAGTTGAAAAAAGAAAAAAACAACTTTACTTTTGAAAATCAACATATTTTAGATTTAACAAGGCAGCAGCTTTTGCTTGTCTGTGTTGAGTTAAATGACAGTAAAACATGGGGGAATCGTCTTGATTTTCGAGAAGCTGAAATGCCTATAAATTCAATTCTTGCACACATCCATAAAGGATACGATGATGAATGGATAGTTAGAATAAATCAATCACAAAAAAATTTATCTCTATCTTGTACGTGCTATAATCCTTCAAAAAAGCTATGCGAACATATTCATTTTACTATTTTAGAAATTTTAAAAGAACCATCTTTACAACTCCCTTTCAATAAAAAAGAAAGAGATAAACTTTATCAAAAACACGCATCAAAAATTGGATTAAATAACATTCAAGACCTCGATGACTTGTTTGATATACGATTTGCTTATAGTCGCATACACATACAACCCAAATACACACTTTTAAATTTATCTACAGCTGAGAAAAATGCTTTAAAAGAACAATTAGTTCCAGATTTTGTTTTCCCAAAAAACACGCAAACAGAAAAAAAAGAATTTATACTCATTCAATCATCTAGTTATAGTAAAGGAGTTATTTTCAATTTAATGGAAGCTCCATTGTCAAAATCAGGGGAATTAAAATCTCCTATTGAAAAAATAAACCTTCAAAATAAATTAAGACACTCAAATAATCAAGCAGATTTATTGTTTTTTTCTGCTTTATTGCAACAAAATCCATATTCAGAAAACAATGATTTAAGTAGTGATATTCTTAAAAATCCATTGAATTTTGCGTTTTATAGTGAAGTCGATAAACTAGATTCTAAAAAAATAACAGTAAAAGATATTGAACCAGTCAATGTTTTATTGATTGAAATGAATGCAACAATCTTTGTAAAGCAATCTGGTGATTTCTTTATTTTAACCTGTGAAATTTCTGTCGATAATAAGCTATTTCAATCTAAAAATATCCATTTAAAAGGTGATTTTTTTGTTTCAAAAAGCAATTATTATTTCATCAACAATAAAACGATTTTAAACATCATTCATTTTTTTAAATCTAAAAATCATGAAATATTTATTCACCAATCACAATTTGAATCTTTCAAGGAAGAATTTTTAGATCGTTTAGAACAAACTATTGCAATATCTTACTCATTTATAAAAAAAGCACCTGCAAAAATTATTAAGGAAAAATCTTTAAACACCATTTCAGAGTATTTAATTTATTTATCAGAGTCGGACGATTACATCTTAATTACTCCTGTAATTTGCTATGGAGAAGTTGAAGTTGGAGTTTTATCAAAAAAAACTGTTTATACAGAAAATCCAGATGGGACGATTTATTCTATTGACAGGAATATGAACGCAGAGAATCAATTTTTAAAAGCAATTCAATCTCAACATCCTACATTTAACGAAATCCCACAAACAGAATTTTATTATTTGCACAAACAAGAATTTTTAGAAAGTGGTTGGTTTGTTAATGCTTTTGACGAATGGCGAAATAATGGTTATTCGATTCTTGGTTTTAATCAGTTGAAAAACAATCGCTACAATGCGCACAAAATGAAAGTCCAGACTCAAGTTGTTTCAGGAATCGATTGGTTTGACGTTAAAACAAAAATTTATTTTGGAAATCAAGAAGTTGGGTTAAAAGAAATTCAGAAATCAATTATTAATAAAACTCGTTACATAGAATTAAAAGATGGCACCCAAGGTATAATGCCACAAGATTGGATTAATAAATTTACTCATTTCTTTCGATCTGGTGAAATAAAAAACAATGCCATTCGAACACACAAAAGTAATTTCCGACTAATTGAAGAATTATTTGAAAAAGAAGTTTTATCAACAGAAATTCAATTAGAAATTGAAAATTACTCTAAAAAATTAATCAATTTTAAATCCATTGAGAAGGTAGAAGTACCGAAAAAACTCAATGCTATACTCAGAGATTATCAAAAAGAAGGGTTAAATTGGCTTAATTTTCTCGATGAATTTGGATTCGGTGGTTGCTTAGCAGATGACATGGGATTAGGAAAAACCATTCAAATTATTGCTTATTTTTTATCACAACATGAAAAAGGAAAGAAACAAACGAATTTAGTGATTGTGCCAACCTCTTTACTGTTCAACTGGCAACGTGAAATTGAGAAATTTGCACCACATCTCAAGTACCTTTCACTTTATGGAACAAATAGAGATGCTAAAAACATCAACTTCAATAAGTTTGATATTGTTATTACAACATATGGAACTTTAATATCTGATATTGAGATTTTAAAAACTCAAATTTTTAACTGTATCGTTTTAGATGAATCACAAGCAATAAAAAACCCAGAATCAAAACGTTATAAAACCGTTCGATTACTTCAGGCAAGACAAAGATTAGTAGTAACTGGTACACCAATAGAAAACAACACGTTTGATTTATATTCTCAACTATCATTTGCAATTCCTGGACTATTTGGAAGTACTAAAAGCTTTACAACTGATTATTCAACCCCAATAGATAAATTTCAAGATACGAAAAGAGCAAAAGAACTTCAAAAAAGAATACATCCGTTTATTTTAAGAAGAACAAAAAAACAAGTAGCAAAAGAATTACCAGAAAAAACAGAAATGATTGTCTATTGTGAAATGGACACTGAACAACGAAGAGTTTATGATACTTACAAAGTTGCATTTCAAAAGTATTTATCCGGTTTATCAGACGATGATTTAAAATCATCTAGTTTACACATTTTACAAGGTCTTACGAAGATGAGACAAATTTGTAATTCACCAGCACTTCTTGCAGATGAAGAATTTTATGGTAACCAATCAGCTAAACTTGATGAATTAATTAATCAAATTAATACACTAAAAGGGCAACATAAAATTTTAGTCTTTTCACAATTTGTTGGGATGTTAGAATTAATTAAAACACGTTTGAATCACGAGAACATTCAACATGCCTATCTCACTGGACAAACAAAAAATCGTGAAGAACAGGTTCAATTATTCCAAAATGATGAAGAAACAAGGGTTTTTCTTATCAGTTTAAAAGCTGGTGGTACAGGATTAAATTTAACCAAAGCTGAATATATTTTCCTTGTCGATCCTTGGTGGAATCCTGCAGTAGAAAATCAAGCAATAGATCGAGCTCATCGAATTGGACAAACAAATAAAGTCATCGCAATCAGACTAATAACTCCAAACACGATTGAAGAAAAAATCATCGAGTTGCAACATAAAAAACGACTTTTAGTTGACGAATTAATTCATACAGACAACAATGTTCTTAAGCAGCTATCTAAAGACGATTTGATGAACTTGATTTAAAACTTCCTATATATTATATCCAAAAACACCAATAAATAATTTAAGTATTTTAGCTGACGTTGAATATTCAAAATCAAATATATATCTTTGCAAAATTATTTATTAAATTAAAAATTAAATTATGAAACATATAACATTAAGTGTTCTATTATTATCAGTATGTTCATTAACTTTTGTAAGTTGTAAAAAAGAAGGATGTACAAATACTGCTGCATCAAACTATGATGAAAAAGCAAAAAAAGATGATGGTAGCTGCAAAGTTCCAACTACGGATTCAAGAGATCAAATTGTAGGTAATTATCTTATAACAGATAGTTTATTTGTAGGAGGAAGTTTTTCTGAAGAAAAGGTTTATGTTTTACAAGTTACAAAAGGCGATACGAAAAAAGATACGATCTACCTTAACAATCTTTGGAATGAAGGAGGAAGCGTAATGGCAATCAATGCAGGAAGCAATTTCTCTATTCCAAACACTGGAGGTCTTTCTGGACTTGGAAAAGTTTCTGGTAATACTTTGAACTTAAAAAGAAAACAAGGTTCTTCTGAATTTGTAGGAAAAGGTACAAAGTATTAATAAATACATTCATAAAAAAGAGCCGTAAATGTTAACATTTACGGCTCTTTTTACATTAATCAGATTAGCTACTTAAAATTCAATATTCCGTAAAGCTCTTTCCCTTTAAAACCCGTATAAATCAACATTTCTTTTGAATTTAAATCGACCTTAAACAATTTCGGGAAAGCAATTGTTTTCGTTTCTTTACGACTAAATAATGTATAACGATTTTGCATTCCATTTGCCAAATCAATTTCTGTCATAGCCACAACATTGTGTTTTTGATTAAATCGAGATGTATAAACATTATTAGGTATATACTGTCCTGTTGGAGTATAATTTTCAATATTATCGTTAAAAATCAAACGTAATTTATCCCCATCAACAATACTCGCATACGAACTATACGGCCCACCATCGTTTGTTGACACTTGTGACTTTCGAACTTTATCTACCCAATCAAAACTTCCTAACTGACCTATTTTAAATACAATAATATCATTATAATAATAAGTATAATTATAAGTCACCATACTTCTTGCGTCTGAAAATGTCCTTACAACAACATAATTTTGTTCCATGATTCCAACTATACTACCATCAGAAAGCAATTGAGCTTCACGCATTTGATAATTATACAAAGCCGGTTCATCTTTTCCTCTTACAGATCGTTTCTCAACACGCTGAATTTCCTTTTCAGACCAGTCCTCAGTAATAAAATCTTTATAAAACTCTTGAAATCCTTCTCGAATTACTTTTTTATTTTTAAAATCGAGTTGCATATAGAAAACACCATTCACTCCCGAAAAAGCATTGCTTCCATATACTCCAGTTATAGTAAATGCTGTACTATCATCCGTATTAACAGAAAGAGCCTCTACCCTTTTCCCTTGCATTGGAATAGTATATTGTTCCAAACCATCATCATTGCTAACTTGGAAAATATGCATTGCTTTGTACATCACGTCAGATTGATTTGCACGTCTATCATCATTTTGCGTGTATTCTTTAACAACGAAAAAATAATGACCTGTATTACTTAACAAATGGTGTGTGATATATGAATACCTAGACTCATAAGGAACTTCGTACTCACCTTCGTCTACTTGAGTAAATTTATCATCATAAACAGCGTATCCATAGACATCCTTATCTTTCTTTTTTCCAACTAATAACCAAAGAATTGCAAAATATTTTTTATCTTTTGATTGAATGATTTTAATAGGTTCTTTGGTCATACCTTTAATTAAATCATATTGAGCCATTAGTTTAGCATCGCCTCTAGGTTCTAAATCGTATCCATATTGTTGTAAATAAATATTTTCTTTACCCTCCTTAATATTAGATAAGAAAACAACAGGATGGTCATCAACAATTAAAACTTTTTCAAAATTGGCAATGTTATTATTGACAGAAATAGAAATTCGTTTTGTTTTTGTTTCTTTTAAATCATCGAAACGTGAAAGGTAATAACCTCCTAAGATACCACCACCTTTCCAACGTAATGTATAAAAATCTTTGTTATGAAAAGGCAGCATTTCAACCAAATATCCGGATCTACCTTCAAGTTCTCCCCATTCCAACATTTTTTTCTGAGCAATTGAATTAAATTGCATAGAAATTAAAAAAACTAAAGAGAGAATTTTTTTCATTTTTATTATTTTACAAGTTGAATCCCAGTATAATTATGTGGGGATATTCTTTTTAATTCATCTTTCAATATACTATTAATCTGCAAAGTATCAACAAACGAATGAACTGTTTCTTTTGTTACTCGTTCATTTTTTCTTGTCAGACCTTTCAATGCTTCGTATGGCTTTTCAAATCCCTCTCTTCTCAATATCGTCTGAATTGCTTCTGCAACTACAGCCCAATTATTTTCAAGATCATCGTGAAATGCTTGTTCATTTAATAATAACTTATCCAAGCCATTTAACGTTGCTTTGATTGCTATAAAAGTGTGAGCAAAAGGCATACCAATTGTTCTCAAAACTGTTGAATCCGTTAAATCTCTCTGTAATCTCGATACAGGAAGTTTTATAGATAAGTGCTCAAATAAAGCATTTGCAATACCAATATTACCTTCAGAATTTTCAAAATCTATAGGGTTAACCTTATGTGGCATTGCTGAAGAGCCAATTTCTCCTTCTTTCAATTTTTGTTTAAAATAATCTTGTGAAATATACGTCCACATATCGCGATCTAAATCTAAAAGAATAGTATTGATCCTTTTTAATGTGTCGAATAATGCCGCTAGATTATCATAATGCTCAATTTGTGTTGTTGTTTGAGAGCGATTTAGTCCCAGTTTTTTATCTACAAAATCATTACCAAACGTTACCCAATCATGGTTTGGAAATGCTATGAAATGTGCATTAAAATTTCCCGTTGCTCCACCAAATTTAGCTGAATATGGAATTTGATTTAACAAATCCAATTGACGCTCTATTCGTTCTTCAAAAACTTGGATTTCTTTTCCTAAACGAGTTGGAGAGGCTGGTTGCCCATGTGTACGAGCCAACATAGGAATGTCTTTCCACTCATTCTTTAAACTTTTCAATTTAGAAAGCAATTGATGAATAAGAGGTAAATATTGGTCTAAAATGGCTTCTTTCAAAGAAAGTGGAACAGCTGTGTTGTTTATATCTTGTGATGTTAATCCAAAATGTACAAATTCAAGATATTGATCTAACTCCAATTGTTGCATTTTTTCCTTTAAAAAATACTCAACAGCCTTCACATCATGATTCGTCGTTTTCTCTACATTTTTTATCCATAACGCATCATCCTCAGAAAAATTCAAATAAATCGACTTTAGCGCCTCAAACTTATTTTTAGGGAAATCTTTAAGTGGCTCAACACCAGAATCTACCAAAGCAATTAAATATTCTACTTCAACAATTACTCGATATCTGATTAATCCAAATTCCGAAAAATATTTTTGTAATTCATTTGTTTTTCTTTGGTAACGCCCATCAATTGGCGAAATAGCTGTTAAACTGGTCAATTCCATTTATTGTTCCTTTAAAATTCACAAGATTAACCCTGCAAAATAGTAAGAAACAAAGATAGTAAAAATAGAAGAATGATATTAATAAGTGAAATTGAGATTTCAAAAGAATATTTTGCCCGGATTTACTTGTTAAAAAATAATACTTAGTCCATTTTTGGTTCCACCCAATCACCATGCTCTGCAATCAATTCAATCAAAGCTTGAACGGCTTCATCTTCTGATACATTTTTTCGAACAACCGTTTTTTCTTTGTACAGATTAATTTTTCCAGGTCCGACACCAACATAACCATAATCAGCATCAGCCATTTCACCTGGTCCGTTAACAATACAACCCATTATTCCAATTTTTATTCCTTTCAAATGTGAAGTCTTTGAACGAATTTTTGCTGTCGTTTCCTGTAAATCAAATAAGGTTCTCCCACATGAAGGACACGAAATGTATTCAGTTTTAGAAATTCTAGTTCTTGTTGCTTGAAGAATTCCAAAACTTAGTGAATTTATAAATGAAAGACTTTGCTTACCAGTAATCCAAATTCCATCACCAAATCCGTCAATTATGTGAATTCCAAGATCAGATGAAGCATGTAGTTGAAAGGTTTCTTCGTCTTCTGTTGTATAATTTACATTCAAAACAACTGGGTTTTTAATCCCATTTTCATCTAAATTCAAACGAAATTTGCGAAAAATAGATGTTTTGTGACGTTTATTCGTTTGAATAACGAAAACCGAATTTGGACGATTTTTGAGTAATTCCAAATTAGTCAAACGATCTAAATCAATTATTAAAAAATGTTCCGATTCAGGCTTAATGTTGTCTTTTTGATCAAAAGATACCAATGGAATATATTTCCCATCATCCTTCCAAACATCAAAATCTTGTAACAACCGAATTGTTCCTGGCACTTCAAAATCAATATTATTTTTTCCTAGATAAATAACATCTGCAGCCAAATCCATCAAATTCCATTTATCTAACTGAACTGAATAGCTATATCCAAAACCGAAAAAATTAGCTGGAGAAATACTCGCTTTATTTGATAAATCAGCTATTACAACAGGTACGTGTCCATTTCCGACATTAAAAATTTCAGATGTTTTTCTTCGTTCATAAATGAATGGAGAATATGTCAAGTTTATATCTTCTGTACTTTCTTCAATTTCAATCCCATCAAATTTTGCAAGTAATTTTTTTGCAACTGGAATCTCATATTCTGGATTTTCAGTCAAGGAAACACGAATAGTATCACCAAGACCATCTTCAAGCAAAGCACCAATTCCAACAGCACTTTTGATACGCCCATCCTCACCATCACCAGCTTCAGTAACACCGAGATGCAATGGATAGTTTTGCCCATTCTCAATCATTTTTGAAACCAACAAGCGATATGCCTGAACCATAACAAGTGTATTACTTGCTTTCATAGAAATCACGAGATTGTGATAATCATTTTTTTCACATATTCGAATAAATTCCATCGCCGACTCAACCATTCCCTCAGGAGTATCACCATAACGACTAAGAATTCTATCGGAAAGTGAACCGTGATTCGTTCCAATACGCATAGCACGACCTAAAGTCTTGCATTTTAAAACTAATGGGGTAAATTTTTCTTCTATTCGAACTAATTCTTTTTGGTAGGAATCGTCCGTATAATCAATTTCCTCAAACTTCTTTTTATCTGCATAATTTCCTGGGTTAACACGGATTTTCTCTACATAATCAGCAGCAACTTCGGCTGCATTTGGAGTAAAATGAATATCTGCAACTAAAGGAGTATCATAACCTCTTGAAACAAGTCCTTGCTTAATTAAATTAAGATTTACAGCTTCTTTTTTACTAGGGGCAGTTAATCGAACAATTTCACAACCCGTTTCAATCATACGGATAGACTCCTCGATTGAACCCTCTGTGTCCATTGTGTCTTTTGTCGTCATTGATTGTACTCGAATCGGATTATCACCTCCAACTCCAATGTTTCCAACCTTTACTTCCCTAGTGGGGAAACGTTTAAAACCTAAAAAATCGATACAGTATAAAAATTGATTTGCCATTTTATTTCATTGCAAAAACAAAAGTACGAAAAGATATCTGACATTCTGTAGATTCAATATTAAGCTTGAAAAAACACTCCTTTTTCTTTAATTTTTTAATTAACTTTAATTTTTATTACAAAACATCATGGCAATCAAAATTAACGAAGATTTTTATCAATTATCAGCGAAAACACCTTCTGGTCAAGTTATTCCAATGTCTGAGTTTAAAGGTAAAATTATATTAGTTGTAAACACAGCTACAAAATGTGGATTAGCTCCGCAATTTAAAGGACTAGAAGAGTTGCATCAAAAATATTCTGACCAAGGCCTAGTGGTTTTAGGTTTTCCGTGTAATCAATTTTTGAATCAAGAACCTGAAACAAATGAAACAATGGTTGAAAGTTGTCAAATAAATTTCGGAGTAACCTTTCAATTATTCGAAAAATGTGATGTGAATGGAAAAAATACACATCCAATTTTTTTTTATTTAAAGAAAAAACTTGGAGGTTGGTTTGGCAGTAAGATTAAATGGAATTTTACCAAGTTTTTGATTGATAGTAACGGTAATCCAATTAAAAGATATGCTCCAACCATCAAACCTGATGCAATTGAAAAAGACATTTTGGAATTAATCGCAAAAAAATAGTTTCAAAAATTCATGCTAACTTTACAGTATGAAATTACAAGTACAACAATTTACATTTAATCCTTTTCAAGAAAACACGTATGTAGTTTATTCAGAAAATGGTGACGCTGTCATTGTAGATCCAGGATGCTATGAGCGACATGAAGAAAATGAATTAACGAATTTTATTACTTCAAAAAATTTAAAGATCCTTGCTTTGCTAAACACGCATGCACATATCGATCATGTACTTGGAAATGCATTTGTATTGGAAAATTATCAGGTGGATTATTATTTGCATCCTTTGGATTTGGTGACATTAAACTCAGCACCAAATTCAGCACATCTTTTTGGATTTCAAAATTTTAAAGAATCACCCCTGCCTACCAAACAACTTTCACATGGTGAAAAATTACACTTTGGTGAAATAGAATTTGAAGTATTATTTACTCCTGGGCATGCACCTGGACATGTTGTGTTTTACAATGTAGAAAACAATTTTGTTATTAATGGTGATGTACTATTTCAAGGTAGTTTTGGACGTGTGGATCTTCCTGGAGGTGACTTAGAAACATTGAAACGTTCAATTTTTACGGTAATGTTTGAATTACCTGAAAACACAACTGTTTACTGTGGACATGGACCAGCAACAACTATTCAGCAAGAGAAAGCTTTTAATTACATTCATAATTTTTAATTATTTGTGCGAATAGCTGTTAATACTCGTTTTTTATTAACTTCCAAAATGGAAGGTTTCGGCTGGTATACTTATGAAGTCGCAAAACGATTGGTTGAAAATCACCCTGAACATGATTTTTATTTCTTTTTTGACAGACCCTATGATGAGAAATTTAAATCATGTTCAG
>DAIOWV010000015.1:40021-50346 GCA_036758285.1 Taishania sp. | reverse complement strand
GTAAAAGAGAAAGAATTAATGGAAATGTTAATGTGTTGAAATAAAAGGAGGAAATAATATTGACTTTGTAATTTAGAGAATATATAATGACAACATCAGAAATTAAATCTTTTTTAGATTACAAAGCGGAACAATATGAAAATCCCGATTTTATAGAAAGTGACCCCATTCAAATTCCTCATCGATTTTCAAAGAAAGAAGATATTGAAATAAGTGGCTTTTTACTTTCTACAATTGCTTGGGGAAATCGAACAATGATTATTCGGAATGGAAATCTTTTGATGGAAATGATGGATAATTCACCTCATCAGTTTATTTTAGATTTCACACGAAGAGATCTTCAATTCGTTCATAGAACATTTAACTCGCAAGATTTAGATTTTTATCTACGATCACTCCAATCCATCTATAAAAATGGCACATTGGAAAGTACCTTTTCAAAACACCCCGAAACAGAAGGAATAAAAGGTAGAATTATCAATTTTAGAGAACACTTTTTATCAATTGAGCATGAAAATCGGTCTGAAAAACATTTATCAAACCCAATTAAAAACTCTGCATGTAAAAGACTAAACATGTTTTTACGTTGGATGGTTCGTGATGCTAAAAAAGGAGTTGATTTTGGAATTTGGAAGTCAATAAATTCTTCTGAATTGTATTTACCACTAGATGTTCACACCAGTAAAAATGCTCGTAAATTGAATTTATTAACTCGTAAACAAGATGATTGGAAAGCATTAGAAGAATTAATGTTACACTTACGTTCATTTGACCCAATTGACCCTGTAAAATATGATTTTGCATTATTTGGATTGGGAGCATTTGAAAATTTTTAATGAAACATCTGAAATTATATTTAATTTAAAATATAAACTTTATCTTGGTTGCTGAACAGGCGTTTACATAAAACTATTATTGATGTTAAGAAGACTAAAATTTACATATATTCTCTACAATTTCTTTCACAAAAAGCAATTACTTCATAACAAACGAATTTACAAAGACCTAGGCTTGAAAAAAAGGTACTACTCCCCTATTTCAAATAAAGATTTTAAAAACGTAAAACAAAACATAAATAATAATTCCAACCATATTTTAAGTTTAAATAAAACTGATATTTTTCAAAATCTTGATGATGTTTCGCGGCAAAGTTTATTGAATTTTCACAATGAAGGATATGCAGTATTAAACAACTATTTAGATGATAAAACGGTTGATTTAATCAACAATGAAATTGAAGATTTATTAGCTCAAAAACAGATAGAATTCCGATATGGTAATAAATTGATGTTTGCAATTAACAAATCAACATTTTTAAAGAACATAGGTGAAAACGAGAAAATAGTAGAATTGATCAATTCAATCATGGGAGAATCGATGCAATTATTTCAAAGTATAAACTTTAAAATGGGTAGTGAGCAGCACACACACTCAGATAGTATTCATATGACCACTTATCCATTAGGTGGATTATTAGGTGTTTGGATAGCATTAGAAGATATTACACTTGAAAATGGGCCTTTACATTACTATCCGAAAAGTCATCTTTTGCCATATTATATGAATGAAGACTACCAAAATGAAGGAAATTTTTTCCTAATTGGCAATAAAGGTTATGGCGCATATGAAGAAATGATTGAACAAAAGAAAGCTGAACATTCAATAACAAAACAAGTTTTTACTGCAAAAAAAGGTGATGTATTAATCTGGCATGCAAATCTATTTCATGGAGGAGAACCACATATCAATAAAGAAATGACAAGAAAAAGCATGGTTCTTCATTATTTTACGATTAATCGAGTTTGTTATCACGAAATAACACAACGCCCAGCTTTAATGAATTATTGATTCTAAGTCGAAATTACTTTTTAGTCTCAATAGTCGGTAAAAACACAGTAATAATACCGATTAATGGTAAATATGCACAGATAGAATAGACATATTCTAGGCTTGTATTATCAGCTATTTTTCCCAATACGGCAGATCCAATCCCCCCCATTCCGAAAGCGAAACCAAAAAACAAACCCGATACCGTTCCAACTTTCCCAGGAATTAACTCGGTAGCATAAACTAAAATTGCAGCAAAGGCAGATGAGATAATTACACCTATTATCATTGCTAAAATAATTGTTGACATTAAACCTACATGAGGTAATAGTAATGTAAATGGAGCTGCTCCTAATATTGAAATCCAAATGATAATTTTACGACCATATCGATCACCTAATGGTCCACCTAAGATAGTTCCCGTTGCGACAGCAGCTAAAAATGCAAATAAATAAATTTGAGATTGTTGTGTACTAATGTGGAATTTTTCAATCAAGTAAAATGTAAAATAACTCGTCATCGAAGCCATATAAAAATACTTTGAAAAAATTAATATCAATAGAATTACAATTGATACAACTATCGTTTTACGAGACAATTTTGCTGCATCCACTCCACTTTTACTAATCGTCTGTTTTTTAGTAATTGCATTATCTCGATACCATCTGCCTATTATAGACAATAGGATTATTCCAATTACAGCAAAAATGCTAAACCAACCGATACTTTTTTGACCGAACGGAATAACTATTAATGCAACAAGTAAAGGACCAATCGCACTCCCAGCATTACCTCCTACTTGAAAAATAGATTGAGCTAAACCATTTTTTCCTCCAGATGCTAATCTTGCGACCCTAGATGCTTCAGGGTGAAAAATAGAAGACCCCATACCTATCAAGGAAACTGAAAACAAAATCATATAAAAATTAGACGCAAACGTAATACTTATTAAGCCCAACAAAGAAATAAACATACCGAATGCTAATGATTTAGGTGTGGATTTTTTATCTGTATACATTCCAACAAAAGGCTGTAGAATTGACGCTGTCATTTGAAAAACTAAGGTAATAATACCTATTTGTGTAAATGTCAATGTATAATTCGACTTTAACATTGGATAAATTGCGGGTATAACAGATTGTATCATGTCGTTCAGTAAATGTGAAAAACTGATTGCAAACAAGATAGGATAAACTGTTAAGCTGGAATTATTGACCTGAGATACCGAAGCATTATTCATAACTAAAAAAACATTTTTGTAAAATTAATCATTGTTTATTTCATGACTAAAAGCGTGAGTTGAATTATCAATAAAATAACAAAAATTTATGTTTTTTATAAAATTTAAGAAGCTTCATTTATTTAAAAATGATGAAATTTGAACGTAATAAAATGACACATCGAATATGAAAAAAACACAAATAAAAAACACCGATTTAGAAATCGCTCCGATGAATTTTGGAGGGAATGTATTTGGTTGGACTTTAGATGAAAAACAATCAAAAGATATCTTAAATAAATTTACAGAAAATGGATTTAATTTCATTGATACTGCTGATACGTATGCCTGGTGGGTAAATGGAATTGGTGGGCAATCAGAATCAATCATTGGTAAGTGGTTTAAAGAACGAAATAACAGACAAGATATTATTTTAGCAACAAAAGTTGGTTCTGAAACAACTGAACATGGCTTTGATGTTAGCAGAAAACATATTATCAAATCTGTTGATGAATCATTACGTCGCTTAAATACAGATTATATAGACTTGTATTATACTCATTTCGATGATAAAGTTACTCCAATTGAAGAAACTCTATCTGCATATGATGAACTAATAAAAGCAGGGAAAGTTCGATATATCGCCGCATCCAATATTTCTCCGGAAAGATTAATAGAATCTTTTGAAGTAGCAGAAAGTAAAAATCTTCCGAAATACGTAGCTCTTCAACCTCATTATAATTTGTTAGAACGTTCAAATTTTGAAACAAATTACCAACCACTTGTAGAAAAATATGATCTTAGTGTTTTTCCATATTGGGCATTGGCTTCAGGATTTCTAACAGGAAAGTATCGCTCTGAAGCTGACTTTTCAAAAAGTGCAAGAGGTGGAGGTCAAGCAAAATATTTAAATGAGAAAGGAATTGCTGTTTTAAATGCTTTAGATAAAATATCATTAAAACACGATACAAAACAAGCAACGATAGCTTTAGCTTGGTTATTAGCAAACCCATTAATTACAGCCCCAATAGCTAGTGCAACGAATGAAATTCAATTAGAATCTTTATTAAATGCTCCCAAAATAGAGCTAGATCAAGAAGATTTAGATTTGTTAAATACGATCAGTAAATAATTTCAATTATGAAAAGTCCAGAAAATTTAATTACTTTTTGGGCTTTTCCTTTTAATCTGTCAATACCATTTTTTGAAAAATAAAATGATAAAGTTTAGATATACAATCCTTTATGTGAAAAATGTAACAGAATCCATTACATTTTATGAGCAGATTTTTGATTTTAAACGGAAATTTATTACTCCAGAAAACGATTATGGAGAACTCAATACAGGTGAAACAACCATTGCATTTGCTTCATTAGAACTTGCAAAATCAAATATCAAAAATGGAATTATTGAAAGTGATTTGACAAATAAACCTTTCGGAATAGAATTGGGTTTAATTTCTGACAATGTCAATGAAACCTATTTGAAAGCCATTAATTATGGAGCTATAAGTGAAATGGAACCAAAAGAAAAACCTTGGGGGCAAATCGTATCATACATTCGTGATATTGATGGGTTCTTGATAGAAATTTGTTCTCCTTTGGATTGAATTTTACTTCCAGAGTCAAATTTGAAAAATGTTAAATGATTTTATATTGCCAAACATTAGAATATCAGGCAACAGAAGATTGGAAAATATGAACTCATAATAAACAAAAAAGAGAATTCTATAAATTTAAACTGTGTTTATTCTCAACAATGAAAAAAATTAAAAAATACGCCCTTCCATCTAGAAATAGAATCATAATAGGAATTGTCTTTTTATTTATGGGATTAATGCTAGTTGCAATCGACTTCATCTTTGATGATTGGTGGAACTTTAGTTTCACTCAAATTTTAAAGAAATTACTCATAAATTTTGATGACTTTGTCTCCATTTTAGGTTCATCAATTTTTCTTTTTTTAAGAATCATCTTTATTGGTTATGGAATTAAATTAATTCGTCAAAAATCTGAAATCACACTTGTTGAAATTAATCCCAAGCAAATAAAATATATTGAAGCTCCTCAATCAAAATACGATTTGTTTAATTTAGTTAATAGCCCAAAATCTATTGAATTAAAAACAATAAAATCTATTTCATTACACTCGTCGTTCTTTATTAAGAACGTAATTCAGATAGAATTAAACGATAAAAAAATTCTATTAAATGGAGTAAATTCACTTTCTTTAAATCAAAAAAATGAGATTGTTGAGTTTATAAATACTCAAATTAAAGAGAATAAATTAGATTTGTAAGACATGGCATTAAACAACGGATTTAAAGTAACCATACTTGGCACAGGTACCTCTCAAGGCGTTCCAGTAATTACTTGTTCTTGTGATGTATGTCAATCTTCAAACCCCAAAGACAAGCGACTTAGATCTTCAATAATGCTTACCATCAATGATTTAAATTACGTCATTGATACAGGACCAGATTTTCGTCAGCAGATGCTTAGAGAAAATGTAACTGCGCTTGAAGCAATTTGTTTCACGCATCAACACAAAGACCATTTAGCTGGTTTAGATGATGTAAGGGCATTTAATTTTCATCAAAATAAGGATATGAAGATTTATTGTGACATTCGTGTTGACGAAGCAATACATCGAGAATATGATTATATTTTTTCAACTTTTAAGTATCCTGGAATTCCCAGATTAGACATTGAAATCATTGATAAAAACTCATCAATTCTTATAGATGGTGGAATTATTCAACCTATCGAAGTTATGCATTATAAGTTGCCCGTTTTAGGTTTTAGATTTAAAAATTTCACATATATAACTGATGCAAAACACATTACTCCTGAAGAAAAAGAAAAAATAAAAGGAACTGAAATATTAATTGTCAATGCTTTACGAATTGAGGAACACATTTCTCATTTTAACTTACAGGAAGCATTGGATTTTTTTAAAGAAATCAATCCAAAACAAGCCTATTTAACTCACATTTCTCATTTAATGGGTAAGTATGAAGATTTGCAAAAAATATTACCTGAAAATGTTTATTCTGCTTACGATGGACTTGTTTTAAATTGTAATTAACTACAACAAATCTCTTAATTCTGTCAATTCTAATACTTTAGTTGCATTTCCTGCTTGTTGAAAAGCACTTATTAAATTCGTTAACATTCGACGAATAATTGAAGTATTCGAACAAGGTTCAAAATACTCTCTAGAAGCTGGCAAATTCAAATTTTGTAAAAACTCATTAATTTCACCTTCATCAAACAATCCACCTTTCGAAAATGGATTGATGTAAAACAAAACACCGTTTCGATTATCAGGATTTGTAAATAAGTTAATTTTTTCCTCATCCATATACGCTAAAACAAAATGATTTGGCAAATTAATACCATAAACAGGCATTCCCAGTAATTGAGCGACTACGCTATAAATAATACTCAAACTAAGTGGATTCCCTTTTCTAGATTCTATTACCGTATTGATATATGAATTTAACGGAGAATGAAAATCTTTTGAATCACCATAAAAACGATATTTTCCAAAGAAAACTTTATTAAAAATTCGAATTTTCTCAAAAGCAGTTTGTTTGTTACTTAACTCAATCCAGATGTCACGTTTCATCTCTTCCATAAATTCGTGTACATGCTCTTCATTTAATCCTGGATATTGATATTTTGCGATGATAATGGCTCCCGACAAAAGATCTTTCTCACTATTTTTCCAATTTAGAAGTTGTCTCTTACTTTCTTCGAATTGTATATCATGAATTAATTGCTCAACACGATTTAGAAAAATCAAACCAAAATCTTTTTCACCCCAAGAATTTTCTAAATAAGGAATGGCATTCGGACCATATTGCAACAATCGATCACGAACATGCTGAAAGATACCTTCATCCGGATCATCGATCAAATGTATTAATGCCTCTATATTGTTTGAATCAGTCATCTATGAGACAAAAGTAAGAAAGACTAAAACTGTTTTTTTGATATGTTCAATTGTTTTTCAAATAAGAATTGTTAATTATGTTAAAATTTTATTCCTTTATCGAAATAATATGAACGCTGTTCATTCATTCAACTCAAATTAATTGTTGTATTTTCGTTCTCTAAATACATCAAATTACATGGGAATCGTTCAGAAAGATGCATTTCGTACAACAATTATTTCATATCTGGGAATATTATTAGGATACATTAATAAAGGTCTTCTATTTATCATTATTTTGAGTAGCGAACAAATCGGACTGATAAGTTTATTAATTACTGTAGGAACTGTATTTGCTCAATTAGCTGGATTTGGAACAGTTTTTACAACTCTAAAATTTTTGCCATTTTTCAAGGACGAAGAAAAAAAACATCATGGTTTTCTTCCTTTTATTATAAGAATAATCTTGTGGGGTACTATACTTACAACCATTCTGTTTATTCTTTTCAGACCTTTTATTGAGAAATTATACATTGATAAATCTGCAGATTTTGTAACTTATTATTTATGGGTACTCCCTATTGGAATTGGATATGTTTTTTATTTGCTTTTCGAAGCCTATCTGCGAAGTTTTTATAAAAATATCCTGTCTGTATTCTCCTATGAAATCATCTTGCGACTTGGAGTCACCATTTCACTTCTATTATACTGGTACAATTTTATTTCATTTGACATCTTCGTAAAATATAACTCTTTAATATATTTAGTGCCAACGATTATTCTGCTCATCTTTTTAGAAAAGAACAAAGAATTATACGTTTCCTCGAAAAATATTACAATATCAAAAAGGTTTAGAAAATTGATGTTTAACTTCTCCTTGTATAATTATGTAAATTCTCTTGGAGTTATTTTGGTAGTTTCCCTAGACGTAATCATGATTGCTCAAATGATAGGACTAGACGCAACAGGAATTTACTCAACTGTCGTTTTTATAGCCAGTGCTTTACTTGTTCCTAATCGATCATTAATTAGAATTAGCTCTCCTTTGGTGTCTGAATTCTGGAAAAATAGAAAAATGAAAGAAATGGAATCAATTTATAAAAAAACAGGCTCTGTATCTTTATTTTTTGGATTAGCTTGTTTCATTGTTATCTGGTTAAACATTGATTTAATTTTTAGCTTTTTAAAACCAGAATTTAAATCTGGAATTTGGGTGTTCTTTGCACTAATGATGGGTAGATTCTTCGAAATGTTCTTTGGCTTAACTGGCGTCATTTTTTCAACTTCTAAAAAGTATAAATATGACATCTATTTTACGATTACTCTTGTAATTATGGTTTTTTGCCTAAATCTATTATTTATTCCGAACTGGGGAATTGTCGGCGCAGCAGTCTCTACAGCAATCGCATTAATGATTTACAACATCGGTCGATTTATATTCATTTATAAATCATATAAATTAAATCCATTTGAGAAAAATCAATTTATAATTATTGCGTTAGCTGTGTTCACAATTTTAATCGGAGAATATTTTGGTTCTATGACAAGCAACTTGTGGGTTCGTCTTTTTATTGAAATACCAATCTTTTTAATCTGCTTCTTAACTCCAATTTTTGTTTTCAATCTAGAAAAACATATCATTCAATATGTTAAAAATGGTATGCAATTTATTAAAAGTAAGTTTTAATAAAATTTTATTCTTCCCATTTTTTCAGTTGGCAATTTGTTCCATCAAACACTAAATAAGTATAATAATTTAGCCATTCCCCTAAATTAATATAAGTAGATTTTTCACCTACTTCTAATTCAATTGGCAAATGTCTATGACCAAAAACAAAATAATCGATGTGTTCTTTTTCTAAGTATTCTTTCGAATAAATAGCTAACCATTCATTTTCTGCACCTAAAAACTTCTCATCAGCATCACCTGTAGAAGCTCTACTTTTCTTTGATGACAAATCGGCTAACCATATTCCAAAATTTGGATGTAAACGTGCAAAAAGCCACTGACAAACGGGTGAAGCAAAAACCTTCTTTAGAAATTTATATCCTTTATCACCAGGACCTAATCCATCACCATGACCAATATAAAATTTAATCCCGTTCCATTCTCGAACAATCGGTTCACGATATAGTTTAACACCAAGCTCTCTTGGCAAATAATCAAACATCCACATATCATGATTTCCTGTAAACACGTGAACAGGAATTCCAGAATCTACCAATTCAGCAATTTTTCCTTGAAGGCGAACAAATCCTTTTGGAATGGCTCTTTTATATTCAAACCAAAAATCAAATATATCACCTACCAAAAAGATTTCTGTAGCGTCTTTTTTCACCTCATCAAGCCATCGAACAATACATTTTTCACGAATCAGACTTGTTTCAAAATCTGGGGTTCCAAGATGAAAATCAGAAGCAAAATAAATTTTTGTAGGTCTATTGTTTATAGACATTCAAGGAGATTATTTTAGTAATTTAGAAACAGCATCTTCTAAAGCTGCACCTCTTAAATTTGTTTGAACAATATTGCCGTTTTGATCAATCAATACTGTAAAAGGAATACCTCTTACTTGGTAAAGTTGCCCAACAGCACTATTCCATTTTTTCAAATCACTTACGTGATTAGGCCAAATCAATCCATCTTGTTCAATTGCTTGTTTCCAACGATCTAAATTGTCGTCAAGAGAAACATTCATTACTGTAAAACCTTTGTCTTTATACTTGTTATATGTAGCAACAACATTTGGGTTTTCTTTTCTGCAAGGACCACACCACGAAGCCCAAAAATCTAATAAAACAACTTTACCTCTTAAGTCAGATAATTTCATTGTTGTTTTACGGTCAAGCATTAATTCCTCAAAATCAGGAGCAGGTTTTCCAGGTGCCAACTTATTATCTGCATCTTTTTTAGCCTTTAATTGATTGTAAGAATTTGTTACATCTTTCACTTTAGTACTTTGAGGAAAACTCGCGTTTAAAGACTTAACAATTGATTCGAAATTTTCAAAATCATTTGCAGGATCAATTAACCCCAAAGCTGCGATTAAAGCTGGTGAGTTTTGATTTTCTGAATAAAACGTTTGGAATACCGCTTGAAATTCTTTTAAATGAGCCTGAACATCAGCATTCACTTGTTCTGAAGTTTCAGGATTCGTTTGAATTTTCTGAATCGCTTCATTTCTAACTTTAGTCCATTCGTCAGCTGCATGAGCAAATTTATTTAGCGAAGCACTTTCATCAGAACCTACAAAATTGGTGAACTTCCCCAGTTGTTTTGCATCTGCATATACTTTAACATCTGCATTATCTCTTAAAATCAAGTGAATAAATCCTTCATCTA
>DAIOWV010000015.1:28324-40011 GCA_036758285.1 Taishania sp. | reverse complement strand
AGGGAAATTTGAAATTTCATCAAAAATTCCTCAAAGTAATAATCACTTTGAGGAATTTTTGATGAAATTTCAAATTTCCCTTCTTTGTCTAATTTCGCTATTGATAAATCTGTAAATGTATTACCAACTCCTTCTTGAACCAATTTAATTTCTTTGGAATTAGTATTGAATACACTTCCACTAATTTTAACTGTCGTTTGAGCGAAACTAACTGAAAATGTTAATGCCCCTGTTAATAAACCGATAAATAATTTCATCATTTTTTATTTTAAAATTTCTGCAACTTTTTGTTCTAAAGCCTCACCTCTCAATCCTACTGCAATAATGTTGCCATCTTTTCCAACTAAAACAGTATGCGGTATTGAACTAAAGTTATATAATTTGATTAAATACGTTTTCCACCCCAATAAATCAGACACATGATTTGGCCAAACCAATCCATCCTGTTCTATAGCATTGACCCAGCTAGCTTTATCTGTATCAAGAGAAACAGAGTAGATTGTAAATCCTTTATTTTTAAATTTATTGTACAATTTTACAACATTTGGATTTTCTTTTCTACATGGTCCACACCAAGATGCCCAGAAATCAATCAAAACTAATTTCCCTTTCAAAGATGACAATTTAATTTCCTGACCTTCTGGATTAAACAACTCAATATCTGGAGCAGGTTTCTTACCAGACTTCATTATTTCATACTCCGCAAGACCTGATTCTATTTGAAAAACTTGTTGCTCTAATGATTTTGTTATAGGAGAATCTGAATGATCTTTCTTATAGCTCTCCGTCATTTTTTTTAGCACTACTAAATTTTCTGCAGGATAATCAATAAAACCATCTGTTGGCATAAGACTACTTGATAAAATAATATTAAAAGCATTCGATGGATCTTTATCAATTTGAGCCAATGCAAAGTCATCTATTGGTTTTTTCAACACTTTAAATCGTTTCACCAACTCTTCTTGAGTAACCTTTCCCTGAAGTGACATCAATTCGCTTTGAGCTTCTCCAAATTGGCTAACTAATCGCATATATTCCTTATATTGACTAGACCAACTAACTCCCGAAACCTCCGCCCCAGTAACAAAATCAGTGTATTTACCTTTAACTTTAATTTTATCATTTGGCTGAGCCGTTAATACAATAGCATTATCAGCTGGTTCACCAATTCTTAATTGATAAATTCCTAATCCTGGAATATTTGTTTCTAATTCAAATTTTCCTTTTTGGATAGGTGCTTTTGCAACTTCAATAACTCCTCCAGAAGAAAGAGCTTCTAAATATGCCGTTTTACCATCTGCATCAGAAATATCACCTGATATAAATAGATTGTTGTCCTTCAAATTAGCATCGGTATCTGAAGTGGAATTACAAGCTCCGAATAACCCTAAACTAATAAGTAAAATAACCGGAACAATTTTGTTAAATAATAAATTCATTTGATAATAAATGATTCAAAAGTTGATTTCCCAAAGATAATTAAAATCTGACAATTCCTCAAACCTACTCCATTTTTAGAAGTATTTAACATTCTGATCAAAAAATATTACCATTCCGATTACTTCAATAGGTTAACATGTCCTACGTACATTTTTCTTTCGTCAGTTACATTTGTTTTAACTTCAATTTTCCAAGTATACGTTCCTTGTTGACTAATTACGCCTCCATATGTTCCATTCCATCCAATCTCCATGTCATGTGATTCAAAAATCAATTCTCCCCATCGATTGTAGATTAACAATGTATAATCATAAGGGTCGAAACCTGATGTAAACACAGGGCGAAAATTTTGATTCAATTGATCTCCATCCGGAGTAAAAGAATTTGGAATAAAAAACACTTGTTCTTCTTTAACTCTAATAATCTGAGAAACAGAATCTCTACATCCTAAATTTGAAACGGCTAGTAAAGTAACAAGATACGAATTCCCTTTATCTAATTCATATGTATGAGTTGGAGAAACTTGAGACGATGAACCTGTACCATCTCCAAAACTCCAAACATAATTTACAGCATTAATCGTTGTGTTCTGAAATTCAACTTCAGGATTAAAAGACATCACTTCAAAAGGTTTATGGTTAAAAGATGCCACAGGATAAGGGTCAATTATAACTAATGAATCTCTATATAAGGTAGACTCACAACCATTTGTGCTTTCCGCTTTTAAAGAAGCCCCATATACTCCTGCATTATTAAATACTTCAGTTACAAGTCCACAATTATTTACCGTTGTACCGTTATCGAACACCCAAATACAATTTTGAACTCCTAAAGTTGTATTCGTAAATGTTGCTGTTACTGGTGTACAATATGAATTCTGAGTAGCTGTAAATGTTATAACAGGATAACTTTGAATATTTATAAAAATTGTATCTGTATTTTGACAAGTGTTTACATCAGTTCCCGTTACGATGTATCTTGTAGTTCCAACAGGTGATATAATTGTTGAGCCATTCATAACTCCGTTATCCCATGAATAACTTCCACCTGTTCCAGCACCAACAGCATTTAAAGGAATTAAATCATTATCACATCCAAATACATCATCACCTGCATTGATTATAGGTAAAGGATTTACTGTTATTCGAACGGTATCATATGAATAACATCCGTTAATATCTACTGATCTTACACTATAATTTTGTGTTTGAGTTGGTGTAAACTGAACTCCATCATTCACATTATTATTCCAAGTGTATGTAGAACCTATACCTGTAGGCGTTGCTGTTAGTGTTGCGACATCACCAATACAGATTGAAAAATCGGGAACAGCGATTACTTGAACTGGTGTATTTACAACAACTCTTACTGTATCTGTATTAACACAACCATTTACATCGGTTGTAGTTGCAACATAATCTCTTGTATTTGAAGGAACAAACACAACACCATTTGTTATCAATGTATCCCAAACAACAGATGACGCGCTTGTTGCAAATAAAACTACAGATGAATCTAAACACACAGCCTGATCAATTCCAGCATTAATAATTGGTAATGCATTCACAACTAATGAAATATTAGAAATACTATCACAACCATTTGATGAAACTAAAGTATCTGAATATAAACCAGAAGTAAAACGCTCAATTCCGTGAATAAATAATCCTTGATTTTGGCAAATCGATACAGTTGAATCAATTACTATAACTTCCTTTTCAACTACAGTAAAAGGAGCCGATCCACTACTACATCCATTTGTAGCTGTAACTGTTACGCTTATTGGTGAATCACTTTCTGTAACCTGAATACTTTGTGTGTTACCACCAGTTGACCAAGAATAAGTACCATAAGGCAATACTGTTTGAATAGTCGCATTAGTGCCTTCACAATAATCAACATCACCCGTTATAACAGGTGTCGGTTTAACTAAAGCGGTTAAAATTACATTACCTGTTGATTGACAACCATCAGTATTCGTTCCAACAACTGTATACACCTCATCTATTGAAGGAAATGCATTTACATTGTTTCCTGAACTTGCAGACAAAGTAGTTGATGGTGTCCAACTATACGTCGATGCTCCACTTACACTTAATGCTACTGTATCCCCAACGCATACAGAAGTAGAATCTGGTGAAAAAACTAAATTAGGTCTCGCCGAAACGATTACTGTATAATTAACCGTTGTTCCTATACAACCATCATTTGTTGGCGTAACACTATAAACAACAGTACCATTAACACTTCCTGTAGTTGCTAATGCTTGTACAATAGCATTTCCTGTTCCTGCGGAGGCACCACTTACATTTGTAGAATTTTCAGTCCAACTAAAAGTGGTTCCTGGAAGATTAGAAGTTAATTGAATATTCGTTGATTCACCTGAACATATTAAAGTATCAACTGATACAATCATTGGTGATGGTTTGGTAGTCACAGTCATCGTGTCACTCCCACTACAATTATATCGATCAACAACGGCAACAACATAAGTACCATCAATAGAAGCAACCGTCTGTGTTTGCGTTGTTACCCCATTACTCCAAACAAAATTATACGGATTCGAACCTAAAATTGGATTGCTTGCGGCAATGACAGCAGGTTCGTTTTCACAAATAATAATATCATCTGTTCGAACTACTGGGCATAAATTAACTTCTATTATTGATTTTGCGTTTGCTGTATTACAATTCAAGTCATTCCATTGTCCATCGGGATAGATTTGAGTACATGCTTCATCTCCACCTGCATTATTCGGTTCTCCTGGAGCCCAATTAGTATATGTTACCGGAGCTTGATCATACCATGAGAAATTACCACTAATATCCCTACCAAAACCAATCCAGATTACTCCACCTTCTCCAATCCGATTTAGTTCATTCATTATACATTCATTTTCTGCTGCACTTTCAACAGAAATTAAATTTGCTCCATATGTTTGGGCGAATGCCTGAGCACCAATCCCTGAATTAGGAGTTGGATTAAGAAAATACATACTACAATCACTATAACACAAAGGAAGTTCTATACATCCGGCATTTAAAAATGTAGTTCTAATTAAATCAATATCGCAAGTATTTGCAACAGGATCATTACATCCAAAAGCATTCGTTCCTGGATCACAAGGACATACATCATACATATCTGGAACTCCATCTCCATCAGAATCAACAGTTTGACTAAATAAACTATTAGCTACTAACAATAATCCATACGGATTTGTTGTTCCCCCTGGTACATTTTCTATAAGAATATCAATAAAATTTATACCAACTTGCCAGGGACCATCTAAAAAAATATTCAATTGACCACCCGGTGAAAAACCTCCTCCTGCAATCCCTTGGCTAATACCATTAAGAAATACATCTCGAATAACATTATCCACATAACCATCTAAGCTTAACTGATAATTTCCTTTTACAGTAACACTATTCCCGTTACAATCAGGAGGTAAATTAAGCGGTAATCTAAAATATCTAAATCCTGATATGCCATTCGATGCACAATCGGCCTCTGTACCAGTAATCCAATTACCGTTATTTATTGGTGGAGGAAGAGTTGATGGATCTACCCAGGATCCTGGAGCACAATTGTTATTAATTAGCGTTGGAGCAAACGTTTCTCCCATCGGATTACCTGGATATGAGGCAGACCAAGGTGAACACAACCAAATTGGATCCATTGTACCAACTGGACCTTGTCCTGTAGATAACGTTGCTGGATTGGGGAACTGTGCTACAACACTTCCAAAAGTTAAGATATATAACGCAAAAAGTAGTAATTTTCTTATTTTCATTGTATAGTTTTCTATTCGTTATCTATTTAATAAGTAACGAAAGAAGTTTGGATAAGGTTGCCTTTTTTTATAGAAAATTGAAAAAACACAAAATCTCATCGATTTATTATCCAAGAAGTTCCCTCATTAATTGATTTGCTTGCTTAGGATCTGCTTTTCCTTGCGAAATTTTCATTAATTGCCCCATGAAAAAACCAGTCAATTGCTTTTCTCCATTTCTATAACGTTCAACTTCGTTAGGATTTAACTCAATCACTTTTAAAATATATTCTTTAATAGAATCTTCATTTGAATCTTGAATAACATTTAATCTTTCTGCGATTTTTAGAGGTAATTCTGTTGGATTTTCAACTAATTCAGGAAAGACTTTTTGCGAAGCAATCGAATTTGAAATTTTCCCATCCTCAATTAATTGAATCAAAGCTGCTAATTGTTCTGCTTTAATAGGGAATTCAGAGATTTCCAAGCCTCTATTATTTAAATAGGACTTAACATCCCCCATAACCCAGTTTGCAACTGTTTTGTAATTTTTACAATTAGAAATGACATCTTCATAATACAAAGCAATGTCTTTAGAATCAGTTAGGACATAAGCATCATATTCAGAAAGTCCAAATTCTTTCGTGTATTTAATAAATAAATCACGAGGAAGTGGAGGCATTTCATTTCTAACAACATCTATTTGTTCTTTTCCTACGAAAATGGGCTGTAAATCTGGTTCTGGGAAATATCTATAATCATTTGCCGCTTCTTTTGAACGCATTGAAATTGTAATTCCTTTCAAAGCATCGAAAGACCTGGTTTCTTGAGAAATTGTTTCACCATTTTCAATCGCTTCAATTTGACGTGCAATTTCAAACTCAATTGCTCTTTGAACATTTCGAATTGAGTTCATATTTTTCACTTCGACTTTTGTTCCAAAAACAGTTGAACCTTTCAGCATTACAGAAATATTTGCATCACAACGCAAAGATCCTTCTTCCATGTTTCCATCACAAATGTCAAGATAACGAACTAATTTTCTTACTTCTGTTAAATAATTATAAGCTTCTTGTGATGTTTTAATTTCGGGCTCAGAAACAATTTCTAATAATGGTACTCCTGCTCTATTTAAATCTACTAACGTGTCAAAAACATCAACATCGTGAATACTTTTTCCGGCATCTTCTTCCATGTGAATACGAGTCAATCCGACAGATTTATCGTTTCCATTTGCATCCTTAATGATGATATTACCTCCTGTGCATATAGGAGTTTTGTCTTGCGTAATCTGATAACCTTTCGGAAGGTCTGGATAGAAATAATTTTTTCTAGCAAAGTATTGATTGTCTGCAATATTTGCATCACAAGCTAAGCCTAATCGAATTGCAAATTCAATTGTTTTTTTGTTCATCATTGGCAATGTACCAGGATGAGCCAAAGTAACGATACTCACATTTGAATTTGGTTGAGAACCATATTCATTAATATCATTAGAATATGCTTTGGATTTTGTTAGCATTTGTGCGTGAACTTCTAATCCAATTACCGCTTCGTATTTATTGTTATCAGACATTGCAATGTGTTTTTGTGTTCGTTGTTAGTGATTACACTTTTCAACTTGGATTGCAAATTTAACGTTTTATCGTATTATAAGAACGTTATTTAAATAAAAAAATGGGATGTAATTAAATACATCCCATCAATATAATAAAGTATAATTCTTTTTCTTGTTGAATTATACTCTTGAAATTAATTCACGCATGATTAAAGTCATCTTTGGCTCTTGTCTGTTAGCTACTTCAATTACATCTTGCAAAGAAGTTTCTTGAATTTTCCCAGGAACTCCTAAGTCAGTAATAATTGAAATTGCAAAACAAGGAATTTCCATATGACGAGCTACGATAACTTCAGGAACAGTTGACATACCAACAGCATCAGCACCAATAATACGTACGTACTTATACTCAGCTGGTGTTTCAAGTGTAGGTCCAGTTAAACCAAGGTAAGTTCCAACAGAAACTTTAATGTTATTTTCAGCAGCTATAGATTTTGCCAATTCAATCATTTTTCTGTCGTATGGTTGAGACATATCAGGGAAACGAGGTCCTAATTCATCAAAATTTTTCCCTAACAATGGGTGCTCAGGAAACATATTGATATGATCATCTTGGATCATAATCTCTCCCACTTCATAATCAGGGTTAACACCTCCAGAAGCATTTGATACAAATAAACGTTCGATTCCTAACAATTTAAAAACTCTTACTGGGAAAGTAACTTGTTTCATGTTATACCCTTCGTAATAATGGAAACGTCCTTGCATAGCAACAACTTGTTTTCCACCAAGATTACCAAAAATCAACTTTCCTTTATGACTTTCTACTGTAGATACAGGGAAGTTTGGAATATCTTTGTATTCGATTTCATCGATAATTTCGATTTCTTTTACCAATCCACCCAAACCTGTTCCAAGAATAATTCCAATTGTTGGCTGAACATTTGTTTTTGACTTAATGTAGTCAACTGACTCTTTAAATTGTGTTAACATAGTTATTTATTAAAGCATTAAATTTTTCTTCTTCATCTAATTTGATTGAGATCGATTGAAAATACCAGGGATAATTTGTTTTATCATAAGTAGTCAATAACGATTCTAATCTAACAAAATCCTTTTCCGTTGTAACGATAATTGATTTCTCGGACGTAAATGTATCAAATTTTGTGTGAATTTTAACTAAATCCGCTTCAGTAAATTGATAATGATCTGAAAAATTGATTGACTCTACATTATAAAACCGTTTTAGATGTTGTTCTAAAGGTGTTGAATTTGCAATTCCCGTTACCAACAAAACAGAATCTACATCTATTTTTTCTTTACCAAAAGGAATTAGATCTCCATAAATTATTTTTGAAAAAAATACAAATTGTGATTTTTTCGGCTTAATTAAGTTCGATTCTATTTTGTTGACATAGTTCTTTTTTTCTTCAATAGTCAATTGATCAGGGCATTTGGTTACAATAACACAATCTGCTCGCTTTTTTCCATAGGCCCATTCTCTCAAAGTACCGGAAGGAACAACAAAATCATTAAAAAATGGTTTATTAAAGTCAGTCAATAAAATTGAAAAACCTGCAGTTACTTTTCTATGTTGAAAAGCATCATCTAATAAAATTATTGCATCTTTTTTTTGCGACAAAATCCATTCAACACCAAGTTTTCTTTGCTCTGCGACAACAACTTGTGTTTCCTCTCCTACTCTTTTTTTAAACATTAAAGGTTCATCTCCAACTTCTGTTGACAAGTGCGTAGATAACACTTCTATCAAACCTTTGGTTTTTCGCCCGTATCCTCTACTTAAAATTGCAATTTTATTGTTTTTTGAAAGCAAGTGCCATAAATACAATGTATGAGGACTTTTTCCTGTCCCTCCCATACTTAGGTTACCAATGACAATTGATTTACCAGGAATAGCATACGATTTCTTTATCTTTTTATCATAAAGGAAATTACGTACAGCTGTAATACAACCATATAGGAATGAAAAAGGAAATAATATGTATTTACGAAAAACCATACACTTTATTACCAATTATTTTTCATCGTAGTGCCCCGTATTTCTTCCGGAATTACGTTTGTCACTTATGATGTGTAAATCCATTTGAGGATAAGGAATATTAATTTTATATTCTCTAAACAATCGATCAATTTCCATCCTTATTTCGGAACGATAGTTGTTGATTTGCCAACTCTGATCTGCCCAAAAAATCAAATCAAACCTCATGTGATTTTGATGAAAATCAGACAATCTCACTACAACTTCAGTTGTTTTATGAACTTTAGGATGACTCAAAGCTGCTTGTTTCAATAGTCGAATGACCAATTCTGTTTCAACCCCATATGCAACTGGAACTTCTATAAAAAAACGTGATAACGTACTCCCTTGACTCCAGTTTTCTATACGATTTTGTGTTAAATGTGTATTTGGAATGATCAAAATATTTCCATCTCTCGTTTCAATTTTTGATGTTCTTACTCCAATTTTCGTCACTTTAACAACCATCATCTCTGTTCCATCAGAATCAGGTAATTCAATAATATCCCCTACCATTAGATTTCGTTCAACCAACAAAACTACACCAGCTATGAAATCTTTGAAAACGTCTTGCAGACCTAATCCAACTCCAACAAGTATACCTAAAGATCCGGTCAGTAAACCTGAAATATTACTAAACATAATATTCGAAGCAATCATTATCGAGATCATGTAAATGACGTACTTACTTATTTGAACATAAACATATTCTAAACCTGCGTCATAATCCTTTCTCTTTCTTAACCTTTGAGTAATAACTAACTGAACCAATCTGACAGCTAATTTTGCCAGATAAAAAACAATTACAACTGCGATGATGTGAGAAAAACTAAAATCAAAATTTCGAGAATCTATGATTTTGTATTCTAAAAACTGACGAAAACTTACATCGGGATTTTGTGTTTGTAATGTTAAAATAATTAAATAACCAACTACTAAATAGGTTAATTGACTTACCAATCGCATTAAGATAGTACGCTTTCCTTCAACGCGTATATTGGCATTAACCAAATAGCGTTTTAGCTTTCTATTGATATACTTTCTTAATACAACTGAAAATAATAGTATCAATACAATCAGTATAATGTTTAATAGTGTTATCCCAAAAGGTCCTAAATAAAAAAGTACTGTATTCATGTTTATCTCAAAATTGTTCTACCTAATTCTTTGGTAAATTGCATCTTTATTTTTTCTAAAACTACCTGTTCACCTATTAACAGATTTAATTGTTCAATTTCTACACCTTCATCTTTCAATAGATGTCTAATTTCCTTTATTCTATTTTCTATTTTGTAGAGTTTAAAAGCATAAATTGCATTAGGTACTGCAACTTTCAAACGATCTCCGTCTTTTCGTGTTTCAATTTGATGTAATAACAACCAATTATCACTGATTTCATGTTCATTTGCTTCAATATCACTAATCAAACGTACAATTTCCTGATCTTCTTGGCGCTTTAAAACAGACGATTTGTACAATTCATTATTGTTTAAACCCTCCGCATAAATTTGATGAATTTTATTTAAAATTGGTGAATCAAATGTCAATTCATCTTCTGTTAATTCGTCGCAGATGTATTGGATAACAGAAATTTCTAGATCTATCTTTTCACCTTTTTCATTAACTGATTCAACCTCTGTAGCCATTGCTCCATACAATACCATTAAACGTATTAATGCATATTCTTCAGCTGGATAAACATTATTTCCACTCTTTGTTACATCATCTTGTATCGAAGGTTGAAATATAGGTTCATTTTTAGTAATTGGAAGTTCTCTTATTTCTGGCTCATTAAAATCTTTCGCTAAGAGATTTTTTCGAATCTTGAGTAATTCAGCATCTAATATTGATTCTTGAATTTGAAACTCAGCGGCAATTTTTTGTAAAAAAACTGTTCTCGTAATAGAGTCTGGAATTAAACCAACTGAATGGACAATATCTTTAATTAATTCGGCTCTTTTTAAAGGATCATTATCATCGTCTTTCAGCAAAATACTTGCTTTAAAGGAGATAAAATCTTGCATGCTACTATTGATATAACTCTCCAATTCAGTAGAGCTAACTTTCTTCGAATAAGAATCTGGATCTTCTCCGTCAGGAAACAATACAACTTTTACATTTAATCCTTCCTGTAATATTAAATCTATTCCTCGAAATGAAGCTTTTATACCAGCTGCGTCACCATCGTATAAAATAGTAACATTATTTGTATATCTTTTAATTAATCGAATTTGCTCCTTTGTAAGCGACGTTCCAGAAGAAGACACAACATTCTGAATACCTGCCTGATACATACTGATCACATCTGTATATCCTTCACAAAGAAAACAGTTGTCATATTTTATAATATCTCCCTTTGAAAAGTACAAACCATAAAGTATTTCACTTTTATTGTAAATGATACTTTCAGGTGAGTTGAAATATTTTGCAATTTTTTTATCTGTAAAAAGCGTTCTTCCTCCAAATCCTAATACACGACCTGAAACAGAATGAATTGGGAACATCACTCGACCTCTAAAAAAATCAAATTTTCGTTCATCTTTTGTTTTTACCAATCCAACTTTTTCGAGGTATTCCAATTTGTAACCTTTACCTAAAGCCGCTTCAGTGAAATCATTCCCAGAGTTTAAACAATATCCTAATTGAAATTTTTCAATGATATCTTTTCGAAATCCACGCTCTACGAAGTACGATAACCCAATGGATTTTCCTTCATCAGAATCATGGATGTTTTTTTTGAAATGTTCTTTTGCAAACTCATTGATGATGTGTAAACTTTCACGTTCAGAAATAGCAGCTAATTCATCTGAAGTCATTGGTTTATCCTCAGGAATTTGCACACCATATTTATCTGCGAGCCAACGCAATGCTTCCGG
>DAIOWV010000015.1:0-28314 GCA_036758285.1 Taishania sp. | reverse complement strand
TTCCATTAAAAAAGTGACAACACTCCCTCCTTTTCCAGTTGAAAAGCATTTAAAAATCTGTTTTGCAGGAGATACAACAAATGAAGGAGATTTTTCATCTGTAAAAGGAGAAAGACCTTTCAAGTTTGCACCTGCTTTTTTCAAATGTACAAATTCTCCAATCACCTCTTCGATACGAGCTGTTTGCATGATATCATCAACTATATGTGGGGGAATATTTGCCATTTTTTTTGAATAGGTCAAAATTACAATAAATCTTTCAGATTAAGGAATAGATTTACTACTCTAACCTAAGTTCAGAATAATTGTAAACAAAAAATCCTTCAGATTATTCTGAAGGATTTTACAATTTATTAAATAAAATTTTATGCTAATACTTTAGGCGCTGCTTGTTTAATTGCATCACTTGTTTGATCTGCAAATTTTTCAAAATTCTTTACAAATTGAGAAGCCAAATTATTCGCTTTCTCATCGTAAGCAGATTTATCTGTCCAAGTTTGACGAGGATTTAGTATTTCAGCAGGAACAGCTTCACATGTAGTTGGAAATTCTAGTTCAAAAATTGGTAATTTCTCATAATTTACATTATCTAATTTCCCTGTCAATGCAGCAGTAATCATAGATCTTGTGTAGCTTAACTTCATTCGACTACCAACACCGTATGATCCACCAGACCACCCTGTATTGATCAACCAAACTTTGATATCTGTACCATCCAACTTACTTCCTAATAATTCAGCGTATTTCGCAGGGTGCAAAGGTAAAAACGCAGCTCCAAAACATGCAGAAAAAGTTGTTGTAGGCTCAGTAATACCGACCTCTGTACCAGCAACTTTTGCAGTATAACCAGACATGAAGTGATACATTGCTTGTTCTTTCGTTAAACGTGAAATCGGAGGTAAAACACCAAACGCATCACATGTTAAAAAGAAAATATTTTTTGGGCTTGTTCCAATAGAAGGCGAAGCTGTATTTTCAATATGCTCTAAAGGATAAGAAACACGTGTATTTTCTGTGATAGAATTATCTGCATAATCAGGTGTTGAAGAACCATCTACAAAACCGATATTTTCAAGAATTGCTCCAAATTTAATCGCATCATAAATTTGAGGTTCTTTTTCTTTAGATAAATCAATCGTTTTAGCATAACAACCTCCTTCAAAATTGAAAACAGTATTATCTGCCCATCCATGCTCATCATCTCCAATTAATCTTCTATTTGGATCAGAAGACAAGGTTGTTTTTCCTGTTCCTGACAAACCGAAAAATATTGCAGTATCTCCATCTTCTCCAATATTAGCAGAACAGTGCATTGATAAAACATTTTTTTCATGAGGAAGCAAGAAATTCAATACAGAAAATATTCCTTTTTTAATTTCACCAGTATATCCTGTTCCACCAATAATAATCATCTTTTTGGTAAAATTCAAAACTGCAAAATTACTTTGACGAGTCCCATCTACTTCAGGAATAGCTTTAAATCCAGGGATACATACAACATGCCAATCTGGAGTAAAATCTTCCAATTCAGCATCTGTTGGACGTAAAAACATATTGTTAGCAAAATGATTTGACCAAGGAGTTTCTGTAACAGTTCGAAT
Source organism: Taishania sp. (assembly GCA_036758285.1). Classification (GTDB taxonomy): domain Bacteria; phylum Bacteroidota; class Bacteroidia; order Flavobacteriales_D; family Crocinitomicaceae; genus Taishania. The sequence continues at coordinate 26,713 of DAIOWV010000015.1, read as the reverse complement.
ATTTAAACGAAAATTATCATCTGCACATGCGTAATTATCACGCACATATACATCTTTATCAATCAAATACGCTTTCATTCTGTTGTAAAGAGCATCGAATTGTTCAGTAGTAAATTTGATATTAATATCACCCCACCAAACAGCATTTTCAGTCTTTGCATCACACACAACAAAACGATCTTTAGGAGAACGTCCAGTAAACTCACCTGTCTCTACAGCAATTGCACCTGTATCAGTCAACATTCCCTGTCCAAGCAAAATAGTATCTTCTACTAACTCTGCGGGTGTTAAATTCCAAAATTGGTTCCCTAAATTATCGAGCCCAATAGATGTCTTTAAATCAGTGTTATTACCCAACTTTCCAAACATATCCATACTTTTTACTATTTTTAGCTATGTATTAATTTGACCACAAATTTAGCAGTTCTAATTAGAAGAACGGATAAAATAGCCAGATATTTTCTAACAGCCATCTCTGAATATTGTTAACAACTTCTCACTTTAACAACAAATTCACAAAAAACTCTTCTAATTTCATTTAGATTATAGCATAAGATTGAGTAATTTTGTACTTAAATAAAATTCAAAAAAATGAAAGTTCCCGTTACTATATATTCAGAAATGACACCCAATCCTTCAACAATGAAATTTGTTGCAAATAAATATTTACTAGGTACAGGTGACTCTGCAGAATTTAGAAATAGCTCAGAAGCAAAAGGTTTTTCTCCATTAGCAGAAGAGTTATTTGCCTTTCCGTTTGTTGATGGTGTTTTTATAGCTGCTAACTTTGTGACTGTTACAAAAACGGACAATGTTCCATGGGATTTTATTACAATGGAATTACGTCAATTTATCAAGACTTGGATAGAAGAAGGTAAAGAAGTTTTGATTGCAATGCCACAAAAGACTGCAAATGTTGAATCAAAAGTTGAAAACGAAGAAAAGGCTTCACTTTTAGCTAATTTGTCTCCATCGGAATTTGATGATGCTATTGCTAATATTTTAGATGAATATGTTCGTCCTGCTGTTGAAAATGATGGAGGAGCAATCGATTACTTAGGTTACAATGACGGAACGGTTTCTGTTATTCTAAAAGGATCTTGTTCTGGCTGTCCATCTTCAACGGCCACTTTAAAAGGAGGTATTGAAAATTTACTTAAGCAATACATTCCTGAAGTTAAGGAAGTAGTTGCAATTAATGGATAATTTCAAACTATTTAGTCCGTACTAGTAAACTGAATTTCTATAATTAATAACATGTCAGAAATTGCTTTTTTTTCTAAAAAAATCACTTTTGATGGTCATTCAGGAGCAGTTTATTCTCTGCAATACGATGGCGAGTTCATCTATTCTGCAAGTGCGGACAAATATGTTGTTCGTTGGGATTTAAAATCTGGCGAACAAGATAAATTTGCAATCAAACTACCTGCTACACCTTATTCAATTTTACTTTTTGACAATAATTCAAAGTTAATCACAGGATTATCGACTGGAGATGTACATATTTTTGATATTCTGGAAAAAAAAGAATTGAAGTTTTATAAAATGCATCAAAAAGGGATTTTTTCCATGGCAGAAAATCCTATAAAAAGTCATTTTTACATTAGTGATGGCGAAGGAATGCTATCTGTCTGGGATTCTAAATCACTCAATTTATTAATAAAACTACCTTTTGAATGCGGAAAAATACGCCGAATAACTGTAAGTTCAGATGGTGAATTCATTTATTTGAGCTCACAAGATGGAGTTGTTCGCTCTCTTGATACTACTTATTTTAATCTCATTTCTCATTTTTCAGCTCACAAAGATGGAGTTGGAACTCTTTTAGATTTAGATGATAACATTTTAGTTACAGGAGGAAAAGATGCACATATAAAACTGTGGAACAAAAAATCAAACAGCTGTTTTAAGAGTATTCCAGCTCATAATTATATGATATATGACATCATTCAACTAAATGAAAACATGTTTATCTCTGCCAGTAGAGATAAAACAATTAAAATTTGGAGTAATGAATTAAAAATCATTCAGCGACTAGACACTAAACATGGTGGGCATCGACATTCAGTAAATTGCATTATCAAATTAAATGATAAAACATTCGCTTCATCTTCGGACGATGCTAAGATTATTGTTTGGGAAACAAAATAGAATTGTTATTCTAACCACTCTTTCTCCAGATTTTCCAACATTTCAAGGTTGCCCTCTTTTAAATTTATTTTTGATAAAAAGTGATTGATTCCATTACTTAACATCAAAAAATCAACTTGTAATTCGCGATTGTACTGAGCAATTTGATACAAAACTTTTTCGTTAATTGGAACTGTGGTTGCTTTACACTCAACGATCAATTTAGGTTTACCATTTTGATCAACCACCACCACGTCACATCGTCTAATAAGGCCGTTTACTTGAATCGAATATTCAGAAATAATTCGTTCAACAGGAACTCCAATGTTAAAAATTAGATAATGAATAATGTGTTGTCTAACCCACTCTTCAGGAGTTAAGAGTAATTTTTTTTTACGGATCACACACCATACAAACACTTCGTTACTTTTCTTTTCAAGTTTCAAAGATGCTTTTGGTAAATTTAATGGTTGTACAACACCCATTATTGCCCTCGTTTCAAACCAATTAATAGTAATTCTATACTCTTGTATTTCAATTCAAAGACTTTTCCTAGTACCTCACTAGTAAGATTTCCTTTATAAATATAGACTCCACTTCTAAATCCAAGATCATTCGCTATAAGGTTTTCACAACCTCCTGCATTTCCCATCTCCAATAAAATAGGTGAAAAAATATTAGACAAAGCAAATGAAGCTGTCCTTGATATTCTCGAAGCAATGTTTGGAACACAGTAATGAATTACTCCATGTTCAACAAAGGTTGGTTTTTTATGATTTGTTACCCTTGAAGTTTCAAAACAACCTCCTTGATCTATGCTCACATCTACAATAACAGAACCTTGTTTCATTTCCTGAACCATTTCTTCCGTAACGATACATGGAGTTCTGCCTAACGGTGCTCGAAGTGCTCCAATTGCAACATCTGCTCTCATTAAGGCTTTAGCTAAAACTTTTGGTTGAATAACAGAAGTATAAATTCTAGTTCCTAAGTCATTTTGCAAACGTCGTAATCGAGAAAGTGAATTGTCAAAAACTTTTACATTTGCTCCTAATCCCAATGCCGCTCTTGTAGCATACTCCCCAACAGAACCAGCTCCAATCACAACAACTTCAGATGGTTGTACACCTGGAACCCCACCTAGCATCATACCTTTTCCATTACTAAAAGAAGAAAGTAATTCACCAGCAACGAGAATGGATGTTGTTCCTGCCATCTCCCCCATTGCTCTAACAACTGGAAAAACTCCCTCTTCATCACGAATATAATCCCAAGCGATGGCTGTAATTTTTTTACTAATTAATTTTTGGAGAATAACTTTTGGCTGAATAGAAATTTGCAATGCAGAGATTAATGTTTGGTTACCTGGCATTAAATCAATTTCATCTTCAGAAGGAGGTGCCACTTTAAAGATAATATCACATTTGAAAATTTCATCTTTATTATAACATATTTCTGCTCCAGCTTCACTGTACTCACGATCAGTAAAATTAGCCCCTTCCCCACTTTTACTTTCAATTTTAACCCTGTGTCCATTTAAAACAAGTAACGAAACTGCTTCAGGAACTAAAGCCACTCGATTTTCTTGAAAAGAAATTTCTTTCGGAATCCCAATATACAAACTGCCTTTTTTTCTAGCAATTTCAAGCATCTCTTCTTGAGGAAGTAAACTTCCTTGTTGCATTAAATGTTTTAACAATTCCGGATCAGTAGTCATACATATAATCTATTAGTAAATTCTGTTCTACGAAGATACACCAAAAAGCTTTCATTTGAAAAGCTTTTCAATTTAAATTATTGATGTACAACATCTACTTATCAACAAATCGAAAAACAAACCTATAAATCAAAGAATTAAATCAAAGACAAATGACCTAATCCTACAAAAACCCCCATTTTCATTTAAAAATATACGTTGTAATATTATTATAGATTTTTTCTATACACTTATCAATATTTATAATCAAAAACTTCGAAAAAGGTGTGTATCTTTGTATCAGAAATTAATTAATAATCAAAATAAAACAAAGTTATGAGTATTGTAGGACAAAAATTCCCATCTGTTTCTGTAAATGCAATTGATGAATTAGGAGACACTTTCAAGATCAATGTATTAGAAAAAGCAATCAATGAGAAGAAAAAAGTATTGTTGTTTTGGTACCCTAAAGATTTTACATTTGTTTGTCCAACTGAAATCCATGCATTCCAAGAAGCAGCAGCTGATTTTGCAAAAAGAAACACATTAGTAGTTGGAGCATCTTGTGATACAGCAGAGGTACACTTTGCATGGTTAAACACAGCAAAAGATAACGGAGGAATTGAAGGAGTTCGTTTTCCATTAATTGCAGATTCAACTCGAATTTTAGCAGAAGAATTAGGAATATTGGATTATGATCAATTTGATGAAGAGTCAGAAGGAGACAACGTTCCTTACCGTGCAACTTATTTAATTGACGAAGATGGAACAGTATTCCATGAATCAATTAACCATATGCCTTTAGGTCGTAACGTTGCTGAATACATTCGTTTAGTTGATGCATATACACATGTTCAACAACATGGAGAAGTTTGTCCAGCAAACTGGGAAGAAGGAAAAGATGCTATGAAAGCAGATAGAAATAGCACAGCAGAATATTTAAGCAAACACTAATAATTATGTTTACAGAGTTAACAGAAGATACATTAGAGCAGTTATTGAACGAAAATCAAAAAGTGATGGTTCAATATGGAGCATCATGGTGCGGTAACTGTAAAATCACCAAACCAAAGTTTAAACGCATGGCAGAAGAAAATCCAGAAATTGAATTTTACTATGTGGATGCAGAAAAACTTCCAAATTCTCGTCAATTTGCAGATGTTTCTAACCTGCCTACTTTTGCAGGATTTGTTGACGGAAAATTGGTGAAACAAGCACAAGGAAATAAAGTTGAAATCATTCAAGAAATAAGAGATGCGATTGCCAGTAATTAAACATATGATTACATTCATCGAGAGTAACGATGAAGATTACATACATGAAACAATGGAGACTTTGGAACACTTAATTGATGCTCCAGGTTTAAAAGACGAAGAGTTAGATGCAATTGGTGAAATTTTATCTAATTTTTCTGGAGCTATTGAAGTTCATGAAGACATCAAAAAAAATGGAAAAACTCAGCGTGATGCGTTAAATGATTTCATGAAACGCGTAACTGGTTCCATTGATAAATAATTTATAGTTATTTAAAGGAATAAAAAATGGCTTGTAATTTTATTGCAAGCCATTTTTATTTTTCGCTTCTTTGTATTCTATGAAATTTGTCTGTTTCAAAATAATGCTACTTGTAGGATTCTTTTCTACAGCACAATCCTATTCAAAAAATTTAGACTTCAACAACTTAATTTTACAATTTGATGATGCTTCGTCTGATTTAAAAGAAGAATACATTCCATTGTTGTATCTATTTGCAGACACATTAAAGAAAACCCCAAGCATGCATGTTACAATTCGTGGACATGTTTGTTGTGTAAAAAGAAATCGATTAGCTAAAAAACGAGCAGCAATTGTATACGACTACCTACTCCTATTTGGAGTAAATAGTAAACAACTAACTAAAATTGGAATGAAAAATTCAATTCCAGTTATCTTTCCTGAAAAGTCAAAAAAAGATGAACTTGCAAATATGCGTGTTGATTTCGTGATACGGAAAGATTAAATACGGCCTAATTTAATTGATTTTTGAATATTTAAGCAACAATATCTAACTTTGATGTTCGACTAAAATTAATAATGATGAAGTTTATCTCGATTTTTTGTCTCATGTTTATTCTTTGCAACACCGTACATGCTCAGAATACGATCATTGCTAGTATTTTGAACGAGGTAAACATAGATTCACTTGTCATTTTTACAGAGAAAATTTCAGGAGAAAGAGCAGTTATTGTCGATGGCAATACACAAATTATTCAATCACGTCAGCATCAAAAGATAGGCAATGAACTAGCTTATAAGTTTTTAAGAAACGAATTAATTCGCTATGGCTATCAAATTGATTCTCTTAGATTTAGTCCGACTGGAAAAAATTTATTTGCAATTAAAGAAGGAACACTTTTCCCTGAGTACTGGGTCATATTAGGGGCACATTATGACAATCTACCATTAGCAACTGTTGCTCCAGGTGCAGATGACAACGCAAGTGGTTGCGCTGCAATTCTAGAAGCAGGAAGAATTTTACAAAATCATGAATTTCCCTATACTATTGTTTTTGCACTTTGGGATGAAGAAGAATTAGGACTAGTAGGTAGTTCAGCTTATATTCCAAAAATTGGTTCCAAACAAGAAAAACTAATTGGATATATTAACTTAGATATGATTGGTTGGGACGGAAACAATGATTCAATAATCGACATTCATGTTAGAGCTATCAATCATTCTGAGGCATTAAAAAACAAAGCTATTTTAGCCAATCAACAATACACGATCGGACTTGAATTGAATATTGTAAATCCAGGAACTTATAATTCTGACCAAATGCCTTTTTGGAATGGTGGATTTTCAGCAATAGCAATAAATGAAAATGAAATAAATGACCTCAACCCCAATATTCATAAGGTTACCGACAAACTTGAACATTTTAATCTAAGTTATTTCTTAAAAAGTACGAAATTAGCAATTGCAACACTTCTTGAGCTCGCAATGGACACAGAATACGATTACGGTTTTACGGACAACTCTAATCCTATTCAAATTTATCCAAACCCTTGGAAAGACAAAATAACCATTCGAATGGATACAAAAGAAAAAATAAAATCGATTGCTATTAGTGATGAGAATGGTAAAAAAGTATTTAACGATCAATTCGACTCTAGAAAAATAAACTTACAACTCGAATTGAATCATGGAATCTATTTCGTGACTGTTGTTACAGATTCAAATACTTACAAAAAACGAATTGTGAAATACTAAAAAAGTACTTTTATTTCTTCTTTTAGATGAGGAAACATTTGCTCCATTTGATCTTTTGAGAATAATTCAAAATCTTCAAAATCAAAACCTGGAGCAACAACACATGACACAAACGAATATGAATTTTCGGTATCAACTGAAGCTCCAAAAACAGTTCCTCCTTTTACTAAAAATTGAGGCAATTCTCCATTTGTAAGTGAAGTACCAATAAGTGTAGCTTTATAGTCCCCAACTGAATCAATTGTATGAACAGTTATCGGACTACCTCCATGAAAAAACCAAAATTCATCATTTTTTATACGATGCCAACTTGATTTTTCCGATGAGGGTAATAAAAAGTAAATAACAGTTGCAATTGACTTCGAATTAATTTCAGTTTGATAATCTGAACGATATGTTTCAACAAAATAACCACCTTCAGGGTGTGCATGCATTTTAAATTGTTTAACGATTTGCTCTATAGCTTCATTCATATTATTCAATTGGAGTTTTTATTGGACTTCCTTTAATTTTCACATATGGGAAGAAATATTTTATTTCAAGTGCAATAAATGAACCGTCTACTCTTCCTTGATTTATAGGGTCAGTTAATATTGTCTTTCCTTGATGTCTATACTGTGAACGTAAATAAAATATTGGAGCAAATGGAACTCTTGCAGCAATTCCTAAATAGAAAAATCCTGATTTTGGAGTTCGATACTCTAAACCAAAGTTTGCAATTGCTTCTCCTACCAGTTTTTTCCCAAGAGCAATCTGAGTAATTTCGTTATACCCTTTTGGTTCTATTTTCACACCAGCCAACGATGGACTATATGATAAAGCAGCCCCAATTGATGCATTCATATAAAACTGTTTAGTAATCGGTATATAAAACAAAGCACTAATTGGAATATCAAATGTTTGATATCGCAATCGGGAAGTAACAAAAATATTTGAGTCTGGTATCGAAGATTCTATTTTGTAAATTCTTTGAGTTAAGTTCATTCCCGTTTCAATAGCGATTAATTTTGTTAGACCAACTCTAACAACGCCACCAAAAGAACTACCTACTTGTTGAGAAAAAGTAGTATAAAAACCATCTTTATTACTGTCAAAACTTGTTGTTCCAATAAAAAAACCTGGAAAAATAGGTTTCACCTGAAAACCAAAATAAGTTGGAATTTTTTCTTTCTTATTTTGACCAAAAGTTACTGAGCCAAGAAGTAATAGAACAATTATAAGTTTTATTCTCATCATTTTACTTTAACTGCAAATATGCCATTTATTTCACAAATAACGACATTTATTAGTGTTTTGTTGTGTCCATATACTCAATTATTAATACCGTTTAGAAACTATCGAATACAGTCAAAACACATTTTAACCATATGAAAAATAACATTCAACTATTATACTTCTTGTAGGATATAGGCTTATTCACTACCTTTGCAAAAAATAATTTACTATATGGAAATTCCAAAAACATACGAACCGCAAAATGCAGAGGTAAAATGGTACCAACACTGGCTTGACAAAGGTTATTTTCACTCAACTCCTGATGAACGAGAAGCATATACAATTGTCATTCCTCCACCAAACGTCACTGGAGTTTTGCACATGGGACACATGTTGAACAATACAATTCAAGATGTATTGGTTCGCCGTGCTCGTATGTTAGGTAAAAATGCATGTTGGGTTCCTGGAACTGATCATGCATCCATTGCAACAGAAGCTAAAGTTGTACAAAAATTACGTGCAGAAGGAATTAAAAAGTCTGATTTAACACGTGAAGAATTTTTGAAACATGCTTTTGAATGGAAAGAAAAACATGGTGGAATTATTTTGGAGCAACTAAAAAAACTTGGTGCTTCATGTGACTGGGAACGTACAAGTTTCACAATGGATCCTGAATATTCTGAATCTGTAATCAATGTTTTTATTGATTTATATAATAAAGGGAAAATCTACCGTGGAGTTAGAATGGTTAACTGGGATCCAGAAGCAAAAACTGCTCTATCTGACGAAGAAGTAATACACAAAGAAGTAAATTCAAAACTATTTAATTTACGTTATAAAATTGCTGGTGGCGATGACGAATGGTTAGTAATTGCAACCACTCGACCTGAAACTATTTTGGGAGATACTGCTATTTGCATCAACCCTAACGATGAACGTTACAAACATTTACATGGTAAACAAGCCATTGTTCCTATTGCAAATCGTACCATTCCAATTATTTTAGATGAATATGTTGATATGGAATTTGGAACGGGTTGTTTAAAAGTTACACCAGCACATGATGTAAATGATTACGATTTAGGACAACGTCACAACCTAGAAACAATTGATATTCTTAATGACAATGGGACATTGAATGAAAATGGTATGCATTATGCTGGCCAAGATCGTTTTGAAGTACGCAAAGCCATTGAAAAAGAATTGTATGATAAAGGATACTTGGTAAAAACTGAAGATCATATCAATAAAGTTGGATTTTCTGAGCGAACAAATGCTGTAATTGAGCCAAAATTATCATTACAATGGTTTCTTTCGATGAAAGAATTAGCACAGCCTGCATTGGAAAATGTAATGAATGGTAACATCAACTTTCATCCAGATAAGTTCAAAAATACTTACAAACACTGGATGGAAAATGTAAAAGATTGGTGTGTATCTCGTCAATTGTGGTGGGGACATCGAATTCCAGCATGGTATTTTGGTGAAGGAGTAGAAGATTTTGTTATAGCAAAGACAATTGAAGAAGCTACAGAATTAGCCATTCAAAAATCTGGGAAACAGCTAACTACTTCAGACATACGTCAAGATGAAGATGTATTAGACACTTGGTTTTCATCTTGGTTGTGGCCAATTTCAGTTTTTAATGGATTGACTCAACCGGAAAATGAAGAGATAAAATATTATTATCCAACAAATGATTTAGTTACAGCACCTGAAATTATGTTTTTCTGGGTTGCACGTATGATTATTGCAGGATATGAATACATGGGTGATTTACCATTTAAAAACGTTTATTACACAGGAATTGTTCGTGATAAATTAGGACGAAAAATGTCTAAATCATTGGGGAACTCACCTGATCCGATTGATTTAATTAATCAATACGGAGCAGATGGAGTACGAATGGGAATTTTAATTTCTTCTCCCGCAGGAAATGATTTACCTTTTGATAGTTCACAGTGCGAACAAGGACGTAATTTCACTAACAAAATTTGGAATGCATTCCGTTTGGTTGATAGTTGGGAGGTACACGAAATTGATCAGCCTGAATCATCAAAACGTGCAATTGAATGGTTTGGATCTCGTTTTAATGAAGCTTTAACTGAAATCAATGAGTTGTTTGATAAATTTAAAATTTCTGAAGCTTTAATGTCCATCTACAAATTAATTTGGGATGATTTCTGTGCTTGGTATTTAGAAATGATTAAACCTGGTTACAAACACCCTATTGATTCTAAAACATTAGAAACAACTAAAAATTTCTTTGAAAATATTTTGAAATTAACTCAGCCATTTATGCCTTTTATAGCAGAAGAATTATGGCATTTAATCCGAGATAGAAAAGAAGGTGACGACATTGTAATTGCTCCTTGGCCAACAATTGGAACTGTAAACTCAGCTGTTTCCGACAATTTCAAACGAATGGAAGAAGTTGTCATTGGAATTCGTAATATCCGAAACCAAAACAACATTGCAAATAAAGTAAAGATGGATCTTTTCATCAAAAAAAATAATGATTTCGATACAAGTTTTGATTCGGTTGTAATCAAAATGGGAAATTTGAGCTCATTAGAATATACAACTGAAAAAGTTGCAAATGCAAACAGTTTTATTGTTTCAAATAACGAATACTACATTCCTTTTGGTGACTCAATAGATGTTGATGCTGAAAAAGCAAAAATGGAAGAAGAATTAAAATATACGAAAGGCTTTTTAGCGAGTGTTCAAGGGAAATTAAAAAATGAAAAATTCGTTTCTGGAGCACCAGCTCAAGTTGTGGATGTTGAACGAAAAAAAGAAGCTGACGCTTTAAGTAAAATTGCAATTCTAGAAGAGAAATTAGCAAGTTTAAATTGATTAACTATCCCCCTCTTTCGAGGGGGATTTTATCACAATCAGCATATTTTGATAAAAATATTAGCTACACTTCATTAAAACATCAATTTACTTACAAAAGCTACGACACAACTTCTTACTTCATTTTTTGTCTTTTTCAACAAAAATTGTGAAAACGTCGTCAAAAATTGCCTCAAAGTTTCTTTAAAATCTGACATAAAACTAAATATAAGAAACAATCATCCAATAAAAATTAAAGCGTTGAAAACAAGATTACTATTACTTATATTTCTTATTTCTTTTGTATCTGTATCTTTTACCCAAACTCAGAAACATCGAACAATAGATTCATTAACATCCCTTTTACAAAAAACAAAAGTTAATGAAGAAAAAATAGAACTTTATTTTCAACTTAATAAAGAATATAGAGATGTCAACAAAGACACCTCTTTGACGCTTTCTGGAAAGGCGCTTTACCTCTCCAAAAAAATTAAAAACAACGAAAAAATTGCCTTTTCACATGTAATAATTGGCGAAACGTACAGGGAAATGGGTAATTTTCCTGAAGCAAGAAAAAACTTTGACCTTGCTTTTAAAATAGCACCAGATAATTTAGAAGTAAAAGGAGATGTCTATGAAAACTTGGGACATATATACAGAGAATTAGATGACAGTACAAATACATTTGACTATTACAGGAAAGCATTAAAATCTCGACTTAATACAGGTAATGAAGAAAAAATAGCATTTGCATATTACAATTTTGGGCATTATTACAGTAACTTAAACAAACACGCTGACGCACAAAAATATTATTTACTAGCTCTACCTCTTTTCAAAAAAGTAAAAAACATGATTATATGTTTCAATATCAGGAAGCAATAAAACATCTCCATAACGCCTTAAAATACTATGAGGAAACAAATAATACCGAAGGAATATTGTGGATGCAACACTCAATTGCTAACAATTATAGTGATATTGGCAATTTTGATAAATCGGCTGAATTCATTGAAAAATTAATAAAATATTCAAAAGAAAATGATCAAATCGAATATGAAATTTTAGGATACCTGCTGTTTACCCGAATGTATATTTATGCGAAACAATATGACAAAGCATTAGAAAATAATCAAAAAGCATTAGAAAAATCTCAGAAATTCAACCACAAACACTTTATTGCTGACTCCTATTATTACTTGGCTGAAACGAGCTTTTTTAAAAGTAATTATCAGGAAGCAATTCGATTTTTCAATATAGCGTTGGATCTAGCGAAGCAAAATAATTTAAAATTTAGAGAAAACTCCATTTATTGCCCGCTTGGTGAATCATATCTCAAATTGAATCAATTAGATAAAGCAAAGGAAAATTTAGAAATTTCACTTCGTGTAGACAAAGAAATGGGTACCAACCTCACTACTGTTTACAAAAGTTTGGCTGAAGTTGCTGAAAAATCAGGCGATTACAAAAAAGCATATGAATACATATTACTTTCTTATGATGAACGTGATAAGTTTCAACGTGTTGAAGCAAAACAGCTTTCTGTTCAAATTGAAACTGATAGAAAAGAAAAAGAACTACGTGCCGAACAAGCAAAAAAAGACAAAGAAAATTTAAAAGAAGTAACTGAGAAAAAAAATCAACGAAACTTAGCAATTATTGGATTGATCTTTTTGTCAGTCCTGACATTGATTGTACTTTTCTTATTCCGATTGAGAAACAAAAAAATAGTAGTTGAAAAGCAAAATATTGAACTTAAGCAGAGAGAAATAAATATTATCAAAGAAAAAGAACAATTCAAATCCCGATTTTTAGCAAATATTTCACACGAATTTAGAACGCCTCTAACACTCATTAGGGGAAATACGGATGTACTAAGGAAAGAAGTAGACTCAAAATACCATGAAAAATTAGAGGAAATCAATCGAAATGGTGATCAGTTGCTTATGTTAATTAATCAACTACTTGATTTATCAAAAATGGAGAGTGGGAAATTTGATCTTCAATTTACGTCTGGTAATCTGTTAAACGAAGTGTTGGCAAATATTTCAGCTTTTAATTCATATGCTGAACAAGAAAAAATCATTTTTTCTATAAATACAACAGATCAAGCAAAAACAATTCTTGAAAACAATGATTTCATTTATTCATCTGAAGCGATTCACACAGTCATCAACAATCTTTTGTCGAATGCAATCAAATTTACACCAGAAGGAGGAACAGTTTCTACAAATGTCGATTTTGAAAATGATGTATTAACGCTTAAAGTTTCCGATTCTGGTACTGGAATTTCTGAACAACATCTTGAAAAGATATTTGATCGCTTCTACCAAATCGAGGAAAGTTACATCAATACACAAAAAGGTTCGGGTATTGGATTAACACTTGTCAAAGAATTTACTATTTTACATAATGGTGATGTTCTCGTAGAAAACAATCTTTCAGGAGGTTGCACCTTCACCGCTTGGTTCAAATGTGAAAAATCAGCTACAAAACAGCATTCAATTGCAATCGAAAAATTGGACACAATTGAAACGAGTGTACAAGAAGTTTATGAACAACTAGACAGTGAATTACCAATTATTCTTGTTGTTGAAGATCAACCAGAATTGAGAAAATTTATCATCAACAACATTGGAAATGACTATCAATGTTTAGAAGCTCCGAACGGAAAAATAGGATTTGAAATGGCACAACAACATGTACCTAATTTAATCATTAGTGATGTAATGATGCCTGAAATGAATGGATTTGAGTTTTGTGAGAAAATCAAAGAAAATGCGATAACATCACACATACCAGTAATTTTATTGACTGCAAAAGCAGAACAATCGGATAAATTATCGGGATTGGAATTGGGTGCAGATGATTACATTTTGAAACCATTTTCGATTGATGAAATAAAGTTTAAAGTTCGAAATTTCATTCGACTACAACAATCACTCAGAAATAGGTTTAGCAATGAAGAAATGACCGTTAAAGCTGAAAAACCTAAACTTTCTGAAAGAGACAATAAGTTTGTAGAAAATTTACATGCCATCATTCAAAAAAACATTTCAAACGATCAATTTTCTGCGGTTGTATTTGCTGAAGAAATTCATCTCAGTCAAAGTCAATTAACACGCAAATTAAAAGCAATTTTGGGGTGTACACCAGCGGATTTAATTCGAATTCAACGTTTGGAAAACGCTTTGGAAATTTTGCGTAAAGGTGGAAGTGTTGCCGATGCTGCATACGAATCTGGATTTAACGATCCTTCTTATTTCAGTAAGGTATTTAAGAATCACTACAACGTTGTTCCTTCTGATTATCAAAAGATTTAAAAAAATCCTGTCATTTTTAAACAATAGTATCCTTAGAAAGAGTCAATTAACAACTATTGTTTTACAAAACAAATGATTTACATACATTCTTCGCTTCTTAAGAATTTAAATAACAATTCCCCTCTAGAATCAACTCTTGGATGTTCAATGTCTATAAATGAATCATCCAACCAAATAAAACCATAATAACCAAATGATTAACACGGTCTAAAAGTTACAAACTTAGGATTAATATATTATAACATTCCATTTCCATTAAAGCAACTCCAGCGAGTAGTTCCACAAGATTAATAGGATCATCACCTTAACAAGGTACGCTTGTCAATAATGATAAATCCTTCATTAAGATAAAACCTATCCTCAATTACAAAAAAAATAAAGCACTCATTATCAAACAACAAAAAATATAAAAGGATTATTGATGCGTAAAAATTACCATAGAATGCGTAGAAATTACCGAAGCTTTGTTGTTCATCAATCTAATTTTGTTAGAAGAATAATTTCATCAATTAAAACGATCATCAAATTAGTTATGAATAAATTAAAATCAATATTACTTTTAATCATTCTTATTGTTTGCTCAGTAAGTGTTCATTCACAATTTGCAACAGGATATGAACCAATGGCCGAAGGTGAATATGACAAATTGGAGATTACTTTTTCAAGTACATTCAAATCGAAAAAAGTTCCAATTTCATACACTATTCCCGAAGAGTATTTTCCTGTTCCTAGAAGTCAAGGACAAATGGGATCATGCGTAGGTTGGGCAACAGGCTATGCCTTTGCTTCTTTTTATTTTTCAGCAAAAAACAAAACTGGAAAACCAGAAAATAGTTCTCAAATAATGAGTCCTGCTTTTGTTTATCACGATGTAAGAAAATGTACAGAATGTAACTGCGGTTCATCTGTTCAAGGCGCATTGGAACTGTTGAGAACAAAAGGTATTGTTCCTTGGACGAATATGCCTTACAGTGATAATGAATGTTACCGACCAGACCAAAGTTTATACAATGTAGCATCTAATTATCGTATAAGTGGATGGCAACGTGTAGTTGATAAAATGAATTTTCGTGAATACAAAGAACATTTGAGTAACGATGTGCCGATTATCATTGGCGTGCAACTAGGTTCCAATTTTGGTTCCTATGGTTGGAAAAAAACAGCTAATCCTTTTACTTGTACACAATTGGAGGCAAATAGTGGACATGCAATGTTAATTGTTGGTTTTGATGACAATAAACGTGCATTCAAAATCATGAATTCATGGGGAAGTAATTGGGGCGTAAATGGATACATTTGGGTTGACTACGACTGTTTCAAATTAATGATGGGAAGTTACGGTGGTGAGGCTTATGTTGTAAATAAAGATTATTCATTAAGTAATGATGAAAAGCCAGTTGTTACACCTGATAATTCGACTATTTCAGCGTCAAATTTTGAACCTTATGGTCACTGGGAATTAGTAAAAACGGGGCATTATTACATCGATTATGGATTAAAAATAAATCAAAGTTTTCAAAATCAAGTGGAGAAAGTAACTTATATTTTTGATCACTCTTCATTTGCAAACAAATATGTAACCGTTACATCAGCCCCATTTTTCCAAACTTCATTTGAAGGTCCTCACTGTTTATCAAATATGAGTGCAATAGTTTATCTCAAAGATGGAAGGTCTACAACTGTTAATTTCAATGGATGTGAGGTTATTAAAAAGGTTGAAACAAATATAAATACGTTAGATATTCAACCTGTTGTAACAGCTGTTCCTAATAAAAATCAGCAAGGATATTACACATTTAATATTCAATTGAGAGGAATTGAAAGTGTAAAAAGTAAAATTGTAAAAGTCGTTTACGATTTCAACCATTCTTCGTTCAAAAATCGTTATCAAACCATTTCTAACGGCGTAAATAATTTCCAAACAAGTTACAATGGTTGGGGGTGTTTGAGAGGATTGGGGGTAACCATCTATTTTGATAACAACACATCTAAAACATTTAGCATAGATATGTGCAAACAGCTTGGATGGTAAATAAAAGATTACTAAAAACATTTAATATGAAAAATCAATTTAAAATAAATAGAACCACTACTACTCTATTTTGTCAAGTACGCACTACTACTACAATGATTACTTTAGCGTTACTGACAATGGTCTTCGTCTCTTGTGGAGAAAAAAAGACAGAAGAAACCAAGGAAGACTCGTATCTTCTGTCTTTTGAAGACTCAGCTGGTATTGGTTATAAAAATGCGGCAGGCGAAATTGTCATTCCGTCAGGAAAATACCCGATGTGTTTTACGGACACGTTTAGTACGTTTGCAATTGTAGCTCTAGAAACAGGTGCTTTGGTAGGAATCGACCGAAATGAAAAAGTTCTATACGAAGTATTTAATTATGATAATGGACCTGATTATCCAGCTTATGGTTTGTTTCGCATTATAAAAGGAGGAAAAACTGGCTTTGCAGATGCAAAAACAGGGAAAATAGTCATTGAACCGCAATATGATTGTGCTGATCCATTCAGTGAAATCAATTACCTTGAAGGTAACGAAGGACAAGTGCTATCAGCTGTTGCTTTTGACTGCGGTTCATGGACAACTCAGGAAGAAGACGGACACATTTATTACAATGAAGCAGAAAAAAAGCTAAACATATTCTATATCAACACGAAAGGTGAGGTTATTGTAGAGAAAACAGATTCTGACACCGAAGAAGAAATATATACTCCAAAATCACAAAATGAATACAAGTCATCTGAAATGAAATCAGCTCCAAAACCAATTGCAAAATCGAGTTATCTTGGTTTAGGTCAATTTACAAAAGGAGCCAAATCATCAAAATGCAGTGGTGACTTTGGTCAATTTCAATATTTTGTATGGGCAGATAATGGAACAAAAGGTGGGAATTGGAAAGTTATAGATGTTTGTTTCTCCGAATCAAAAAACGGTACACCTCGGTCTGGTGAAGATATTGAAGTATATGGTTACCAAAATCAAAACACATTTTTGGTAACATCTTGGAAATACAATTATAATGAGAATAATGAGCAAAGACCTGTTATACAAAAACCAATGTATTAATCAAAATATGAAGTATTTACCATTTTTCCTCCTGCTAATTACCGGACAGCTTTTTGCTCAACGATCAACCGGTTACAATCCAATGCCTGATGGAAAGTACGATTCCATTCGAATTCCATTTATGAATTCTGAAGGAACCAAAAATTTACCTGCAAGCCATGTAATATCTGAGAATTTCTTTCCTCCAGTAGGTGAACAAGGAGAATTTGGTTCGTGTGTCGCTTGGGCAACAGGTTATGCTTTGGGTTCGTTTTATTTTTCAGCAAAAAATCAATGGGGTAAGCCAAAGGACTTATCAAAAATAATGAGTCCGTCTTTTGTTTACCATCAAATCCGCGAATGCAATTGCGGTCCTGATTGTGGAACTTATATCGGGGATGCGTTAGAATTGATGAAAACGAAAGGAATTACTTCTTGGCAATCGATGCCTTACGATTTAAACAACTGTAATTTACCCAATCAATCGATGATGAATCTCGCTTCATCCAATAAAATCAAAGGTTACAACCGATTAAAAAACCGATTGAATTTAAACGAGTATAAATCTTATTTGAGTAACGATGTACCAGTAATAATTGGTTCATCTTTAGGCGTAAACTTTGATTATTACGGTCCAACTAGCGGTGTATTCAATTGCACACAACTGGAACAAAACAGTGGTCATGCAATGCTAATGGTTGGTTACGATGACAACAAACGTGCTTTCAAAATCATGAATTCTTGGGGAAAAGACTGGGGAGAAAATGGACATATTTGGGTTGAATACGAGTGTTTTAAACTCATGATGGGCGATAATGGTAGCGAGGCTTACGTAATCAGTAAAGATTATGAATTATCTACAACAAAACCAGATGAATATGTAAATATTGACACGATTGATATTCCAATTATAGAGCCAACAAACGACGAAAATGTTGATGAAGAATACGAAGTATTTCATCCATTTGGCTATTACGAAGAATTGGCGGAGAATCATTTTTATGTTGCATATGGATTGATAATTAATCCTGAAATTCAATCCTATGTGGAAAAAGTAGTGTACGTATTTGATCATCCAGATTTTTACAACAAATACGTTAGATCTACTGAAGCTCCATATTTTCTAACAACATTTGAAGGACCAACTTGCTTGGAAGAAATGAAAGCAATTGTTGTATTAACAGATGGTAGTCGCTATAAAGTAGAATTTGATGGATGTGCAGTTTTGGAAGAAGGGTACGAATCCGACTATGTAGAAATCATTCCGAATGTCAACGCAATACCTATTCCTAACAATCCTGGTTATTACAACTTTTCAATTGGATTACGAGGTGCTGAAGAATTAAAAGATCAAATAATAAAAGTGGTGTACGACTTCAATCATTCATCATTTTCAAACCGATATATTACAGTGAGCAACAGCACTAATGGTTACCAAACTAGTTACAATGGTTGGGGCTGTTTAGATGGATTAGGAGTCACTATTTATTACAACGATGACAGTTCTGAATACTTAACAATTGACATGTGTGAGGAATTGGGTTGGTAGATTTTAATCAATAAACAAGTAAAAACAAAAAGTATGAAAAAAATAGGTTTATTAATGGCGTTGATCGTATTCAGTAGCTATAACTTTGGACAAAAAAACAAAAAAGTTGCTTTTACACAAGCTAACAACTACTTTGTTAGTAACACAGTCAGTGAAGGAATGTTGGTATTTCCAAAAATAACAAGTGAAAAAGAATTTAACAAATTGTTTGGAAAAGCACCGATAATGGGCAAAAAAGGACAACCCACACCAATAGATTTCTCAAAACAGTATGTTATTGCAGTTATCGATGAGTTGTCATACACACACGAAGGGTTCAATCCAGTGAGCTTAACAAAAAATGCTGATAAAATTACATTAACATTTAGTAAAAAGGATGTTTCCGAAGGTTCTGCACAATTTCGTCGTTATATCATTTTGATAGTTGACAAGAAAAATGAAGGAGAAGTTGAGTTTCAAGATCAAAATGGAACAACGTACCTACCATACACTATTGGAAATCGCTATTTTGTTAAAAACACAATAGAAAACAAAGAGCAACTATTGAATCCTATTACAACTGAAGAAGAGTTTGAAAAATACTTTGGAATGGCTACTGTTATGGGAGAAGATGGACAACCTACACCTATTGATTTCAACAAGCAATTTGTTATAGCTCATATCAATGAATCATCAAACGACCCTGTCAATTATTCATTTAAATTGACTAGTAAAGATGGTATTTCTACTTTGACTTACAACAAGAATGGTGGAAGTCCAGGTGATTCTTACCGTTATTGTGCTATTCTTATTGTTGACAAAAAATACGGTGAAAAAGTAACTGTTGTAAAGAAATAATCATGTCATTGGTAATTTTATTGCTCATTCTTCTTGTAGTCTTTGTTCTACTCTTCAACTCAATCGTAAGAAAAAAAAATCAAGTCGACAACGCTTTTGGAAGCATCGACGTGATGTTGAAAAAACGTTATGATTTAATTCCTGGATTAATTGAAATCGTCAAAGGCTACATGAAACATGAAAAAACGTTGTTAAATGAATTAACGGAAATGAGAACTAAATACCTTCATGATGATATTTCTAGCGATGAAAAAGTAAAACTGGAGAATCAAATACGAAGTAAATTGAATATAATAAATGTTTCAGTCGAAAATTATCCAGATTTGAAATCAGGAGAAAATTTTATTCACTTACAGAAAGTTTGGAATGAAACCGAAGAACAAATCTCTGCTTCACGCCGTTTTTATAATTCTGCAGTGACTGAATATAATACGAAAATCCAGCAGTTCCCCGCGCTACTCATTGCCAAATCAGTTGGATATAAACAAAAAAATGTTTTCACAATACCTAACGAACAGCGTGAAAACAACACTCTTAATTTCTATTAAACACAAATGAATGAACAGCTTAGATAATATCAAACAAAATTTTGAACAAAACTACTCAGACTCAATTCAACTATTGTTACAAAAAAGAAAGTCGATAAAACTACGTTTTACACTTCGTCTTCTAATAATAGTCGCTCTCATGATTGCAAATGCATATTATTTCAATGAAGCAAAATATTTTGTAGGGATATTCATCATTTTCTTTGGATTCATTAATCTTCAAAAGAAATATTATTTGTTAAAAGCTGAATACGAACAATTGTTTAGAGAAAATATTATTTCAAAATTAACTCCTTTAATTGATGATCAATTACAGTATTATCCAGAATACGGAATATCGAAAGAAGCCTTTAAAAACAGTGGTATTACGAGAGAAAAGATTGACCGTTACCAATCAAACGATTACTTTGAAGGAGAAATTGATAATGTCTCTATTCGTTTTGCAGAAGTAATTGCCGAATCAAAAGACACATCTAGTGAAGGAGTTGGCTACAATACTATTTTTCAAGGTATATATTTTCAAGCTGATTTTCCAAAGAATTTTAAGTCAAGAACAGTTATTTTTCCTGACATTTTAAACGGAAAAATGAGATTCATAGGTAATTTTTTAGCCAAGCATAGTATTGCTCCTAAAAAAGCAAAAAAAGTTAATCTAGAAGATCCTGAATTTCAAAAATATTTTGTCGTTTATAGTCAGGATCAAATTGAAGCTCGTTTTATTTTAACAACTTCTATGATGGAACGTATTTTAAAATTTAAAGAGAAACACCGATATTTTTCGATGTCTTTTGCGGATGAATTCATACATATTGGATTATTTTCAAATAAATCATTTCGCCCTTCTCTTTTTGGAGACTTGATTTCTAATAGATTACTTCTTAATTATATAGATACAATTGAACTAACAATAGGGATTGTACAAGATTTGAAAATGAATTCAAATATTTACAATACAACTAGCTGATTTTTATCTTAGAAAATAATTAAAGATAAAAATTACGAAAGTAGATTGCATACAATAATAATTGTAAAACTTGCTTTCAACTTAAAATCTACAAAATTCAAACCGTTAAAATCATTACATTTGTGATAATAGAACAGTGTAATGTGAATTTCAAAGAAATCAATCATATAAAAATAAATCAATTAGGTAAAATACCAATTTTTAACTCAATTGAAAAAACCTTTTTTTTAAACGGGATTCTTTTCTATTTGACAATTATCAAATTAGGGTATTTATTTCTACATCGAATGATGTCAAAAATTTACAGAACTCCTCTAATTTCATCAAATTGGAAATTGGAAGAGTTTTCAACGATTTTATTTGTATAACACATTTTATTAAAGTAAAATTGGAAATACAAACAACATATCAAACACTTTCTCAGCAATCGGAAGGACTTTACAAAGAAAAAGGTTCGAAATTCATTGCTTATGCCGTTCCATGCTATTCAGAAGAAGAAGCTAAACGTTTTTTGGAAAAATGGAGAAAAGAACATTACCAATCAAGGCATGTATGCTGGGCTTATCGATTTGGATTAGATAAAAAACAATTTCGTGCAAATGACGATGGTGAACCATCAAATTCTGCAGGTGCACCAATTTTAGGGCAAATCCAGTCTTTTGATTTAACGAATGTTCTAATTGGGGTAGTTCGTTATTTTGGGGGAGTTAAATTGGGGGTGGGAGGTTTAATCCACGCATACAGAGAAGCAGCTCAAGATGCTTTAAAACAAGCTGAAATTATTGAAATTGAAGTTTTTCATCATGTGCAAATCCAATTTACTTATGAATTAATGCCTGAAATCATGAATTGGTTGAAAAAAATGAATTTAGATTATAGTAATCAACAGTTTGAATTAGACTGTAAAATTGATGTCAAAATCCCATTGAATAATAGTTTAAAGTTGAAAACTGAATTAAATGACTTAGGAGAATTAAACATCAAAGAATTAGGTGAATGGTAATCAATTACTAAATTTTATAGAAATGAAATTATTAAAACAATTAACAGAAATACGTGGTGCAGCTAGTGATGAAGGTACAATCGCTCAATTTATAATTGATTATGTAAAATCTGAATCAAAAAAATGGAAAGTACAACCTGAACTTTTTTATGGTGACGGTTTTCAAGATTGCGTAATTCTCGTTTTTGGAAAACCTAGAACAGCTATTTATGCACATATGGATACGATTGGTTTTTCTGTTGGATATGATAAAGAATTAATAAAAGTTGGTGGCCCAAGATTGATTGATGGAATCGAGTTGGTCGGAAGTGATTCAATTGGAGAAATTGAAACAGAATTAATGGTAATTGAAAATGAAGATGGTTCAAAAGAATTACAATATGTATTTGATCGAGAAATTGAAAGAGGAACTTTATTGACATTTAAACCAAATTTTCAGGAATCGGATGACTATATTCAATCTCCCTACATGGATAATCGATTAGGTGTCTGGAATGCTTTAAAAGTTGCAGAAACTCTTGAAAATGGTGCAATTGTATTCTCTACTTATGAAGAACATGGAGGAAATAGTGTTGGTTTTTGTGCAAAATTCTTACTTGAAAAGTACGCTATTCGTCAAGCCCTTATTTCTGATATTACCTGGGTTACGAATGGTGTTCCACATGGAAAAGGAGTAGCAATTTCAATGCGAGATAGTTTATTACCCAGACGTTCTTATTTAAACAAGATCATTCAATTAGCTAAATTATCTGAAGTCTCGTTTCAATTAGAAGTAGAATCCGCTGGTGGTAGTGATGGTGGAGTACTTCAAAAATCAGATTTACCTATTGATTGGTGTTTTATTGGTGCACCTGAAGACAATGTACATACGCCAGATGAACTTGTAGCAAAATACGATATTATGTGTATGGTAGAATTATACAAATATTTAATGATTCATTTATAGACTATAAATATTATATTTAAATAACTAAAACTAACGGAATTTTATGAAATCAAGACTTTTTTACACGCTTCTATTGTCCTATATATTAATTGGTTGCCAAAAAGATTGGACTTGTGAATGTAATTATTCAAATGAAATTAATTCCTATCGCATTAAAGATAAAAGTAAAAAAGATGCACAGAAAATTTGTGAAGAAAAAATTCCAATGGGAATAATTGTAGTAACAGGAAATAGTTGTCACATAGCAGATTAAATAACCTATTTCATTTGTTTTTTTCTATTTAAGTTTTATATTTGCCGAAACTATTATAAAAAATTAAAACATGAAAAAAGTATTATTTGCTGCAGTAGCAGTTTTGGCATTAGCTTCTTGTAAAAAAGAATACACTTGTGAGTGTACTGTTTCATCTGGTAGTTCTTCTGCAAGTTCTTCTGTAACTTTTGAGAAAATGAAGAAAAAAGATGCTGAAGACAAATGTAAACAAGGGACTAATTCTGTTGCTACTTGTACATTGAAGTAATTCGCAAAAAAAATTAAAGAGGGATGTTAATTAACATCCCTCTTTTTTATTTATTACTTTTTCAATTCTTGTTCGAGAACTTTTACAATTTTTTCTGGTTTACTTTCATTTTTCAACTTTTTGTTAATCCTTTTGGAATGAGTATCTTCTTTCAGCGAGAAATCCATCAAATAACCATAGAACAAAAATTGTCTTTGCCATAACATATTCCAACTTACCCAATCATTCTCTTCTTTAATTTGATTTATTAAATAAGGCCACAAAACAGTTTGAATGGTATTATAAAATTTCTTTTTATTTATTATTTCAATATCATTAACACCTGTATAAGGATTATAAGCTAAATAAGAATAGTTTGACTTTAATAATCGTTGCATATTATCAAATAACACAACTTCACTTTGCCAACGATCTAATGAATCTAACATTGTTACTACATTATTCCCAATTTTAAGAGCATCTTCATAATCATCAGTCTGAGTAAATGTAATTAATTGATTCTGAATTTCATTTTTCAACCATTTTTGGTAAATTAAAGCGCCTATGCCTTCTTGATATTCATAGAATTCAGCTTGTTCCCTAAAGCATTCAACCATTCTATTTTCAATGGCTTTTAACTCTCCTTCCCGATTGACCAATATATGTGCATCTTCAATAACATGAAAATATTTGGGAAGTTTTACCTCATTTTGTCTCAATTCGTTTAAGAAGACCTCAAAAATAAATATTGAATCCGATTGATTTGTACGAATAAATGGAATTTGTACAAACAAAGAATCATAAACCTCACCATTTTGAAAGCGCAGCGAATTTAGTTTTAATATCCATCCTTCTATATCTTTTGCATATCGATTTTTATATGTAAAAAAAGGTAAATCGACTCTTTTCAATAATGAATCCATTGAAATCAAACGCTTACGTTGAAGTTCTAAATAAGAAATTGTTGTATCTAATTCTTGACTTCTTGAACGATGAAAATCAATATTACTTGCCAAAACGTCAGAAATAGCTTTATTTTGTTTCTCAATTAATTCTTTACAAGTTACTAATTTGTCCAATTCCGAAACTGTCAAAGGATATTTCAAACGTTTAAACATTGGTAACTCTTGCTTAAAACTATATTTAAACTCACTTAATTGCCAACCCTTTAAAAAAAATTCAGTTAAACTTTCGTGAAATAATTCGGATGAAATTCCTCCAAATTCATCTTGTTGAAACTTAAGTTCCCCCAAAGTAAATGAATCATCATTGTCAGCTTTATTAGAAATAAATTGATGATTAAAATCAAATTTCAGTACATGTTTAGTTAATCCTTCAAAACTTCTAATCTCGAGTAATAAACCATTTTTATAAACTCGCTCTTCTTTTATTAATTCTCCTTTCTTGTCCTTATATGAATAGAGCCAAACACCTGTTGCTAGTCCATTAGTATCACAAAAACCTGTTAATCTGAAGTTGTTTTCAGTAAAATTATCTATTACAGACAATGCTCCAACTGGTTTAGCATTTTTATATGTAATATTAATCTGCAAATTCTTACCGAAAGGTTTTCCACTTCCATTAATGCTATCTAAAATGAAAATCCACTTTCCATCTGGATTACCATTAACAAAATTTCCCTCCCATTTTGAACGTTCAGCTCTTGCATCAAAATTAGGTGCTACACTGGATCCAACATTTATCTTGTAATTCCAGTTGGCTTCTTCCCATATCCATTTTCCAATAGGAATGTATTCTTTCGTTTGCCCTTTTACTTTGAATGTAACTAATTCATCCACATTACTATTTCTCCATCGAATTTCAATGTTCCCATTTTTAGGTAGACGAACATTATCATCAAAATCACCAGAATATCTAAATTCCCCCATGATACCAATTTCATCTTCAAAATATTTGATTTTTTGAGAGAATCCGAAAAATGATATGATGATAAAAACTAATCCTATATACTTTGCTATCATATCTCTTGCTTTTTCTTAAAAAATGATTGCATCAAATCATCCATATTATATGAAACAGAAAATTGTAAAATATGGTCTTTGTGTGCTATAGAACTACCTGATACTTGAGAAAATTGATTCAAATAACCTAACTGAAAATTCATTTTAGGACTTACCTGATATCCTATTCCTGAGAAAAAACGATTTCTATCAAAAATTCTAGAAGGATTGCTTCTAAAATTCAACATTACCTCACTATTAACTGCTACAAAAAAATGTCTTAAATGGGGAGAAACTGAATACATGGGAAACAAAACTTGAAAACGATACCTCAATCGGTAATCATCTCTCTTTTTATTCGTAGAAATATTCTCTATAAATCGCTGTTCTAAACGATAGCGATGCTCCATGAAAATATTTTTTGACTTTTGACGAAGAATTAATTGTTGCCAAATACGATGTTCCATTGTTTTTGAACCAATAATTTCATCACTTGAAGGATAGGCATAAAAAAAACCATAGCCTGCAGTTGCCATTGCATAAGGTTTGAGATAGACATTCAAACCTGTCCTTAATAAAAAACTTTCGACTGTACCTCCTAGAAATAAACTTCTAAATTGTGCTTCTGAATGAATTCCTATTTTACTGTTTATTTTATTATCTCCTGTATATGCTATCCAGTATCCGCCAGGATTAGGAGAACGTTTTTCAAACTGAGTAACCGCAAATTGATTACTAATAATAATTGCGAAAAGACTTGCCGCAATACTGTTTATAAAACAATTCCGGTAATTCAAAACAAATAAATTTTAGTGAATTACGAAATTACGATTTTCATTTTAAATCTTTGGTTTATTTTTCAGTTTTTGATTAAAAAGTTTGTTATTTGGTTAT